>JBGQFO010000117.1:0-6772 GCA_041496945.1 Candidatus Limnocylindria bacterium | reverse complement strand
TCGCGCAGCGCGCCGCCGTAGGTACCGAAGGGGGTGCGCGCGCCGTCGATGATGACTACATCTTTCACGTTGATGCTCCCTGACCGTGGGTGGTCAGGTCAATTGTCGCACCCGCGCCTTCGCTAGATCGTGGGCTCCTCCCGCATCGCTTGGACCGCGAGCACGGCGATCCAGGACCAGCCGGTCATGATGGATGCGCGCTGAAGCAGCCCCGCGACGGAGCGGAGTCCGTCGTTGCCCGCGGCCACGGTCGAGGCGACGAAGAACGCGAGCATGACCGCCGCAGTTGCGAGCGAGTACCTCCGCATGCCGCCACGGCCCGCGAGTGTCGCGAAACGCCGAGAGAACACGAACGCGGCGGCAGGCAGGCCGGCGAAGTCGAGGAGCGCTCCCAGCACGTGGAGTGAACCGTGGTCGCTTGGCGTCTCGCTGAGGCCTGCGGGCGCGCCCGGTGGATAGCCGAGCGCCGGATCGGTCACGAAGACACCGGCGATGATCATGCCGATCCCGACCGCAGCGACCAGGCGCGGTCCCCAGGTCGCGCCGCGCCCGGCGGTGAGCCGCCGTCGCCGAGGCTCAGCTGGCTGACGAAGGTCCGCATCGCGTCGTAACCCGGCCGCGTGGCGCCCTCGATGAGAAAGACCACGACGAACAGGATGGGTCCGAGGATCCCGCACTACGCGCGCGAATACACCGCTTCGCTAACCCCTCCGAAGCCAGCGGGCCGGAGCGCCGATCCCCGAGCGGATCGCGGCGTTCTGCCAGATGTTCTTCGCGTTGCGCCACTGCCGGTGGCTGTCGACGCACACGATCTTCGAGCGCACCACCGGACCCTCGACGCCGAACGAGGTCGCGAGGTTGCGCAGCGTCGAGCGCCAGATGTCGTTCTGCATGCGCTCGCCGAGCACGGGCAACATCATCGCGAGCTCCCAGAACGGATCGCTCGCGCGCGTGAGCTCGTGGACCTGCGCCACGGTCACGCCGTCCTCGACCTGCGCGCTGAAGGTGAGCGGACCGGCGAACGGGTGACCCTCGGGCGACATGAAGCTGAACGACTCGTCGTCGGCATAGATGACCAGTACGCCCGTCGCCATCGTCGGCGCGCCCGGAATGCTCGCGTTGATGAGCCCGACCTCGCCCGGTGCGATGCCCGTGGCCGGAAGGAACATCCTCTGGCCCTTCGGCCAGAAGTCGGCGAAGTGCGCCTTCCAGGTCCCGATGACGTGCTGCGGCGTCACCGTCACGCCCACCAGGGGCACCGCGAACGTCTTCTGGAACAGGCGGCCGAAGCCGCCGTTCGCCGCGTTGAGCCGTCGACCGCGTACGTTGGCGTTCCACGCGCCCGCAACGTCATCCGCCTCGAGCTGTTTGACCGGCTTCGCCCAGTTCGCGTCGTCGCGCGCCATCACCCGCCTCCGCTACGCGTTCGCGGCCGCGATCGCGGCCGCCTCGGTGTCGTGGATCCCGATCGCCTCGTCGAGCCGCGTGAGCTCGAAGATCTGCTTGTAGTGATCGTTGAGGCCGCAGGCCAGCAGCTTCTGCTTCTGGCGGTTCGCGCGCACGAGGAGCGTCACGAGCAGTCCGATGCCACCGCTGTTCATGTACTCGAGTCGCGAGAAGTCCAGCACGATGACCTTCGTCTTCTCGCCGGCCTGTCCGTACGCGGCCATGAGCGGCTGCTCCGAGGCCGCGGTCACCTCCCCGCGCACGCGGATGACGATCGTCTTCTCGTCGATGCGGTCCGCCATGGTGTTCGTCGCCGATGCGGTCATTTCTTCCCACCCTTCAAGGCTGCGTTCTCGTCCACATAGATCGTCATGAAGTCCGACAGGCGCGTGATCTCGAAGATCTCCCGGTAGTGGTCGCTCAGTGCCGCCGCAGTGATCGTCCGGCCGTCCTTCCGCGCGCGGGCGAGGATCCCGACGATGAGCGCGATGCCCGTGCTCGAGAGGAAGTCCACGCCCGCGAAGTTGAGCAGCACCGTCTTCGATCCGTGCTCCGCTGCGGCCGCATACGCGCTGTTGAGCGCGTGCTCCGCTGTGGAATCGATCTGCGATGGCAGGTCCACGACGGCCGTCCCGTCGGTGTAGCGCACCGCGTTCATCTCGGTGGTCATCGGTCCGCTCCCTTCCCCGCGAGCCGCATGACGAGCTCGACGGTGTGATGCGTCTCGGTCGTGTGCGTGCGCAGGTCGTCGACCATGTTCTTGATCAGGAAGAGGCCCCACCCGCGAGGCTTCTGCAGCCCCGCGAGCTTCGCCTCGAGGTCCGGCGTTTCCGCCTCGGGGATCTCCCTGCCGCCGCCGTTGTCCACGATGCGCACGGTCAGCTCGCGATCCGTCACGCTCACCCGCACGTGCACCGGGAGGTCCGGATCGCCGTGGTTGCCATGCTCGATCGCGTTCATCGCGGCCTCGGACACCGCGGTCTTCAGTCGCTCGTATTGCTTCGGCTCGAGGCCGACGTCCTTCGTCGCGTCCGCGACGCGCTGCATGATCTTGCGCTCGTTGCCCGCCGCGCTTGACTCGCGGAACTCGACCAGGACGTGCTCGCCGGCGACCCCGGCGGATCTCGCGAGCGTCACGAGCGTGATGTCGTCCTCCTGATCCCACGCCGGCCCGGTGAAGCCCGCGAGCGCATCGAGCAGACCGTCGATGAGCTCCTGCCCGATCCCGAGTCCGCCCATGAGCGTGCGCATCCGGCCGAACCCGAACATGGCGTGGCTTGGATCGTGCGCCTCGGCGAGGCCGTCGGAGTGAAGGAGGATCACGTCGCCCGGCCCGAGGGTCGCTTCCTTCTCGACATAGATCATGCCCGGCATCGCGCCGAGCGGCATACCGGTCGCCCGGAGCTCCTCGACCGCCGAGCCTCGGCGCACGAACGGCAGGTCGTGGCCGGCGTTCGCATAGCGGAGCGTGCCCGTCTTCGGGTCGAGCACCGCGTAGAGGCAGGTGACGAACATGTTCTGCGGGATGTCCGCGTGGAGGAGCTCGTTCACGCGCGCGAGGATCGCGCTCGGCGCCACGAGACGCGGCCCCTCGGTCCGAAGGATGCTGCGCGTCGTTGCCATCACCAAAGCCGCGGGGACGCCGTGCCCGCTGACGTCGCCGACGACGAGAGCGATCTTCCCGTCCGGCAGCGGGATGAAGTCGTAGAAGTCGCCGCCGACCTCGGCCGCGGCGCGGTAGAACGCCGCGATCTGCCACCCCGGCAGGTCGGGCAGCGTCTTCGGGAGGAACTGCTGCTGGATGAGCTGCGCGACGCGCAGCTCCTGATTGATGCGCTCACGCGCGCGGACCTCGGTCTCCTGCTCGCGCACGAGCTGCGCGACGCGCACCGCGGGCGACGCCTGCGCGGCGAGCTTCTCCAGGAGCCGCCGGTCGTCGGTCGAGTAGTCCTGGTCCGAGAGGCGGCGCCCGAGGTTGAGCAGGCCGATGAGCTCGCCCTGGCTGATCAGCGGGACCACGAGCTTCACGCCCGCGGCGCGGAGTGCGTTCACCGCGGGCGAGTCGAGCGCAAGGTCGTCGATCGCGACCGCGCCGGAGCCCGCGTGGAAATAGGACAGGATCGGGTCGTTCGGCGCGATGTCGATCGGCGCCGTCTCGAGCACACGTGAGCGGCTCTGCGGACGGACGGGCACCGCGGCCGTCGCCTCGTCGCTGCGGCCGATGACCCGCCGGAAGGTCCTGGTGAGCGTCATCATCTCGCGTCCTTCCTATCCACCGGCCGTCCGGGAATCGTTACGAGCGGACCTCAGCCAGACCGACACGTGTGTCGGCTGCACGGTCTCGCCGACCGCGTCGATGAGGCTCGCGCGCACTGCGCCGAGGTCGACCTCCCCGGCGAGGTCGCTCACGAAGCGGTCCAGCGTGCGCGCGGCGTCGTAGCGGGAGCGGTAGAAGCGCTGGTCGACCGTCGATTGCACGTTCCGCCGGACTGGCTGGAACAGCGCGAAGCAGAGCAGCGTCGACGCCGCGACGGCGAGCTCGGACCCGCCGGTGATCGGCCGCAGAGCGGATTGGAGGATGACGATGCCGACGAAGAATGCGGCTCCGATCGCCGCGGTCGTCGCACCGTAGACGAGCGCGCGGTTGATGATGACGTCGATGTCGTACAGGCGGTATCGAAGCACAGCGATCCCGATCGTTATCGGCATCAGCGCGATGGAGGCGATGAAGAGGACCTGGTAGGCCTTCACGTCGGGCGCGAAGACCTGCGACAGCGCGGTGATCACGACGACGACGGCGATGAGCCCGCCGTTGGCGGCCAGCCACTTGAGCTGCTGCCGCTCCACTCGTGCCGCGCGTCGGTAGCGCACGAACAATGAGGCCGCCGCCGCGACTGCGAGGAACATGACGCCGAAGAAGGCAGCGAACCACATGGGGTGGCCGAGGTCGCCGAGGAGTGGGTATGGGTTGTCGAACTGGGGCGCGTTGTTGAGCGGCCCGGCCGCGAACGCCAGGCCCACGACGCCGATGACGCAATCGATCGCGGCGAGCCTGCCGACGATGCGCCAGCGCGGCGACACGAACGATCCGGTCGGAAAGACGAGCAGCGTGTAGGTCACGATGAGCACGACCCCGATGAGCCAGATCCAGCTCTGGGCCCAGCCCGCGAACACCGCACCGGGCAGCGGCGTCGCGCGCCCGACGCCGCCGTAGATCGAGTATTCCTCGAGGGCGACCTGTATCGCGGACATCGTGCCGGCCGTGAGGAGGACCCAGCCGACCCGGTTTTGCGGTCGGCGGAACGCGAGGTTCGCGCCGACGCCACCGAAACCCGTCGCGAAGAGCACGGTGAAGCCGCGAAATCCCCACGAGTCGGGGACGGGAGCGGACCAGGACAGCGCCAGCAGGACGAGCCCGGTCAGCGTGCAGCTGACACCAAACACGACGATGAGTGGGACCAAGATCCGAGCGTTCATCGCGCCTCCCGTAGCCAAACGCCCGCGTGCGCCGGCTGCACCGTGTCGCGCACCGCGGCGACGAGCTCACCACGCACGGCATCGAGATCGACCTCGTCGCGCAGACGCACGCTGAACGCATCGAGCGTCCGCGCCGCGTCGTAGCGCGAGCGGTAGAAGCGACGGTCGATCGCACTCTGCGTCCGACGCTGCAGCGGCTGGAACAGCGCCACGCTGGCGAGCGTCGAGACGGCGACCGCGATCTCGGAGCCGCTCGTGAGCGGGCGAAGGATCGTCTGGAGCAGCACGATGCCTGCGAAGAACGCCACCGCGATGCCCACGGTCGTCGCGCCATAGACGAGCGCGCGGTTGATGAGTACGTCGATGTCGTAGAGGCGATAGCGCAGGATCGCGATCGCCATGCAGACCGGCAGCGCGAATTCCGCGATCGCGTACAGCGACGAGATGCCGGCACCGTTGATCACATCGGCTGGCATGCCGAGCACGAGCGTCATCACGGTCGCGGAGATCGCGACGATCAACAGGATGAGCGGCAGGGCGAGCCACTTGATCTGCTCGCGCTCCAACGCGCTCGTGGCGCGGAAGCGCACGACGAGCTGCGCGGCCGCGACGACGCTGCCGGCGATGAGCGGGATGCCGCCGGTCGCGCCGTCGTCGATGCTCCGAGGCAACCACTCGATGCCCACGGGGTTCGGAACGCCGAGGAAGGCGAGCGGTCCGGGCACGAATCCGCGGGCCATGAAGCCGAGCGCGACGAGCGGCGGGAGGAGGAGCGCCGGTCGCCAGCGTCGCGAGGCAAGGCGTCCGCTCGGGAAAAGCAGGAACGCGAGGAGCACGAGCGCGACCACGCTCCGGTCGGCCCAGTGGCGGAACCACGTCGCCCACTCGCCACCTGGCAGCGAACCGGGCGCGACGATGACCGTGTGGATGGCATACCCAGCCGCCGCGACGATGAGCGCGGTGAGCACGCCCAGAGCGCTGAAGGTCCATCCGATCGGATTGCTGGGTCGGCGGATCGCGATGACCAGCCCGACGATCGCGGTCGCCAGCGTTGAGATCAGCTGGAAGACATCGCCCGCCACCAGCCCGCGCTCGGTCCCGTCCTCGCCGCCGAATGTCCCACCGCCGAGCACGAATGCGGTGCCCAACAGGAACATCGTCGCGACGAAGAGCAGGGTCGCGCCGTATCGGGCAACCGGGCGCGGAGCAGCGGGGGGCCGTGTCATCGGCGGAAGTGTGCCCGGGCGCCCGTCCGGAAAGCGTTACGGGACGCCGTAACGCCTTTCGGACGGCCTCCTCTTACAACAGCGCCGTGAGCGTGCTGAGAGCGCAGCCCCCGGCGGTCGAGCCGCCGATCGTCGTCGAGCATCGCGAGCAGCTCATCTACCTGCTGCGCGAGGCCGCCGAGCTCGAGCACACCATCCTCTGCGAGTACCTCTTCGCCGCATTCACCATGAAGCAGCGGGCCGACGAGGGCCTCAGCGCGGCGCAGCTCGAGGCGGTCGACCGCTGGCGCACCGTCATCCTCACCGTAGCGAAGCAGGAGATGCTTCACCTCACGCTGGTGCAGAACCTCCTGACCGCGATCGGCGCGGCGCCGCACCTTTCCCGTCCGAACCTCCCGACCGCGGCGAAGCACTTCCCCGCGGGCGTGCAGATCGCGCTCGTGCCGTTCGGCGAGAAGGCACTGCGGCATTTCCTCTTCCTCGAGCGGCCCGAGGGTCTCGCGCTCGACGACCCCGAGGCGCAGGTCGCGATCGAGCGGGCGCGGCCGCTCATGAGCGACGACGACATCGTGCCCGCGCCGCAGAGCTACGGCACGGTCGGCCACCTCTACCGCGCGATCGAC
>JBGQFO010000116.1:0-6785 GCA_041496945.1 Candidatus Limnocylindria bacterium | reverse complement strand
GGTCCCCGCGCTGCGCGATCTCCAGGTGCGCGTCGTGAGCGTGGTCGATGCCCCGTTCCCGTCCACCCTTGCCACGACCGACGCCGCGATGGCGACGTATGCGGCCATCCAGGCGTACTACGACGCCCTACCCGAGCTCAGGGACGCGACCACCAAGTCCGCACGCGAGCGCACCGCGGCGCTGGTGGCCGCGGGGCTCGCCGCGACCTCCGAGGTCCGCGAGGGTGACGCCGCGGCGCAGCTCATCGCGGCGGCGATCGACGATCGTGCCGACTGCATCGTCATCGGAAGCCACGGCCGTACCGGCGTGGCGCGCATCTTCCTCGGGAGCGTCGCGCGAGGCGTGCTCTTCAACGCGCCGTGCTCGGTGCTCATCGTGCGCGGCACGAAGGTGGCCGAGACCGAGCGCGAGAAGGTCCTCGCCGCCTCGAACTAGCCGGTCACACCCGCCGCTCGGCCGCCCTGGAGCGCGACGGCCGCGAGGTGCGCCACCGAAGCGACGCCCAGCACGACGGCGCTGAGCGCGATGAACTCGGCGACGAGCTCGATCGGGCTTTCCGGGCGAAGCACGAGCGCGAACGCGATCCCGAAGACGATCGCCAGGCGCTCCTCGGCAGCGGTGGCGATCCCGCTCACGCGGAGATACGCGTACGCCGCGAAGCCGGCCAGCCCGACGACGAAAAGCGCGATGAGGATGGCCATCGCCACCACGCTAGTGGGGGCGCCGCGGGACGGAAGGGGGAGTGCGCGCGGAGCCGTGTAGGCGTTCACCCGACGCGGCCCGGTACCGTCGTGACTCCATCGCCGCCGTACGTCACGATGTCCGCGTGCTGACGACGAGCGTGCCGATCTGGGAGATCATCCTGCGCACCGCCGTCGTGTACATCGCCGTCCTCGGCCTGTTGCGGCTCGGCGGAAAGCGTGAGCTCGGGCAGATGAGCCCGGCGGACTTCGTGGTCATCCTCATCATCGCCAACGCCGTGCAGAACGCGATGAACGGCGGCGATGTCTCGCTCGTCGGTGGGATCGTTTCGGCCGCGACGCTGCTCGGAATGAACTACGGCCTGGGGCGCTTCGGCCGAGGCGTTCCGTACCTGGGGCACCTCTTCAAGGTGGAGCCGACGCTCCTACTCCAGGACGGGAAACTCATCGCCGGGGCGCTCGAACGCGAGCACGTCGAGCGCGAGGAGATCGAGATGGCCGCGCGCGAGCACGGGGTCGCGGATCTCGGCGACGTCGCCGCGGCGATCCTCGAGGTCGACGGCTCGATCAGCATCATTCCCAAGTCAGGCGAGATGCACCGCTCGCGGCGACGCTTCCGCCAGTTTCGCTCGCGCCCCTGACGGCCGCCGCCGTACAAGAGCAGGCGACCTTCGACCCGCCGCGCTGCGACGATCGTCCCTCGTAAGCCTCCGTCGATGGTGCGAGGATGAGGCTCGTCCCGAGGGGCCTGCCGAGGGAATCGCGGGTCAGAGATCCCATCAACGACCGCGAAACTGGGAGCGGCATCAAGAGCGATCACGATCAAAGGAGATCGGGGATCGGCTCCTTCGACCGGAGAAGACCTGTCATGACAAGCTCCGGCGAACGGCAGGTCGCTCGGGCATTTCCGTCCCGAAACCCTGTCGGGCAAAGGCCGTACAGGACGGTCGGCCCTGCCGGTTGGGCCGTTCGGCCGTGGGCGCGGCGGAAGGCGGCCGTCAGGCTTCTCTCATGACCGCACCGCGCTACCCCGGCATCGCCGTCGTGGCCGATGGCTCCGAGGCCATCGCGCACGTCGAAACGCGGATCTCGGAAGCGTCCTGCGCGTATCCGATCACGCCCTCCACGACGATGGCCGCGCTCTATCAGGCGGCCGTCGCTGACGGCGCGACGAACCTATGGGGCACGCCACTGCGGTTCATCGAACCCGAGTCGGAGCATTCCTCAGCCTCCGCCGCCGAGGGCTTCGCGCTCGCCGGCGGACGCGTGACGAACTTCACCGCGGGTCAGGGGCTCATCCTCATGAAGGAAGTTCTCTACGTCATCGCGGGCAAGCGCCTGCCCGCCGTCTTCCATGTCGGCGCGCGCGCACTCACCAGCCAGGCACTCAACATCCACGCCGGACATGACGACGTCATGGGCGTCGCCGACACCGGGTGGGGGATCCTCTTCGCGCGGAACGCCCAGGAAGCCTGCGACCTCACGGCGATCGCGCGCCGCGCCGCGGAGGCCACCGAGATCCCATTCCTCGTCGTCCAGGACGGCTTCCTCACGACGCACACGTTCGAGAATGTCCTGCTACCCGAGGACGAGCTCCTGCGCGACTTCGTCGGCGACCCGCGCGAGCACGTGCGGTCCTACTTCGACCCCAAGGACGCGCTCATGACCGGAGTGGTTCAGAACCAGGACGCGTTCATGAAAGGCAAGATCGGCCAGCGCGCGTTCTACCACCGGCTCGCCGAAGAGCTGCGCCTCGCGATGCACACCTGGACCGAGCTCACCGGCCGCCCATACAGCCTCATCGACGCATACCGCTGCGAGGATGCCGAGACGATCGTCGTCGCGATGGGCACCATCGCCGACACGGCGATCGCCGTCGTTGATGAGCTGCGCCGCGCCGGACGACGCGTCGGCTGCGTCGCGGTCACGAGCTTCCGTCCGTTCCCCGCGGCGCGGCTCGCCGCCGTGCTCAGGGAAGCGCGCGCCGTCGCGGTCATCGAGCGCACCGACGAGCCCGCCGCCGCGGACAACCCGCTCACGCGGGAAGTGAAGGCCGCTCTCGCCGACGTCGCAGGCTCCGGGGCGCGCATTCCCCTCGTTGCGTCGGTCTCCGCGGGCCTCGGCTCGCGCGACGTCGCCGCCGGCGACATCGCCGCTGTCTACCGCTGGCTCCAGGAGCCGCTCAGCAACGAGCGGCGCTTCGCCGTCCTCGGCATCCGTCACCCGCTCGCGCTCGAGCGCATGGATCTCGATGTCCGTCCGAAGGGCGCGTACAGCATGCGCGGCCACTCGATCGGCGGCTTCGGCTCGGTGACGACGAACAAGCTTCTCGCCGCGCTCGTCGGTGATCTCTTCGGGCTTCGGGTACAGGCGTATCCGCGTTATGGCTCGGAGAAGAAGGGGCTGCCCACGGCGTATTTCCTCACCATCGCCGAAGGGCCCATCCGCACGCACGCCGAGCTCGAGCACGTCGACTTCGTGCCGCTGCACGACGTCGCGGCGTTCTCGCAGGGTGCGCCGCTGCGCGGTCTGGTCGACGGCGGCACCGTCTTCGTGCAGTCGCCGCTCACCGATCCGGAGCGGATCTGGGCGTCGCTGCCCGCCCGTGCACGCACGGAGATCGTCGAGCGGCACATCCGCCTCGTCGCGCTCGACACCGCGGCACTGGCACGAGCGCACGCGCCGCGGCCCGAGCTGCTCGTACGCATGCAGGGGGTCGCGCTGGTGGGCGTGTTCCTCCGCGTCGCACCGTTCGCGCGACGCGCCGGGCTCGACGACGAGCAGCTCATGGGTGCCGTCCGCGACCGCCTCGCGCGTTTCTTCGGAAAGCGCGGCGACGCTGTCGTCGACGCGAACATGGCCGTCGTTCGCGCCGCATACGGCAGCGTCATCGAAGTCTCCGCGGCCGCCGCCGACGCCGGCACGAGCGCTCAGGTCCAGGTGGTGAGCGGATGACGCTCACGAACGAGTCCGGCGCTCCGCACGAGGCGCCCACGGTCGCCGAGCCCGCGCACCTCTTCGATATCCACACGTATGTCGACGACTTCAACCGCGATGTGGTCAGTGCGTACCGCAGCAACACGGCGGACGCGGAGCTTCCCGCGGACCGCGGCGTAGCCAGGAGCATCATTCCGCCGGGCACTGCCGCGACGCGCGACTTCAGCCACCTCTCACCCCGCATCCCGGAATTCATCGTCGACCGCTGTGTCGGCTGCATGAGCTGCGTCAACACCTGCCCCGACACGGCGATCCAGGGCATCGCGCTGCCGTCAAGCGCGATCGAGGAGCGCGTCGCCTCGTTCGCGAAGGACGAAGCCCTCGCCACGCGGGCGGTGGAGACCGCACGGTCGCACTTCGCCGAGACGCGCAAGTACGGTCAGGTCCCCGCGAAGCGCGGGCTCGAGCCCGCGCTGTTCGGCATCTTCGTCGACCCGGTGCACTGCAAGGGCTGCGCGGAATGCGTCGAGGTCTGCGTCGCGCTGGGGTACGACGCGCTGCGCATGGTCGACAAGACGCCCGATGGCGGGGACGGCGAGGCGACGCTCGAGCGCTACGCGCGCGACATGCGCTTCTTCCGCTCGCTGCCACCGACGCCACCCGAGTATCGGAGCGAGAAGGCGCTCGCCGACCTCATGCTCGGCGATCACGCGCTGGGCTACGTCGGCGGTGCCGGATCCTGCTCGGGGTGCGGCGAGGCCACGGCAATCCGCATGCTCGTCGCCGCGACGCGACAGACGTACGGCACGGAAGGGATGGGCATCGTCGCCTCCACCGGATGCAACACGGTGTTCGGCAGCACGTACCCGTACAACCCGTACCTCGTGCCGTGGACGAACTCGCTCTTCGAGAACGGTCCCGCCGACGCGCTCGGCATCCGCGCCCGCTGGGACCAGGAGGGGAAGGGCGAGCGCCGGATCTGGGTGATCGGCGGCGACGGCGCGATGTACGACATCGGCTTCCAATCGCTGTCGCGCATGGTCGCGTCGGGCGCGGACGTCAAGGTCCTCGTCTTGGACACGCAGGTCTACTCGAACACCGGGGGTCAGGCGTCGACCGCATCGTTCGGCGGTCAGGTCACGAAGCTCTCCGCGTACGGGAAGTCGCTGCACGGACGCCCCGAGCGCCGCAAGGAGCTCGGCCGGATCCTCATGGCGCACGGCGACGTGTTCGTCGCACAGACGACGCCGGCGCACGTGAACCACTTCTACAAGGCGATCCTCGACGCGAACAGCTATCCCGGTCCCGCGGTCGTGATCTCGTACGCGCCGTGCCAGCCGGAGCACGGGATCGCCGACGACGCGTCGAACCGCCAATCGCGGCTCGCCGTGGACTCGCGCGCCTTCCCCCTCTTCGTGTACGACCCGCGTAAGGGGGCCACGCTCAAGGAGCGGCTCTCGCTGCAGGGCAACCCCGATCCGAAGTCCGATTGGAGCTCGCTGCCGGACGGCACCGTCGTCGACTTCCTCGCGTTCGCGCGCACCGAGGGCCGCTTCGCGCCGCACTTCGCCCCCGACGGGACGCCGAGCACGGAGATCCGAGCGACGCAGCAGGATCGTCTCCAGAACTGGCGCCTCCTGCAGGAGCTCGCGGGGACCGCGCGCACCTAGCGCCCGCCCACGCACATCTCGGCGCCAGTCATCCTCGTGTAGGGTCGCGCCCGACGGAGCACGGGCCGAAAGGCCAGGCCGCACGTGCCGGTGAGCACTCGCCCGCGGCGCCGCCGGGACTACGTTCCGCCCGGAAAGACCAACGTGGCGACCGCCGCATCTCTGCCGGCACGCCGCGACGTCCCGAGCCGCCGGGGCGCCTTCACTCTCACGATGGTCGCTCTCACCGGGTTCGGCGTCGCCCTTCTCGCCGCTCTCTGGATCCTCTCGCAGGCGCTGTCGGCCGGCGAGGTCGGCGTCGCGACGGAGCTCCGCGCCACGGCCGATCGCATTGACGCACACGCGAGCGCGATGGCCGATCACGGCGAGCGGCTCCTGGCGGTGGCCACCGCGGGTACCGGTATCGACCGCGCGCTCTGGATGAGCGAGGCCCAGCACATGATCTCGGACGCGGACTCGCTCCGCACGCTTGCGACACGGCTGCGCGTCATGGCGGTGACGCTCGGCGAGCGGCCCGAGCAGAGCACGAACGCGAGCGCATCCGTCCTGAGCGCACGAGCCGCGGCGCTGCGTGCCGATGCCGTCGCGGCCACGGAGCATGGCCGGATGATGACCGAGCACGCCGCGCTGATGCTGGCGGTCGCGCGCCAGCCGGGCAGCACGGTCAGCGTCGCCGACGCGGAGCTCATGTCGGCCGACGCCGGCCGCATCATCGAAGCGGGCCAGGGCGCGCTACAGGTGGCGGACTCCCTCGAGGTGCTCGCCGATCAGCTGCGCGGGATGTTCCGCCGCTAGATCTGGCCCGATCCCGAGCGCGCGCTCGAGCAGCTGGTGCCGCCATATCCATCGCAGCGCGATGGCCCATGCCGCGCACGCCGCGGTGATGCTGACGAGATCCACGGCCTGGAGCGCGCCGAGGTCGAAGAATGCGCTTCGTTCGGGCGACGTGATCACCCACGCGAAGGCGCCGAGCAGACCCGTGACGAGCACGACGGTCGGCCAGCCTGACACGTTCTCCTCGCCGCCGGTCCAGCGCCGCGTCGGAGGCGCGGCGAAGACCACGAGCACGATGCCGCACAGCACCGAGAACGTCGTGAGCGTGCTGCGCGCGCGCTCCGGCGAGTCACCGAACGCGACGTACGCGACGAACGTGAGGAGCCCAACGAGCGCGAGCGACCATGCCGCGGGCACCACGAAGTGGATCAGTGAACGGACGAGTCGCTCGCGCACATGCGGCGTCGGCCGCGCGAGCGCCGCGAGAGCGATGGCCGGGATCCCGACCGTGAGGAGCGTGAGCAGCGCGTTCTGCTTCGGCGTGTAAGGGAAACCGGCGTCCAGGAGGGCCGCGGCCGCGATGAGCAGCGCGGCGTACACGATGCGTGTCAGGAAGAGGCGGAGCACGTCCTGCATGCCTTGGAGGATGCGCTGTCCCTCGCGAAAAGCGACGGGAAGGGCTGCGAACGAGTCGTCGAGCAG
>JBGQFO010000115.1:0-6807 GCA_041496945.1 Candidatus Limnocylindria bacterium | reverse complement strand
GTCGTCGCGGAGGGCGTGGAGGACGCGGCGACCCTCGCGGCGCTGAAGGCCATGCGCTGCGACTACGCGCAGGGGTATCACATCGCGCGACCGATGCCCTTCGAGCAGCTCGTCGATTGGATGCGGACCCGCGGGCCGGTGTTCGAAGTCACCAGCGCCGCGGATTAGGAACCAGTCACAATTGCCGGCGGGAGCGGTCTCGGCCGCTCCGCAGGGCTGTGGGAAAAGGAGCGTGCCAATGAGAGCCATGCGACAGATCACCGCGCTGGCGACGGCCGTCGGGCTGCTCGCCGCGGCGTGCGGCGGCACAACGACGACCACGACGCCGACCCCGACGACCGCGGCCACGACCGCACCGACGACGGCGCCGACCGTCACGAAGACGCTGAACATCGGCTTCACGAACTCGCAGACCGGCGCGCAGCAGGTCGCCTCGACCAAGCAGACCGAGGGCATCAAGCTCTGGGTCGATCAGGTCACCAAGGCCGGCGGCATCAAGCTGAAGGACGGCACCGTCCTCATGCCGAAGATCACCTTCTACGACGACGGATCGGCCGTCGACCGCGTCCAGCAGCTCTACACGAAGCTCATCAACGACGACAAGGTCGACTTCCTCCTGTCGCCGTACTCCAGCGGTCTGGTGAAGGCCGCGGCCGTCTTGTCCGAGCAGAACGGTAAAGTCATGGTGACCGCCGGCGGCGCGGACGACGCGACCATGGAGTCGGGCTTCACGAACATCTACCAGGTCTACACGCCGGCCTCGAAGTACCTCACCGGCGCGATCGACCTCATGCTCAAGCTCGACCCGACGATCAAGAAGATCGCGATCGTGAACGAGAAGGACAGCTTCTCGACCTCCGTCGTCGCCGCCGCGAAGCCGTACGCGGAGAGCAAGGGCCTGCAGGTCGTCCTCAGTCAGGGCTACGACACCGGCACGGCCGACTTCGCACCGTTCATCAACCAGATCGTCGCCGCGGCACCCGACGCCCTCATCGGCGGTGGGCACCTCGTTGACGGCACCACGTTCGCGAAGCAGATGTTCGAGAAGGGCGTGAAGTTCCGCTTCGTGTCGCTCCTCGTCGCTCCCCCGGAGCCCACGTTCGCCGATATCGGCGACGCCGCGCAGTTCATCGTGGGCCCCTCGCAGTGGGAGACGCAGGTGAAGTACACCGAGGCGAGCGCGAAGACGCTCAACCTCCCGTACTACGGGATCACCGTCGACGCGTTCACGACGGCGTACAAGGCGATGTTCAACGCGCCGCCGTCCTATCACTCGGCCGGCGGCTACGCCGCGGGTCTCGTGCTCCAGAAGGCGCTCGAGGACGCGGGCTCCAGCGACCCGGCGAAGGTCAAGGCCGCGCTGGATAAGCTCGACCTCATCACGTTCTTCGGGCACCTCAAGTTCTCGACCGAGACGAAGACACACGGCAAGCAGATCGCGCACGACATGGTGTACGTGCAGTGGCTCAAGGGAACCGACGGCAAGCTCGCGACCCAGATCGTCTGGCCGCTGGAGGCCAAGTCCGCGGACGCGCAGCTGCGCCGATAGCGCGACACAACTGAATAGGTAGAACGAGCCGAGCATGAGCCTCGACGCCCTCATTCCGTCGGCGATCGACGGTCTCATGCTCGGCTTCGTCTACGGCCTGGCGGCCCTCGGCCTCACGCTCATCTTCGGCGTGATGCGAGTCATCAACCTCTCCCACGGACCCGTGATCGCGCTTGGCATGTTCGTGGTCTATGTGCTCTTCACGAACTTCGGCATCAACCCTTACCTCGGGCTCGTGGCGGCGCTGCTCTTTGGCCTGGTGTTCGGCGTCGTCGAATACCTGATCGCGGTCGACCGCGTCATCAACGAGCCGGAGCTCACGACGCTCCTCGCGACGTTCTCGGTGAACCTGATGATCGTCGGCATCGCGACGAGCGTCTTCACCACGACACCGCGCGCGGTGGACGTGTCGCTCGGCTCGGTGAGCGCGGGGAACGTGACGATCCTCGGCACGCACGCCGTGTCGGTCCTCGTGGCCATCCTCGTCGCGGTCGCGCTCTACGGCTTCCTCTTCCGCACACGCATCGGGAAGTCGATCCGCGCGGTCGCGAACAACCGCAGCGCGGCCGAGCTCATGGGCATCGACTCCCGGCGCATGCTCGCGCTGTCGTTCGGCATCGGGACCGCGCTCGCGATGGTGAGCGGCGGGCTGCTCTCGACCCTCTTCTCGTTCTCGCCGCTCTCCGGCGCGGGCTACGAGGTGAAGAGCTTCGTCATCGTCGTGCTCGGCGGCCTCGGGAATCCCACCGGAGCGCTGCTCGGCGGCGTCGTCCTCGGGCTCCTCGAGGGCGTCTCGACGGTGTTCATCCCGGTGTCGTGGGTGCCGGTGCTCGAATACGTGATCTTCATCCTCATCCTGCTGCTGAGGCCCCAGGGCCTCCTGGGTCAGCGCTCGTGAGGCGGTACCGGTTGCCATTCCTGCCGCTCGTGGCCGGGCTCATCGCCATCCTCGCCGCGATACCGATCATCACGAGCAACCCCTCGATGCGCGAGGAGCTCTTCCTCGTGTTCATGCTCGTGACCCTCGCGTCGAGCATCAACATCATCATGGGCTACACCGGCTACGTGTCCTTCGGGCACATCGTGTTCTTCGGCCTCGGCGGCTACTTCGCGTTCTACCTCATGCAGGTGCAGGGCTGGCACTTCCTCGCGGCGCTCGTCGCGGCGGCGTTCCCCTCGGCGCTCATCGCCCTGCTCATCGGCATGCCGATCCTGCGGCTGCGCGGCGCGTACTTCGCGCTCGCCACCGTCGGTATCAACGAGGCGACGCGCACCTTCATGAACAACTTCGATCCGTTCGGCGGCGCGGTCGGCATGTTCTTCAACTTCTCGATCTACGCGCAGTACGGCGGCGCGAAGTCCGCGGCCGAGCTCGCGTACTACACGATGACCGTCGTCGCGATCGCGACGATCGCCGCCTCGTACGCGATCAAGCGCTCAAAGTTCGGGCTCTCGCTCATGGCCATCCGCGAGGACCAGGACGTCGCGATGGTCGTGGGCATCGATCCGGCGCGCGCGAAGGTCGCCGCGTACGTCATCTCGGCGGTGTTCCCGGCGATGGCCGGCGCGACGTTCTTCTTCAAGAACGGGCTCATCGAGCCGGGCGTCGCCTTCGAGCTCCTCCGGTCGATCGAGTCGCTCGTCATGGTCGTGCTCGGTGGCATCGGCACGGTCGCCGGACCGATCGTGGGAGCAGCGGTGTACGAGTGGCTGCGCGGCTTCCTCATCACCAACCAGACGCTGGCGAATTTCCAGCTTTTCCTCGCCGGTCTCCTGCTCCTCATCGTGGTGCTGTTCGTGACCGCCGGTCTGGTCGGCTGGCTGCGCGCCCGCTTCCCGGTGCTAAGGAGTTATATCCCGTGACGAAGACATCGGACCGGACGCGGTGACCGCTCTTCTTCAGGTCAACGGGTGCACCGTCCGCTTCGGCGGCCTTGTGGCCTGCGACGGCGCGTCCTTCGATGTCGAGCGCGGCAGCATCCTCGGCCTCATCGGTCCGAACGGTGCCGGGAAGACGACGCTGTTCAACGCGATCAACGGCGTGTACCGCAAGCACACCGGCACGATCACGTTCGACGGGCGGGTCATCAGCGGGCTCCAGCCATTCCAGGTCGCAAAGCGCGGGGTGGCCCGCGCGCATCAGGTGGTGCGGCCGCTCAACGATCTCTCGGTCATCGCGAACGTCACCGTCGGCGCCTGCTTCGGCCGCGAGAACCTCGGGCTGCGCCAGGCCACGAAGGTCGCGGAGGAGACCCTCGCCTCGCTCGGCCTCGCCGATCGGGCCGAGACGCTCGCGGGCAAGCTGAATGTCGCCCAGAAGAAGCGGCTCGAGCTCGCGCGCGCGCTCGCCTCGAAGCCACTCCTCCTCCTCGCCGATGAGGTGCTCGCCGGGCTCAACCCGCAGGAGGTCGCGGAGATGCTCGGCATCTTCCGCCACATCAAGCAGCAGGGCGTGACCGTGATCATGATCGAGCACCTCATGCACGCTGTCATGAACGTGTCCGACCGCGTCGTCGTCCTCGATTACGGGAAGAAGATCGCCGAGGGCACTCCGCAGGAAGTGCAATCCGATCCGAAGGTCATCGAGGCGTATCTGGGGGACCCGAAGGTCGCGGAGCGCTTCCTTCAGGAGGGCGCGTGATGACGCGGGAATCTCGTGGCGGGAGTTGCCCGTGAGTTCGCTCACGATCGAGAACGTCGAGTCCGGCTACGGCGAGGTCCAGATCCTCTGGGGCACGAGCCTGGTGCTGCGCGAGGGCAAGCTCACCACCCTCCTCGGCAGCAATGGCGCTGGGAAGACGACGCTGCTGCGCGCGGTCATGGGGCTGCTCCCAGCATGGAAGGGCGACGTGCGCCTGGACGATCGCGTCATCACACGCCTCTCGCCGCACGAGAAGGCCGACCTCGGCCTGGTCCTTGTGCCCGAAGGGCGTCAGCTCTTCGCGACGATGTCGATCGCCGAAAACCTCGAGATGGGCGCGACCGTCGCGCGCGCGCGAGGCGTGATGAAAGCGTCCTTCGACGAGGTGTTCACGCTGTTCCCGCGCCTGGCCGAGCGCAGGACGCAGCTCGCGGGCACGCTGTCCGGGGGCGAGCAGCAGATGCTCGCCATCGCGCGCGGCCTCATGGCCAAGCCGATCATCCTCATGTTCGACGAGCCGAGCCTCGGCCTCAGCCCGCTGTTCGTCATGAACCTCTTCGAGATCATCCGCACGCTGAAGAAGCAAGGTCTCACGATGCTGCTGGTGGAGCAGAACGTGCAGCTGAGCCTCGCGGTCTCCGACTACGCCTACGTCATGAGCCACGGCAAGGTGGAGATCGAGGGCGAGGCGAAGCAGGTCCGCGAGATGCCCGAGGTGCGGAAGGCGTACCTCGGACTGTAGGAGGCGATGCCGATGACTGAGCGCCTCGAGTGCCGTTTCGGGCTGCGGGCGAAGACCGGACGCGTGCTTG
Organism: Candidatus Limnocylindria bacterium; assembly: GCA_041496945.1. Lineage (GTDB taxonomy): Bacteria > Chloroflexota > Limnocylindria > P2-11E > P2-11E > CF-39. The sequence continues at coordinate 1,805 of JBGQFO010000115.1, read as the reverse complement.
TCACACTGTCGACGAACGACGACCCAGTTGCCCTCGGTCATCCACTGGTCGCGCCTCGTTTCGATGCTCGCGCGTTCCGCGGTTTTCCGATCGTACGAGCCTCCGTCGAGTACGAAGGCATTGGTCTATCGGCCGTCATGGGCTGGCTGCAGGTGATTCGACACATCGATCCGAACGGCACAGAAACGGACCTCGCGGTCGATCGCTTTCCCTTGGGTCCGGACGACAGCCCGCTCTACACCTACGGCTACTTGCCCACGTTCTTTGATGCGCCGGCCAATCCCGACCACCCCGACGGCGAGTGGCGAGCCGAGACCTGGCTTGTCGTGGTGCCCGATGTCGTCCGGACACGACGTATCGCTGCGGTCGTCGGATTCGATTGGGGCTACAGACTGAAAAGCGGTCACCCGGTGTTACTGCCGCTGACGGCGCTGCCGCGGTCGGATTGGTCCGGTCTCTTGCCGCGACTTCGCGCGGAGCATCCGCGCTGGGAGTTCCTCGAGGATGCCCTCTAGCTGGTGACGGCCTCGCGCGCGAGGCCGGCTGCGCCGAGACGCACGGCGATCTTCATTTTCGCGAGCATCTCGGTCATGCCCGGTCCCATGTGGCCGGCGACCACCGTCTGGACGCCGTGTTCCTGAAGGAAGCGCGCGATCCGCGCGTGGTGCTGACCCTCGGGCCCGGCATCGTGGAGCGTGTCCCAGCCGACGTCGAACTCCTGCCAGCTCTCGATCGCGTCGCCGTTCACCCGCGCGACCGCGACGCGCTGCGCGCGGCCCCAGCGGGGATCCACGCTGCCATCGCCCGCGACCGGGATGCAGATGACCATCACGAATGGACTCTACGGTCCGCGCCTTGCCGACGTCGGATACCGCGGGCCAGCCGTCGCGAGAACGGCGTACGCTGCATAGTGAAATTCACTATATGGGAGCGTGCCCGATGAGGCGCAGCAACTCCGCGCCGATAAGTGTTGCGATGGCGAGCGCGGAACGGGAGCTCTTCGAGGCCGAGGCGCGCCGACGAGGGCTCGGCGTCTCAACGACGATCCGCACCCTCGCCCTGGAGCGCGCGAGGGAGCTTCGCGACCAGCGGCAACTCGAGCGCGCGCGCCAGTGGCAGACCGGGCGCATGCGCGTGGCCGTCGCTCGGTTCAGGGCCGGGGACAATCCGGAGGTCGACGAGGCGACGATCAACGCGCTGTTCGATGACCCAGGCACGTCCGGCCGGAGACGACGCAAGACGTAGGTGGCACGGCCCGTCCGGTACCACCAGACGTTCGAACAGGACGTCGCCGCGCAGCTGAGCTGGCTGCGAAGACATCGTGCTCCGAGCGACCGCAATCGCCTCAGCGCCGCGCTGACGTTGTTCACGAGGCGTGTCGGCGCCCACCCCGCGGTCGGTCATGAGATCGAGCGACACGGCGTGGATTCGTATCGCGTCTTCCACCTGGGGGCGGGCCTTCCCTATCTCGTGTGGTACGCGTACAGCCTCGAAGATGGGAGAGGACCGGTCCGGCTGATGAGGCTGCTCCACGAGTCGCAGGACCGCGAACGTTTCGATGCCCGAGACTTCGACTGATGGATACGATGCCGCGATGAAGACGGCTCCGCGGCGCGACCGCCCGCAGCTGCCGAAGGGCTACATCAAGACGACCCCGAAGGGCATGCTCACCTGGGTCGCGGTGAAGAGGATCCTCACCACCTTCACCTACCTCTGGATCGCGACGACGGACGCCGACGCCAAGCCGCACCTCGTCCAGCAATGGGGCGTGTGGGTCGACGACGTCCTCTACTTCGAGGGAAGCG
>JBGQFO010000114.1:0-6859 GCA_041496945.1 Candidatus Limnocylindria bacterium | reverse complement strand
GCGTGGCTGCTGGCCCTCGCCGCCGTGGCCATCGCGCAGGCCGCGGGGGAGCTCACCGGCTCCCGTCTCGGCGTCATCGGCGACGCGCAGATCCTGTTCGCCTTCCTCGGCGCGCTGCTCGCCGGGCTCGGCCTGGTCGTCGCCGAGGGCGGCGCGAAGCGCTAAGGTCATGACGAAGCCAGCCGTCCGAAAAGGGGGAGCGCAGCGATGGGTTTCTTGGTCGGTCTACTCAGCGGCGCGGTCCTGGCGCTGCTGTACGCGCCGAAGCCGGGCGACATCACGCGCGAAGAGCTCCGTGCACGGAGCGAGGAGCTGAAGCTCCGCGCGGACGAGCTTCAGAAGGTCGCGCGGGAGCTCTCGGCGCAGGCGCAGGTGAAGGGGCGCGAGATCGCCGACGAGGCAAAGCGGCAGTGGGAGAAGGTCGGCCGTGGCGGCGGCAACGAAGGTGGGGCCGACACGCGATCCTGATTCGTTAGACTTTGTCCGAAGAAGGACAGGGGGACGCGGGGAGTGACCGTGTGGTCGCCCCCGCGTTTTTTGATACCCGAGGTAAGGAGCCGGTGGACAGCTCAGAGATCCGCGAGCGGTTCTTCAAGTTCTTCGAGGAGAAGGGCCATGTCCGCCTGCCCAGCGCGCCGCTCGTCCTAAGGGGCGACGCCAGCGTCCTCTTCACCAGCGCCGGGATGCAGCCGCTGGTGCCGTACTTCAACGGCGTCAAGCAGCCGCCGGCGAAGCGGATCGCCACGATCCAGAAGGTCTTCCGGGCGACGGACATCGAAGAGGTCGGCAAGGACGGGTACCACCAGACCTTCTTCGAGATGCTCGGGAACTTCGGGATCGGCGACTACTGGAAGACGGAAGCGATCGCGTGGGGTTGGGAGCTCCTCACCAAGCAGTTCGGGTTCGACCCGAGCACGCTCGTCGCGACGGTCTACTCCACCGATGACGAGGCCTTCGACATCTGGACCAAGGGCCTCGCGCTCCTGCCACCCGCGCGCGTCTTCCGTCTCGGCAACCTCGAGGCCGGGGACGACACGAACTTCTGGTCGCCCGGTCCGGTCGGCCTTTGCGGTCCGTGCAGCGAGGTCTTCGTGGATCGCGGACCGCAGCCTGGGGCCCCGCCGCACACCTGCGATCCGAGCGAGAACTGCGGCCGCTATCTCGAGATCTGGAACTTCGTCTTCCAGCAGTACGACCGCAAGGCCGACGGGACGCTCACGCCGCTGAAGATGAAGAACATCGACACCGGCGTGGGCCTCGAGCGGCTCGCGCAGGTGCTCCAGGGCGTCGCCGGCGACGCCTACCGGACCGATCTCTTCCTCCCAGTGGTGAAGAAGATCGAGTCGCTCTCCGGCAAGACGTACGGCGCCGCGAAGGATACCGACGTCTCGATCCGCATCGTCGCGGAGCACAGCCGCGCAGCCACGTTCTTCATCGCGGACGGGATCGCGCCCTCGAACGAGTGGCGCGGCTACGTGCTGCGCCGGCTCATCCGCCGCGCCGCGCTCCATGGGCGCAAGCTGGGCATGAAGCCGGGGTTCATGCCGCTGCTCGGCGCCGAGGTCGTAAAGACGATGCAGAAGCACCATCACGAGCTGACGGCCGCCCGCGATCGCATCGCCGAGCTGCTGGCGGACGAGGAGGCGAAGTTCGAGCGCACGCTCGCGAACGGCCTCGCCATGCTCACCGAGGCGATCGAGCGCGCGAAGGCCCAGGGCCAGACCTTCATCGACGGCGACACGACGTTCCGCCTCTACGACACATTCGGGTTCCCGGTGGAGATGACGAAAGAGATCGCCGCGAGCGCCGGCCTGACCGTCGATGAGGACCGTTTCCAGGACCAGCTCGAGGCGCAGCGCAGTCGCAGCCGTGCGTCCGCGAAGTTCACGCAGGACGCGATGAAGTTCGGCCAGTTCTACGCGATGCTGAAGGAGAGCGAGGGGATCCGGAGCGAGTTCCGCGGATACGATGAGCTCGCGACCGACGCGAGGGTCGTGTCGCTCGTCGCGAACGGGGAGCGTGTCGACCAGGCCTTTGCGGGGACCGACGTGGAGCTCGTCCTCGACCGGACGCCGTTCTACCCCGAGGGCGGCGGCCAGGTGGGGGACCGCGGGACGATCACGACCGACGAGGGTCGTGCCCTCGTGGCCGACACCCAGACCGCCGCGCCGGGCGTGATCGTCATGAGCGCGAAGGTGGTCGACGGCGTCCTGCGGCTGCGTGCGCCGGCGAGGGCCGTGGTCGACGAGGGGCTCCGCCGCGACACCATGCGGAATCACACCGCCACGCACCTCCTGCATGCGACGCTCCGTCGGATGTTCGGCGAGGACGTGCACCAGGCGGGCTCGCTGGTGCACGCACCGAACCTGCGCTTCGACTTCACGTTCGGCCGCGGGCTCACGCCGGCCGAGATCGAGCGGCTCGAGGACGAGGTGAACCGCGCCATCCTGGAGAACGCCGACGTGCGCTCGCGGGTGATGCCGCTGCAGGACGCGCTCTCGTCCGGCGCGATGGCGCTCTTCGGAGAGAAGTACGACGACCACGTGCGGGTCGTCGAGGCGGGTCCGAGCCGCGAGCTCTGCGGCGGCACGCACTGCCATTGCACCGGAGACATCGGGCTGTTCCTCGTCACCAACGAGGAGTCGATCGGCGCCGGCATCCGGCGCATCGAGGCCGTCACCGGCGTCGGCGCGCTCCGTGAGGTCCGCGAAACGCGCGAGCAGCTCGGTCGTGCCGCGTCGACGCTGCGCGTGCCGCCGGCCCGCGTCCCGGAAGCGCTCGGGCAGCTGGTCGAGTCACGCGAGAAGCTGCAGCACGAGCTCGAGGCCCAGCAGCGCAGCGGCGTCGAGGCCGCCGCGGCGGCGCTGCTCGGCCGGGCCGAGACGATCGGATCGGCGAAGCTCATCGCGGCGAACGTCGGCGAGGGCGACGTCCAGCAGCTCCGCGCGCTGTCCGATCGCATCAAGTCCCTGATCGGGTCCGGCGTCGTGGTGCTCGGTGCGGTGCGGGAGGGCCATCCCTATCTCGTCATCGCAGTCACGAAGGACCTGGTCCCTGCCCTGGACGCCGACAAGCTGGTGAAGGGTGTCCAGGGGATCATCGATGGACGCGGCGGTGGACGCGCGGAGAGCGCCTCGGCGGGCGGGAAGGACGCCGCTCGTCTCGCGGAGGCCATCGAGGCGGCACGGATCGCCGTCCGCGAGCGTTTGAACGGGGGACGTGACCGCAGCTAGACCGGCCACCCACACGCGCGACGTGCGGCCGACCATACCGCGCGGCCCCGCGGTCGCGGGCGTCGAGATCTCGTCCGGGGTCGTCCACGTCGTCGTGGGTCACAAGGAGGAGTCCCGGCTTCGGGTCACCGGCCGTGGCGAGAGCGCGCTGCCCGAGAGCGCGGTCAGTGGGGGGCTGGTCCAGGATCGCGCCTCAGTCGCCGACGCGCTGCGCACCGCGTTCACCGTCGCCGAGCAGACGGGGCGGGCCGATCGCGTGGCGGTCGCCGTCGACAGCGACGACATGCGCACCTTCCATGCGGTGACCGCGTTCGAGCGGGAGGACCTCCGGTCGGCGATGGGGGCGAGCGAGGAGACGCGCGCGCTGCGAGAAGCCGCGGCGAACGCCGCGGCCCGCGCGTCCGCCGCGACGGAGGAGGACGCCGGCCTGCGCGGTGTCGCGACGGCGCAGCTGCGCGACGATGTCGCCGCGCTGGCGCTCGATGGACGCGCGCTGCGCTCCCTCGTCGGACACCGCGGTCGGCTGGTGGAGGTCTGGACGGACGTGACCCTCGGCTCGCTCGTGGTCACCGGTGCGGCCACCGCGGCGCTTGAGGCCGCCCGCCGCCGCGGCGCGGTCCTCTCGGGCGCGTACGTGCTCGGCCGGCTGGTGGCCGGGTCGGGCATCACCGACGCGGGCGTCGTGCGACTCGCGGCCGACCTCACCGCTGTCGCGGTGGTGCGCGAGGGTCGCGTCGTCGAGACGCGCGTCTTCGCGCTGGGCCGCTCGGCGCTCGCGGCACGCGCCGGCGAGACCGACGACGACGCGCGGGTCTGGGCCGATTGTGTCGTCGCCGCGCTTCGCGGCCTGGACGGCCCGCCGCCGGGACACTGGCTCTTTGTGGGCGTGCCGGAGTCCCTCCTCGCGCTCCCGAGCGCACTCGGCGCGGTCATTGGGGAGATCCGTGGCGACCGCGTCGACGTCGCTCCGCTGTCCGTGGCGGCGGCGTCCCGTCTGATCGGCGAGGTACCGCTGCGCTCCGACGATCTCGTCGCCGCCGGCGCGGCGGCGCTCGCGGCCGGCGTGTACGACGGATGACCGTGCCGGTCGCGGGTCGGAGCGTCATCGAGCTGGGGGCGCGCGCCACGGTCCTCGACGCGATGGACCGGGTCCGCAGCGCGCCGGCGGCCGACGAGATCGTGCTCTCGGTATCCTCCGGCGCGCCGGTCCTGCGCAGCTCCGTGTTCCTCGAGGTGCTCCGGCGCGCCGCGGGGACACGGCGCATCGCGCTGGTGACCCCCGAGCTCCGCGCACGGTCGCTCGCCGCGTCGGTGCACGTGCGGGCCTTCGCCAGCGTGGCCGCGCTCGAGCGCCACGAGATGGACATCACGGAGCCGCTCGGCCCGGCCCGCCTCGCGGCGATCGCCGCCGCCCAGCCGCGCCGTGTCTCGCCGGCACGCGCGGGCGTGGTCGCGCTGACGCTCCTCGCCGCGTCGGCGGTGCTGCTCGCCATCGTCGCGCCGACGGCGACCGTCGTGGTCGCGCCGGTGTCGCAGGCGCTCGGGCCTTTCGAGTACGACCTGCGCGCGGGGCCGAACGGCGCGGACATCAACGCGCAGACGCTCGGTCCGACAGCCATCACCGCCAGGCTCAACGGCGCCGCGAGCGGATCGCGGACCGACGAGACGAAGGCGAAGGGCGTCGAGCGCTTCACGAATCAGACCACCAACACGATGCGCATCGCGAAGGGCACGGTGGTCACGACGTCCGACGGGATCAAATTCCAGACGACCGAGGAGAAGACCCTTCCCGGCTCCGGGATCGTGATCTTCCCGCCGAGCGTGCAGTTCGGGACCGTCGACATCGCGATCGAGGCGCTCGACGCCGGCACGAGGGGGAACGTCGACGCGAAGAGGATCACCACGAGCCCCACGCCCGGTCAGTACTCGGTGGAGAACCAGCAGCCGACGACCGGCGGCGACTCGAAGAAGATCCCGATCATCGCGCAGGCCGACTACGATCTCGCGGCCTCGCGCGCCGACGCGGAGCTGCAGAAGCAGGGGGACGCGCAGGTCGACACCTGGCGGAAGCAGGCCGCGCAGGGCCGCGCGGTCTACGGCGTGCTGGTGAAGCGGACCGCGATCACCGCCGCCGGCGAGGTGGTCGGCAAGGAGCTCGCCGTGGGTCAGACCGCGTTCGAGCTCACCGTGAGCGGCACCGCGACCGGGTACAGCGTCGTCGACACCGAGCCGCGCGCCACCACGATCGCGCGGTTGCGGCAGGCCGCCGCGACGGGGTTCGACATCGATGCGGCCGGCGCGGTCGTCGACGTTGTCGGTAGCCCGGTCGTGAAGGACGACGGCGTCTACTGGCGGGTGCGTGGCCGCGCCTCGCAGTTCCGCCGGCTCGACGAGGCGGCGATCCGTTCGGCGCTCGCGGGCCGCGGCCTCGACGAGGTCTCCGGCGTCGTGACCGACCGAGGCCTCCGGCTCGTGCGGGTCTCCACCTGGCCGGGGTGGTGGCCTCGTCTGCCGGTCCTCGACTCGCGCATCCAGATCCAGAGCGAGGCGCGCGCGGCCGTGGGGCCGCCCTGAGCCGGTGCGTTATCTTGCGCTCGACGTCGGCGACCGAACGATCGGCCTCGCGGTGGGTGAGGAGGCCTTCGGTCTCGCGCGACCGCTGCGGACGATCAGGCGGCGTGGCGTGGCCGCCGACCTCGAGGCCCTGCGGGAGATCGTCGCGAAGGAGGACGTCGGAGCCATCGTGATCGGACTGCCGCTCGACACCCAGGGCGAGATCGGACACCAGGCGAAGCGCGTGCGGACCTTCGCGGAGTCGGCGCGGACACTGGGTCTGCCGATGCAGCTCGTCGACGAGCGATTCACCACGGCCGAGGCGGCGCGCCGTGGCGCGAGCGACCTCGATGCCGGCGCGGCAGTGGTCCTGCTCGAGGACTTCTTCTCGGAGAAACAGCGGGGCCGATGACCAAACGATCGGACCGTCGGCCGGCGAGAGGACCATGAACGGGCGGACGGGCGGGCGCGCGCGGCCGCCGCGCCAGCGATCGAGCTTCGGACCCCTCGTCTTTCTCCTCGTCGTCGCGACGGTGGTGGTGGGCGCGGTCACGGTGGTCCGGCCGATCGCCGAGGATGCCCTCGTGGCGTACGTGACCGATCACGACACGCTGCTCCGTCAGGAGATCGTGCGCTCGATGATCGCGAGCCGCGTCACCGCTGAGGTCGATCGTGCCAGGGACGGCCGCGCCGACACGCGCTCGTTCGTGATCGCGCGAGGCGAGACGGCCGGCGAGATCGCGCGCCGCCTCGAGTCCGAAGGGATCGTCCGCTCCGCGCTGGCATTCGAGTTCGTGCTGTACGAGAACGAAACGGAGGACGCCCTGCAGTCCGGCACCTACACGGTGTCGCCGGCGCTCACGCCGCGCGAGCTCGCGAAGCTGTTCGAGAAGGCCCCCGGCGAGCAGATCGTCCTGCGCGTGATCGAGGGCTGGCGCCTGACCGAGATCGCCGCCGCGGTGGAGAAGGCCCTTCCAAAGATCACCAAGGAGTCGTTCCTGGCGGCGGCGGTGGTCGGCGGGCGACGGAACGGCGTGCTCGCGGGTCTCGATCCGAAGACATCGCTCGAGGGC
>JBGQFO010000113.1:0-6902 GCA_041496945.1 Candidatus Limnocylindria bacterium | reverse complement strand
CTGTCCCGGGCCTCAAGCGTCTGGCGCTCGGTCTCGTCGGCGTCACCGGCGGGCGGCTGCATGTGTTCATCGAGGAGTACCTCGGTCAGCTCCGCAGCGCGGCGCTCGTGTACGACGGAAGCCGGCCGGAGTGGGTGATCCTGCTCCTCGGCGCGATGTACGAGCCGGGGGGCGCGGACAGCGCGTTCCGGCTCCTCTCGGGAATCAGCGCGGCGGCCGCGCGCGCCGGTATGCAGCGGCTCTTTGCCGCTGTTCCCGACGAGGCGCGCGCCCGCGAGACGTTCTTCCAGACGGGCTTCTACTCGTACACCCGCGAGACCTGGTTCGTGGCGACGCGCGCGCAGCTGGGGGAGCCGCAGCGCACCGGCGTGCGCCGGGCGGGGTCGAGCGACGCGCACGACCTCTTCCGCTTCTACGCGGCCACCACCCCGCACGCGGTGCAGCGAGCGGAGCAGCTCTCGGTGCCGGATTTCGACGTCGCCCGCCGCGGAGGCGCCTACGACCCACCGCACCTCGTCGGCGGCAATCCGCTCGCGATGCGCCGCGCGGCCGCGCTCATCGACGGTGACGAGCGCGCCACGCGCGCGTTCGCCTTCGCCTTCGAGGGACGCGATCGCCACCCGCACGTGGTGAAGGTCCGTACGCGCGACGGCGACGTGGACCTCGCGCGCGATCTTCTGCGCGCCAGCGTCGCCGCGCTCCCGGCCGGGCGGCCGATCACCGTGCCGGTGCGCTCGTACGAAGAGCACGTCGGGCGCGCGCTGCTGGCGGAGGGCTTCCGCGAGACGGCGACCGCGATGCTCTTCGTCAAAGAGCTCGCGGTCCGCATCGAGGAGCGGGCCTTCGCGACGGCGGCGGTGCGTTAGCGCGGAGGAAGCGTCGGCGTTGGCGACGGCCCGGGCTTCGGGCCGCCGAGGCCGATAACTGACAACACCATGTTGTCGCAGTACAGCAGCGCCCTGAACCGCTGGATCACGTTGCCGTTGGCATCCTCGCTCGCGTCGTCGTCCAGCTTGAAGATGCCCATGTTGAAGAACTTCACCGTGCCCAGTTCCGACTGCAGGTTCGGTGAGAGGAACGTGAGCGTTCCGTTCTTCTCGCTCTCCTGACCGTTGTTCCCCTGGATCACGAAGTCGTCGAACCACTTCTGCCAGGTCTCGCTGCTGCTCGCGGCGAAGGTGATCGCCAGGTCCGGGAACTCGACCGTCCCCGGCTCCAGCAGTGCGTCGCGCGTGTCGCCGACGTTGTTCGCGACGATGCTCTGCTTGACGGTGAACGCGTCGATCTTGTTCACCTTCGTGCAGTCGAGGCCGTCGATCTGGAGCTTGAAGTTCGACGGGAGCCACATCTTCTGCTGGGTGGCGATCGGTGCCGTGACCTTTCCGCTGCTCGCCTTCGTCCGCGTGTACTCCGGCGCCCACTTGATCGTCATGAAGGCCGGGTCCTTCGATGAGGCGTCCATCGCCGGGATCGTCGTCTCGGTGATCAGCGCGTTGAAGAACTCGCGGGTCGACCGTGCCTGCATGTTGAAGTCCGCCGCGACGATGGAGCCGCTCTTTCGCTGGAACTTCATCGCCCACGACGCCGCGATCCAGTCATAGAAGGCCTTGCTCATGCCCAACCCGGCGTTGACGGTGATGTCCTCATATTTCACGCCGCCGATGTGCTTGCGCGCGATGTGGTCCGGGCCGAGCTTCTCGACCACGACGTCGGAGTACGCCTGTCCGCCGTCCGCATCCTTCAGGAATCCGGCGCTGACGCCGTCGAGCTCGAGCGTGAAGTTGCCGGCCACGAAGCTCCGCTTGTCGGCCATAAGGCGCTGCGTCGCCTCGCCGGGGACCGCCGCTGCCGCGGCCTGATTCGCGCCCCACACCGCCGCACCGAGCGCGACGCCCGTCGCACCGGCGGCCGTGCCGAGGAAACGTCGTCTTGTGGTCGTGCGCTCGTTCATGGATTCCCTCCCCGCGGCGACGCGACTGGACTGGGGCAGGCTATCACGCTACCGAGGGTTCAGGCGGACGAAACCGAGCGCGAGAAGCCGTCGGGTCACCGAGACCGCCTCGACACCGAAGTCGGCCGCCGCGATCCCGTCGCCCGCGAAGCGTGCCGCGGCATCGGTCGCAGCTTGCGCGAGGGTGCGCTTCCCGTCGAGTCGCGTGAGCAGCTCCGCGGTGAACGCGTCGATGGCGATGTTGAAGCGCAGGCCCGTCTCGAGACGGAGCGTCGCACCCTCGACCGCGAATGCGCCGTCGCGGACCCGCAGTGTTTGATCCAAGCGATGCTCCGGCTCGAGCGAGAAGCGCGCGCGCAGCAGCTGCTCATCGGTATGCGACGCGAGGTAGTCCTCGGCGTCGATGAGGCGCGCGATCTGCTCGCCCGAGGCCGGCTCGCGCTGCCCATGGAGGTCGTCGGCGCGCGTCCAGTGCGACGCGGCCTTGCGTTTGCGCAGGACGACTGCGCCGTACGCGAGCGCGGTGTACCCGAGCTCGCGGTCGTAGCGGACCCAGCGGTCGATCGCGTCCTCGTACGCGCCCGCGCTGGCGCGCTGCAGGGGCTCGTTCCACGTGGCCGCGTACCCCAGGGGCGTCGCCTGCGACTGGTGCAGGAACCAGGCGTCGCAACCGGTATCCCGCACCCAGCGCTCCAGCGGCGCCGACCAGGTCGCGCCGTCGCGGATACCCCACGAGACCAGCACGAAGGCGAGGCCGCCGTCGCGCAGGTGCGTCGCGGCCTGGCGCACGACCTCGCGGCTGACGTCGTCACCGCGCATGCCGCTGTCGCGAAAGACCATCGCGCTGTCGGGCGACACGACGAACGGCGGGTTCGAGACGACGACGTCGAAGCGCTCATCCCCGACCGGATCGAAGAAGCTCCCGGCGCGGCATTCGACGTTCGTGACGCCGTTGAGCGCCGCGTTGAAGGCCGCGAAGGCGAGCGCTCGCGGATTGATGTCGCATGCAACAACGCGCTTCGCGTGATGGGCGGCGAGCACGCTCTGGATCCCGCCGCCGCAGCCCACGTCCAGCACGTCGCCGACCGGGCGTCGCACCGTGAGGGACGCCAGGAAGATCGACGAGGACGACACGCCCATGACGTGATCCGGCGGGAGCGCCGGCGCGCTCTCGAGCTCGCGGTCGCAGGCGAACACGAGCTCGGCGGCCGGAAGCACGCGGATCGCGCCGCGGACCAGGCCGTGCTCCTGCGTGACCAGGCGTAGGCGTGTCGCGCGCTCGAGCGGCAGCGGCCCGAGCGCGTCGGCGGCGCGTGCCGCGGGTACGTCGAGACGGAGGAGGAACAGGCGCAGGAGATCGGCGAGCCGATCGCGCTCCGGGAGGAGCCGGGCGACGACCGGCACATCCTCAGGCCGCGGGGTCACGTTCTCGCCCTCCGCGCGGAGCATCACGCGCATGCGGTCGGGGTGATAGCTGGCGGACCGCAGGGCCTGCCGGAAGAGCGCGATGCCCGCACGGTCGCCGCTGTCGGGCACGCTCGTCGCGGCGCTCTCCGCGCTCACCGCGCACCGCTCTCGACGACGCGCGTGAAGCCGAGCCCGAGCGTCAGCTTCGCGAACTCCACCGCGGACGCTTCGAGCCCGGCGTGGTCGATCGCTTTCGCGGCGAAGTGCTCAGCCGCCGCGGCGTGCACGGCCTCGCGCAGCGTCCGGCCCTCCAGGCGCGAGAGCAGCTGCGTGGCGAACGTGTCGACCGTCATCCCGAAACGGAAGCCGGACTCGTGCCGGAGCGTCGCGGACTCGACAGCGGGGCTGCCGTCGTGCCAGCGCAGCAGCTGATCGAGACGATGGTCCGGCTCGATCGCGAGTCGCGCGTCGAGCAGCGAGTGCGGGTCGTCGAGAGCGGCGAGGAAGTCCTGATTCGCGATGAGCCGCTCGACCTGCTCGCTCGACGCGGGCTCGCTCTGCCCGTGCAGATCGTCGAAGCGCATCCAGTTCGTCACGCCGCTCCGTCTGCGCAGGATCGCGGCGCCATAGGCGACCGACGCGAAGCCCAGCCCCACGAGGTACGCGGTCCAGCGGTCGATCGCCGCGATGTACTCGCTCGGCCGCGCCTCGAGCGGCGCGTTCCACGAGGCCGCGTAGAGGAGCGGCGCGTCGTTCGAGTGTTGTAAGAACCAGGCGTCGCACGGAAGGTCCGCGGTCCAGGGCCGCAAACGGTCGGGCCATCGTGCGTGATCCCCAATTCCCCAGTTGATCAGCACGAAAGCGAGCCCGCCTTCGGTCAGGTGCATGACCGCCTGGCGGACGACCTGCCTGCTCACGTCATCGCCGCCGAGCCCGCCGTCGCGGAACGCGATCGCGTTGTCCGGCGAGATGACGAACGGCGGGTTCGACACGATGAGGTCAAAGGCCTCGCCCGCCACGGGCTCGAAGAAGCTCCCAACGCGGCACTCGACGTTGCTCGCGCCGTTCAGCTGCGCGTTGAACGCGGTGAAGTTGAGCGCGCGTGGGTTGACGTCGCACGCGATCACCGTCTTCGCGTGGCGCGCCGCGAGCACGGCTTGTATCCCACTCCCGCAGCCGACGTCGAGCGCGCGCTCCACGGGCCGCCGAACGGCGAGGGAGGCGAGGAGATTCGAGCTGCTCGCGACCCCCATGACGTGGTCGGAGCGAATGCCGAACCAGTCTTGCGGTACGCGATCGGAGGCGAAGAGGTAATCGCCCGCGGGCATGATGTGCACGGCGCCCTCGACGCCGGCATTCGTGCGCCGTATGACCCCGAGCCGCACCGCGCCTTCGACGGAGAGCGGCGCCAACGCCTCGTGTGCGTCCACGAGAGACGTCTCGAGGCCGAGCATGAAGAGCCGCATCAGCGCTGTGAACCGCCCGCCGTCGGGCAGGAGTCGCTCGATGATCGAGACATCGCCCGGTCGCGGCGCGACGGCGTCGCCGTCTCCGCGCAGCATCGGCCGCACGTGTGCGACGTCGTAATCGCCGGAGACGAGCGCCTCGCGCAGCAGCGCGACGCTCGGAGCGTCGGCCGCGTCGAGCGTGACCGACGCGCCGCTCCCCTCGTGTCGCATCGTGATCGCGATGCTACGACCGAGGGCGAAGCCCTACGGCAGCCTCGATATGCTCTACCTGAATGCGTGTTGCCCCGCGCGTGGGTGGTGAGTGACGATGCAGCAGCAGACGGACGAGCTCGAAGCTCTCCTCCGCGGACTCCCCGCTGACCTCGCGGCCCGTGTCCGTTCGCTCGACGGGCTCGACGGGCTGCTCGAGATCGTCATGGACCTGGGCCGCCTGCCCGAGGCGCGCTTCGCCGGGCGCGAGGAGATCCTGCGCCGCCACGAGGTCTCGGCCGAGGACATCGCCTACGTCATCTCGCACATCGGTCAGTTCGGCGGCGACAACCGCGCCGGCATCGAACGCACTCTCCACCGCATCAGCGCCCTCCGCAATCGCGCGGGCAAGGTCGTCGGGCTCACGCTCCGCGTCGGCCGCGCGGTGTATGGGACGGTCGAGATCCTCCGCGACATCGTCGAGTCCGGCCGCAGCATGCTGTTCCTCGGCCGGCCCGGTGTCGGGAAGACGACGATGCTGCGCGAGGTCGCACGCGTGCTCGCGGACGACCTCGGCAAGCGCGTCGTCGTGGTCGACACATCGAACGAGATCGCTGGCGATGGCGACATCCCGCACCCCGGCATCGGCCGCGCCCGGCGCATGCAGGTGCAGGCGCCGTCGCTGCAGCACGCGGTGATGATCGAGGCGGTCGAGAACCACATGCCCGAGGTCGTGGTCATCGACGAGATCGGCACCGAGCAGGAGGCCGCGGCCGCGCGCACCATCGCCGAGCGCGGCGTGCAGCTCCTCGCGACCGCGCACGGCAACACCCTCGAGAACCTGATGCTCAACCCCACGCTCACCGACCTCGTCGGCGGCATCCAGACGGTCACGCTCTCCGACGAGGAGGCGCGGCGCCGCGGCACTCAGAAGTCCGTGCTCGAGCGCAAGGCGCCGCCGACGTTCCAGGTGCTCGTGGAGATCCAGGCCTACCAGCGTGTCGCGATCTATCACGACGTCGCCGCGACGGTCGACGCGATCCTCCTCGGCATGCCCGTCGCGCCCGAGATCCGAGCGCGCGGTGTGGGCGGCGAGATCGAGAGGACCACGCAGGAGCCGTCGCGCGCGCCGGCCGAGGCCGTGGAGCGGCGCAGCACGCCGCGTGTGCCGTTCGGCGCCGAGGGCGACCGTCAGACGATCAAGGTCTATCCGTTCGGCGTGTCCTGGACGCGCGTGGAAGAGGCGGCTCGTGGACTGGCTATGCCCATCGCCGTCGTGCGCGAGCCCGAGGATGCCGATGTGGTCATCACGCTGAAGAACTACTACCGCCGCAAGACGCCGCGCCTCCGCAACGCCGAGTCGAGCGGCATCCCGATCTACGTCGCGCGCAGCAATTCCACGAGCCAGATCGCGGCCGCGCTCGCGTCGGTCGCGGAGCTGCGGCGCGGTCCCGAGGACCACGCGCTCGACGAGGCGCGCGAGGCGATCGACGCTGTGGCGGCGGGCAAGACGGACGAGGTCGAGCTCGCGCCGCAGAACGCCTATGTGCGCCGGCTCCAGCACGAGCTCGCCGAGCGGGCGAGCCTCTCCTCGCGCTCCACCGGACACGAGCCCGTGCGCCGCGTGCAGATCTATCGATGAGCGCCGGGCGAGCCACGTGACGCGCGGCTTGTTCCTGTCGTTCGAGGGCGGCGAGGGCTCCGGGAAGTCGGTGCAGGCGAAGCGGCTTTCCGAGGCGCTCCGCCTAAGCGGGCGTGACGTGGTCCTCACACGCGAGCCCGGCGGCACCGCCGCCGGCGAGCGCATCCGCGAGATCGTCCTGCACGCGCAGGAGATCGCGCTGAGCCCGGAGGCGCAGGTGCTCCTCTACAGCACCGCGCGCGCG
>JBGQFO010000112.1:0-6912 GCA_041496945.1 Candidatus Limnocylindria bacterium | reverse complement strand
TCCCTTGATCGGCGCGACCATCGGCGTGTCGATGAAGCCGGGGTGGATCGAATTCACCCGGATGCCTTCCTTCGCGTAGCGGATCGCGGCGTTCTTCGTCATCAGGCGGATCGCGCCCTTCGTCGCGTGGTATGTCACGGACCCACCGAAGCCACCCACCGCCCCGAAGATCGAGGAGACGTTGACGATGCTGCCTCCCCCGCTCGCACGCATCGCGGGCACGGCGTACTTCATGCCAAGCCACACGCCCATCTGATTCACGGCGACGACCCGGTCCCAGCCCGCGCGCGACTCGTGCTCGACGTCCTCCATACCGCCGATGCCGGCGTTGTTCACGAGGATGTCGAGCCTGCCGAGCTCGCGAACGATGTCCGCGATGACCTCGCTCCATCGCGATTCATCGGCCACGTCCAGCTTGACGAAGCGCGCGCGGCGCCCGTCGGACGTGAGCCGTTTCGCGAGCGCCTCGCCCTCGTCGAGCACATCGGTGATGAAGACGAACGCGCCCTCGGCGCAGAGCGCCTCGACGGTCGCAGCGCCTATTCCGCGCGCGCCGCCCGTCACGAGCGCGACCTTTCCGTCGAGCTCACGCGGCGCGACGTCACGGATCGGGACGATCACCGCGAACGTCCCGACCCGGGCGTTGTCATGTGGCGGCCGTTTGCTGAGGCAGGGCCAGCAGCTCGGCGACGGCGTTCACGGCCAAGAGAACGGCGACGATCCACGCCATCCACGCGATCTCCGGCACGCTCGTGAAGCTCAGAAGCCACGGCGCCACGAACAACGCGATGCCCAGGATGAGCGGGACCCCCTCGACGCCGGCGGTCGGCTCTTCTCGCGATGCGGCGAACAGGCCGATCGCGATCATGAGCCCACCCATGACGTACGCGGTCCACGACGCGTTGACATCTCCGGTCCTGCCGAAGATGAACGGCGTCGCGAAGAGGATCACGCCGAGCAGGACCGTTGCCCAATCCTGCCAACGCTTCCACGCACCCATCTTCGATACCTCCCGCGCGCCCGTCTTGCGCTCGCGGTGGGCGCGCTCACAAGGACAAGGGTCCATCGCCGCCCGTCGCTCGGCTATCGGCATTCGAATCGCATGCGCGTCGGATGGGCGCGGTCGCCGCCGCGACGAGCGGCCCTTCGCAACGCGACGGTCGGCCCTACTGCCGCCTACCGGGCGGGCCTACGGTGGTCGGATGCCCATATGAGCGAGGCCCTCGCGGCGCGCCTGGAGGGATCCGTCGTCGAGCCGCCCGGTCTGACCACCGCGGAGGCGCGGCTGCGCCTGGCGGACCACGGACCGAACGAGCTCGTGCCGCCGGCCACGTCGCACGGCGCGCTCGACTGGGTGCGCCGCGTCGTGTCGGACCCGATGGTCGTGCTCCTCCTCGTCGCGGGCACGGTCTACCTCAGCGTCGGTGACTTCGGCGACGCCGCGGTCAGCCTGATCGCGCTCGTCGCCATTTCGGCCGTGAGCGTCGTCCTCGAGCTGCGGACCGAGCGCGCGCTCGACGCGCTGAAGCGGCTCACGAGCCCGGTCGCCGTGGTGTGGCGCGACGGCCAGCTCCAGACCATCGCGACGAACGAGATCGTGCCGGGTGATCGCATGCTCCTGCGGGAGGGCGACGTCGTCCCCGCGGACGCGACGCTCGTGGCGGATGAGCGCCTCATGGTCGACGAGTCATCGCTCACCGGCGAGTCTCATCCGGTCGACAAGGAGCGCGACGCCACGACCTGGGCCGGCACGACGGTCCTCTCGGGTCGCGCCGCGGTGCTCGTCGTGGAGACGGGGCCGCGGACGCGCTATGGGAAGATCGGCGTCCTCGTCGCGGGGATCACCGAGCCACCCACACCGCTGCAGCGCGGGATCCGCCGTTTCGTCACATGGCTCGGCATCGTCGCGGGTGTCGCCTCGCTCCTCGTCGCGGCGATCGAGCTCTGGCATGGAGCGAGCCTTGCGGCCGCGATCGTCGCCGGCATCTCGCTGGCGATGGCGGCGATCCCCGAAGAGTTCCCGATGGTCTTCGCCCTGTATCTCGCGCTCGGCGCATGGCGGCTCGCGCGGGACCGCGCCCTGATCCGCCGCCTCGCGAAGGTCGAGGCGCTCGGCTCGACGACCGTCATCGCCACGGACAAGACGGGGACGCTCACCGCCGGCCGTCTGGAGCTGCAGGCGCTCTCTTCCGCGAGCGGGGAGATCGTCGACGGCGCCGAGCGCGCGAAGCTGCTCGACGCGGCGATCCTCGCGTGCGAGCCCGATGGGCACGACCCGCTCGATGCGGCGATCCTCCGCCACGCTTCTCATCGCCTTCCGGGCGAGCTCGTCGCCGTGTATCCGTTCGATCCGCGGGGAAAGCACACCGTCCAGGTCTGGCGTCGCGACGACCAGCTCACCGCCTTTGCCAAGGGGGCGCTCGAGCCGATGCTCGAGCGGACCGCGGCCACGCCGGACGTGCGCGCGCAGGCGGACGCGGCGAACGCGCGCTTCGCCGGACGCGGCATGCGCGTCGTCGCCCTCGCCACGGGTCCGGCGGCGGGCTCGAAGACGCGCGCGGAGGCAGAGGCGGGGCTGCGCTTCGCGGGCCTCGTGGCGTTCGCCGACCCGATCCGCGAAGGCGTGCGCGAGGCGCTCGCGGAGTGCGCCACCGCGGGTATCCGCGTGGTCATGATCACCGGCGATCACCCCGCGACGGCACGCGCCGTGGCGCAGGATCTCGGACTGCCCGGCGCGGATGCGGTGCTCACCGGCGACGATCTCGCGCTGCTCTCGGACGAGGAGCGCGCCCGCGCCGTCGCCGACGTGACCGTGTTCGCGCGGATCGAGGCGACGCAGAAGTACGACCTGGTGCGCGCGCTGCACGCGCGCGGCGCGGTGGTCGCGATGACCGGTGACGGCACGAACGACGCGCCCGCGCTGCGCGAGGCGGACATCGGCATCGCCATGGGCCGGCGCGGCACCGAGGTGGCCCGGGCTGCGGCAACGATGGTCCTCCTCGACGACAACTTCGCGACGATCGTCCGCTCGATCCGCGACGGCCGGCGCATCTTCGAGAACCTCCGGCGCGCGTTCGCGTATCTGATCGCCTTCCACATCCCGCTGCTCCTGGCGGCGGTGACGATCCCGCTGCTCGGCGCGCCGCTCCTTCTCCTGCCGATACACCTCGTCTGGCTCGAGATCGTCGTCCACCCGACCTCCTCGCTCGTGTTCGAGGCGGACCCGCCGCCGGCCGACATCATGAGCCGGCCGCCCCGCGCATCGTCTGCCGCGGAGCTCGTCACGCTGTCGGAGCTGCGACGGCCGGTGCTCCTGGGGCTCACGCTGACCGCCGCGGTGCTGAGCATCTACCTCGGCGACCTCGGACGCGGCTCGGTCGTCGAGCACGCACGGGCTCTCGCGCTCGCCACGCTGCTCTGCGGTCAGCTGCTCCTCGTGCTCGTCACGCGGTCACCACGGCACGTCTTCTGGCGCACGCCGAGCCGGGGGAACCGCGCGCTCCCGCTCGTCGTCGGCGGCGCGGCGGCGTCGCTCCTCGCGGTGCTGTACATCCCGGCCCTGGGACAGTTCTTCGGCGTCGTCGCGCTCGATCCACTCGAGTTCGCGCTGGCGATCGGCATCGCGCTCGTGGCGACGCTCTGGTCAGAGCCGCTGAAGCGGTCCCCGTCCGCGGGCGCCGAACGGCGCGCGCTCGCGACCGGCTAACAGCTTGCGCCACCCGACGCGGGCGAAGACGAACACCACGGCGAGCGTGAGGATCTGGATCCCGATGAGGATGCCGCTCTGGAACTCCGCCGCGAATAGATCGCCGAGTCGCGTGACCGCGAAATGCGCGGTGCTGACCCAGAACGTGTAGCTGAGCAGCCGGCCGACGAGGAAGGCGCTCACGATCGGGGTAAGCCGCGCGGTCGTCAGCCCGGCGGCCATGAAGAGCTGATTGGACGGGATCGGTCCGAAGCTATACAGCAGCGTCGCGAGCGGCGCGGCGACCCTGCCCTTCGTGTCGATCCACTCGCCGAGCGCGGCGAGGTCCTCGCGCTGGTCGCGGCTCAGGAAACGCCGGCCGCCACGGCGGCTCGCGAGAGCCAGGGCCAGGCGCCCGCTGCTCGCGGCGACCGCCCCACCCACCGCGAGCGGGAGCACCGGCAGCTGGAAGCTGATGGCGAAGAACGCGAGGATCGACCAGGTCGGCGGCATGAACGCCGGCGCGAGGTTGATCGCGAACACCACGAGGTACGCCGCGACGAGGGCCGTCAGGTCGTCGGCGGTCGGGACGATCGTTTGGTCAGCTGCGGCTGGTCGCGGGGCCGACGAGCACGTTCGCTCGTGCCTGCGCCAGCACGCGCTCCGCGGTGCTGCCGTAGAAGAGGTGCCGGGGACCCTCGAGGCCGCGCGTGCCGATGACCACCAGATCCGCGCCGATCTCCGCGGCACGTCGCAGGATGGTCTCGCCCACGTGGCCGCGCTCGTGGCGCACGCGGATCTCGACGCCGGCCTGTAGCAGGCCGCGCTGGGTCCCGAGCATCAGGTCCGAGCGTCGCTCCTCGTCGCGCTCGACGTCGGTGCGCTTTCCGATGTCGTCCCAGTCGAGCGTCGAGGTGGGCCATGCGTGCACCGGAAGCACATGCAGGAGCTCGACGACGGCGCCCTCGCTCTGCGGCACGCGAGCGAAGGCCGCGAGCGCGGCACGAGCCGACGGCGAGCCGTCGACGGCCGCGAGGACGCGCAGCGGCGCGACGGCGTGCTCGCGAACGATGAGCACCGGCACCGGGCACGTGATGGCCAGGGCGCGCGCCGTGCTGCCGAGCACGATGCTGGTCCACGGACCGAGCCCGCGAGAGCCCACGACGATGAGCGACGCGGACTCCTGCTCGGCGACGCGGATGAGCCCGTCAACGGGATCTTCCCCCTCGCACACGACACCGCGCGCAGAGAGGCCGCGTGCCGCCAGCCGAGCGACACCGGCATCGACGTTCACGTGGGCGCGCTCGCGTGCCGCCTCGCTGGCGCGGGCGATGATCCCTTCGCCACCGGCGCGTGCCGCGAAGAGATAGGCGGGCCGCGACGCGACGATCACCTCGTCGCCCGGTCGGACGGGAAGCGCGCCGACGAGCTCTAGCGCTCGATCCGAGCCGGCCGAGCCGTCGACGCCGCAGATGATCCGGTACGCGGGTTTCGTCATCGGCGGGATGCGAACCTCATGCCCTGAGTCTGGTCGTCACCGCCCCGGGAGGGATGTGCTCTCGGTCACCACCACACGCCGCCCACGGCCCGCTCGTTGTCGGGTCGGGGACTACAGCTCAGGCCTTCGCGCGCTCCAGCCGATTCAGGATCGTGGTCTGCGCTTCATTGATCGCGTGCACCTCGACGGTGAGGCGATGGACCGCCGTCAGTGTCTCGTGGTCGGCCTGGGCCCGCGCGTCGTTCGCGGCCTGGATCACGTTCTGGCCGACGATGATGATCGGCAGCAGCACGAGCTGGAGGAATGTCTGCGCGATCCACGCGACGATGACGATCACGTCGTGCGATCCGATGGCGGCGGGGAGCGATATCAACGCGAGCAGGCCGAAGAGATACGCGACCCACATCGTGCCGACGGTCCTGGTGATGCGGACGGCGAGCCAGGTGTTGAAGCGGCCCGGCGCGCTCGCGCCGTGGACCTGGGCGTGGACGTCACGGCTCAGGACGAGCCGAGGTCGGTGTCCCTTTGCGGCGGCGATATCGGGGTCGATCACGATCCCTCCTTCTTCCGCGGGGCCGTCTTCTTCGCGGTCGTCGCCTTCTTCGCGCGCGGAGCGGGCTTCTTCGGCGTCTCGGCCACAGCGGCCTCCTCGACGTCCTCCGCGAGATCCGCCTCGAGCTCCGCCTCGTTCGCCTCGTCGAGGATCTCCATGTCCTCCTCCTGCGGCGTTATGGCAGCAGGCTTGGCCGGCGCGGGCGTGCGCGTGTCCGCCGGCGGCACGTTGCGCCGGCGCTGGCGGAGCGCCTCATACAGGACGACGGTGCCGGCGGCCGCGGCGTTGAGCGACGCGACCGAACCCTCCATCGGGATACGGACGACCTGATCGCAGCCCTCCAGGACGAGGCGCCGGATGCCCTCGGCCTCGCCGCCGATGACGATCGCCGTCGGACCGCGATAGTCGACCTCGTCGTACAGCAGGTCGCCGGACTCGTCGGTCCCGACGACCCAGATGCCCTTCTCCTTGAGCGCGTCGATCGCCTGTCTCAGGTTGGCGACGTCCGCGATCATCAGATGCTCGCTCGCGCCTGCCGACGTCTTCGCCACCGCGGGGGTGATGCCGACGGCACGATGCTTTGGGATGATGACGCCGTCGACGCCGGTGCCCTCCGCGGAACGGAGGAGCACACCGAAGTTCTGGGGATCCTGGAGCGAATCGATCGCGAGCACGAGCGCGGGCTCGTTCAGAGCGTCCAGGTGCAGGAGGAATTCCTCGAGCTCGACGCCGGCCTTGCCCTCGACGATCGCGACGACACCCTGATGGCCCTCGATCGGCGAGATGCGCGAGATCTCGATCGGCTCGACGAAACGGATGAAGATGCGGCGCTGCTGCGCCTCGGCGATGAGGTCGTTCACCGGACCGGTCTGGGTGCCGCGCTCGTTAGAGATGAAGAGTCGCTTGAGGACGCGACCCGCGCGGAGCGCCTCGAGGACGGCGTGCGGACCGGCGATCGGCTCGCCCGCCTCGTGCGACGGCGCGGCCAGCGAGCGCGGGCCCGCGGTCGCGCGACGGATCTGCTCGGTGTACTGCGCGCCCGTCCCCGGGCGGGGCCGGCGCATGCCCGCCATCGGCGGACGACCCGCGCTCGGCCCGCGGAATCCGCCGGGGCGGAAGCCGCCGCCGGCACCGACGCCGCCACCTGGCCGGAACGGTCCGCCCCCGGGCGCCCCG
>JBGQFO010000111.1:0-6952 GCA_041496945.1 Candidatus Limnocylindria bacterium | reverse complement strand
CCGGTGAGGTGACGACATCGTCATGACGCAATGCCACACTTTGGACCCTTGAGCGGCGTTCTTCGACGGCCGCGCGTGCGCGCGGTGCTGTGGGACCTCGACGGCACCCTGACCGACAGCGTCCGCTTCGTGGTCGAGACCGCGAACCGCGTCATCGCAGCGCACGGTGGGAGCCCACTGGAGTTCGACCGCGTCGGGGCGATGACCGGGCTTCCGCTCGCCGACATCCTCCGGCTGGTCTGGCCCGATCTCGGCGCGGACGACGCGCGCGGCTACGTCCAGGAGTACCGAGACATCTACGACCGCGAGGTCATCCCGCGGACGCGGCTGTACCGCGGGGCGCGACCGACGCTTCGCGCGCTCCACGCGGCCGGTCTGCTGCAGGCGACGGTCACCGGCAAGCGCGCGGCGGACTGCGAGCGGATCCTCAGAGGTCTCGGTGTCCGCGACGAGATCGACGTCTTTCTCGGCGGCGATTCGGTGACCGCGCACAAGCCGGCGCCGGACCTCGTGCTCCTCGCGGCGGAACGTCTCTCGGTGAGTCCGGCCGAGTGCGTCGTCGTCGGCGACGCGCCGGCGGATATCGAAATGGCGCGCGCGGCCGGCGCGCGCACGCTGCAGGTCAGCTGGGGCTTCTCGCGGAGCAGGCTGCCGGGTGCGGAGCGATTGGTGCGCACCTGGCCCGAGCTGCGGCGCGCCGTGCTCTCCCTCGCGGGCGCGGGCGACGCCATACTTCGCGGTCGTGGTCCTGTCCGATCGTGACATCCGCGCCGCCGTCGCCGCCGGTCGCATCGGCCTCGACCCGTTCGATCCCACCTGCGTGCAGCCGGCGTCGGTCGATATCCGCTTGGATCGCTTTTTTCGCGTCTTCCGCTCGAGCCGGCACGCCTTCATCGACCTCGCCAAACCGCTCGACGACATCACCGAATTGGTGGAGGTCGGGAAGGGGGAGCGCTTCATCCTCCACCCAGGCGAGTTCGTGCTCGGCTCGACGCGCGAGCGGGTCCGTCTCGCGAACGACATCGTGTCCCGAGTCGAGGGGAAGTCGAGTCTTGGCCGTCTCGGGCTGCTCATCCACAGCACCGCGGGCTTCGTCGATCCGGGTTGGGACGGCGCGATCACGCTCGAGCTCAGCAACGTGAACACGATCCCGATCACGCTCTACCCGGGCATGCGGATCGGGCAGCTCTCCTTCTTCGCGCTCAGCAGCCCCGCGGAGAACCCGTACGGATCGCCCGGGGCGGACTCGCGCTACCAGGGTCAGACCGGCCCGACGCCGTCGCGGTACCGGCTCGATCGCCCGAGGGAGTAGCGATGGCCGTCATCTTCGTCGAGGCCTTCATCAACGTGCTCGGGCAGGCGCTCACCCTGGCGATCTTCGCGCGCGTGATCCTCTCGTGGGTCCCCCTGCGCCTGCCCTGGGGGCTCGGTGACTTCGTCCTGGGCGTCACCGAGCCGATCCTCGCGCCGATCCGCCGCGCGCTGCCGCTCGGCGGCGGCATCGACTTCTCGCCGTTCATCGCGCTCATCGCGATCCAGATGATCGCGAGCATCCTCCTGCAGCTCCTCCCCACGATGCTCTAGTGCTCGTGCTCACGCGCAGCGGCGACCGGATCCTCTTCAGCGTGCGCGTCGCGCCGCGTGCCGCGTCAAGCCAGATCGGAGGCGAGCGGGACGGCGCCCTCGTCGTGCGTGTGACCGCTCCACCGGCCGAGGGCGCGGCGAACGACGCCGTCATCCGGGTCGTCGCGAAAGCGCTCGACCTCCCGCCGTCCGCAGTGCGCCTGGTCCGCGGGGCCCGGGCACGGACGAAGGTCCTGAGCGTGCCGGCGGGCCGGGAAGAAGCGCTGCGCCGTCTGGGCTGAGCGGTGAAATGCTCCGTGGCCGATCGGCGTACTGAGGGAGGATGGCGCTGCACACGACCTACTCGACCCTTTTTCCACGCGCGTTCGCGCGGGCGGCGCGCGTGACCTTCTCGGACGCCGTCCAGCAACACCAGGACGAGCTCTTCGGCGTCGCGCTGCGCATCCTGGGCGACCGCGACGCCGCTCAGGATGCCACCAGCCGGGCGCTCCTGAAGGCCTTCCGCTCCTGGGATCGGTACGACCAGACGCGGCCCGTGCGCCACTGGCTCCTGCGCATCGTGGCGAACGAGGCGATCTCGCTCGGCCGCGCACGCACGCGCGACCAGCGGCGCAGCACGAGCGCCGAGGAGGCGCTCGAGACGCCCGATCGCGCGCCGCTCCCGGACGAGAGCGCGGTCGCGCGCGAGGAGCGCGAGCGCGTGCGGCGCGCCGTCGCGGCGCTCCCCGAGCTCTACCGCGTGCCGGTCGTGCTGCGGTACTTCAGCGAGCTGTCGGTCGAGGAGATCGCCTCCCTCACCGGCCGTCCCACGTCGACGATCGGCGTCCAGCTCCTTCGCGGCCGCGCGCTGCTCCGTTCATCGCTCGAGGCTGCGCGATGAGCGAGCGCCGCGACGACCTGCTCGACGAGGCGATCCTCCGCCGTGCCCTGCGGCTGGACCATGACGAGCGCGCTCCGCGCTTCGACGCGGCCGCGATCGCGTTGTTGTCTCCCGCTGGCGTGCCGTCACCGCGCGCCGCCGTCGTGGCGCTCGTCGCCACCGCGGTCACCGGGCTCGTCGCCACGGCGGTGTGGTCCATCGCCCTCGGCGCGGGACCGATCCTGGTCGACGACCTGATCGCGCTGGCGCTTCGGGCGGTCGTGGCCACCGCCACCGTCCTCCTGCCCATCGCCGAGATCGCGGCCGAGCCCGCGGTCCCGCTCAGCCTCCTCGCCGCGCTCGGCGTTGCGATCCTCCACGAACTCCGCGAGAGAAGGGAATACGCACATGTCCACGCGTCTTGAGCGAAGCACGACGAACAAGGTCATCGCCGGGGTCTGCGGCGGCATCGCCGAATACCTCCAGGTCGACCCGACCCTCGTGCGCGTCTTCTTCGTCGTCGCCGGATTCCTCACCGCCGGCGCCGGCATCCTCGGTTACCTCGTGCTGCTCGTCCTCATGCCGCTTCCCGGGCGGCCGACGCCGTTCGTGAGCTCCGCGACGCCACCGGCCGGCGCGCCGGCGGACCCCGCGAACCCGGACGCGACGGTGCAGAGCGTCGGCCCGGCGGTCTCCGACCCGGCGGCCACGGAGCGCCGCCGGGCCACCTTTGGCTATTTCCTCATCGCTCTCGGCGCGGTCTTCATGCTCGGTAACCTCGGCCTGTTCCGCATCGTCCGCTGGGATCTCATCTGGCCGCTGGTCATCGTCGGCGCGGGCGTGCTCCTCCTCGCGCAGCGAGTGCGGCGATGACTCCCCGCCGAGGGCTCTTCTGGCCACTCCTTCTCATCGTCCTCGGGCTGGTGTTCCTGCTCGCCAATTACGGGCTCATCGGACCGGTCTCGGCGCTCGCGGTCCTCAGCCTGTGGCCGCTCCTCCTCATCCTCATCGGCATCGACATCGCGATCGGGCGGCGCTGGCCGATCGTCGCGCTGGCGGTCGACGTCCTCGTCATCGCCGGGGGCCTGGCGCTCGTGGCCGCGCAACCCTCGCTTCCCAATGTCTTCACGATCGGCGACCACGCCGGGAATGGCGCGAGCTCGGTGAGCATCCCCCGCGGTGACGCCAAGACGATGGCGCTCCGTCTCGCGGCCGGCGCGAGCCGCTACACGGTGCACGGCGCGGATCTCGGCGGCCCGGCTGTGAAGGCGGAGAGCGACCGCGGGGACCTCGTCATCCGCGACCAGACTCGCGCCGGGGACCGCCTCAGCGTTCGCCTGGACGAGGGGGCCGACGTGCGCTTTGGCTTCATGCGAGCCGCGCAGGTCGACGCGACGATCGCGAGCGATCTGCCGACCTCCTTGCAGGTCGATGCCGGCGCCGGCGACTTCACGATCGACCTGAGCAACGTGAAGATCACCGATGCGCGCGTGAGCGTCGGCGCGGCGCAGCTCGTGCTCATCGCGCCGACCCCGTCGGGCGACGTCCCGATCACCGTGAGCGCGGGTGCGTCGAACGTGATCATCGAGGTCCCGGCCGGCGTCGAGGCGCGCGTCACGGCGTCCGGTGGCATCACCTCCACCCGCTTCGACAATCCGCGGTTCTCCGGCGGCGAGACGTCCGGCTACGCGACCGCCAAGGATCGCGTCACCATCCGCGTCACCAGCGGCGCGAGCTCCATCGTCATCCGCTGACGCGCGAGGACGCGAGCGCTCGGCGGCGCCGGGCGTTCGCTCCTTGGGCGATACTTCGCGCGTGGTCGGCGACATGTGGGCGCGGCTGCGGCGGGAGAACTTCCCGCGCATCGCGCTCCTCGCGCTCGGCATCCTCATCCTCGGGGGGCTCATCGAGAGCGTCTTCGAGAGCGGCCCGAACGCCCAGATACACGGGCTCGGCGACGCGCTCTGGTATGGGATCGCCACGATGACCTCGACCGGGTACGGCGACATCGTCCCGACGACGGCCGGCGGGAGGCTGGTCGGCGCGCTGATGATGTTCGGCGGCCTTACCGTGCTCTCCGTCGTCACCGCGACGGTCGCGTCGGTGCTCGTCGCCCAGCGCATCAAGGAGGAGCGAGGGTTGGAGACGCTGAAGCTCAAGGGCCATCTGCTCGTCTGCGGCTGGAATCCGTACGCCGAGCGTGTGCTCGAGGCGATCTTCGCGACCGGCGGCACGCAGGACGTGGTGCTGGTGAACGAGATGGCGGAAGAGCAGGCCGGGGAGATCCTGTCACGGCACAAGGGACGATCGGTCCGGTTCGTGCGGGGCGATCCGGCGTCCGAGGCGGTCCTCGTGCGGGCGAACGTCCGCGATGCGCGCGCCGCGATCGTGGTCGCGGACTCCTCGAGCGGCTCCGCGAGCCCATCCGACGACCGCACCACGCTCGTGACGCTGACCCTGAAGAGCCTCCGGCCCGAGCTCCGCGTCACCGTGGAGGCGCTCGACATCAAGAGCGAGCCGCACCTTCGCCGCGCGGGCGCCGACGACATCGTCATCAGCGGCGAGTTCAACGGCTTCCTGCTGTCCTCCGCGGCGGTGGCGCCGGGTATCTCGCAGGTCGTTCGCCCGCTGCTCTCGCTCTCGGGGACCGAGATCCGGCGCATCGCCGTGCCACCGGAGCTCGTCGGCAAGACCTACGGCGTCATCGCGGCGTCGCTGCGCGCGCGCGACGGCTTTCAGGCGATCGCCGTGGTGCGCGAGGATCGCGGCCTCACGCTCGACCAGCTGCTGTCGGACGACACCTCGATGGTCGACCACTTCATCAAGGATCAGTTCAGCGAGGCCGGCCGCGAGTTCCTCCGCTACGAGGCGGGCGGGACCAAGGCCATCGTGAACCCTCCGGACTCCTACGAGGTGGGCCCGAAGGACGCCATCGTTGGGATCCCGCGGGCCTCGTGATGGATACCTCGGTCATCAGGGATCTGCCGCTCTTCGCTGGCCTCGACGAGGCGCAGCTCGGCTCGGTCGTCGCGGTCCTGCGGGCACGGCGCGTGGCGTCGGGCGTCCCGGTCTTCTCCGAAGGGGAGCGATCGAGCTCGCTCTACATCCTCGTGCGCGGCGCCGTCGGGACATCCAAGCGCATGGGCCTCGCGGCGCAGGGGCCGGATGAGCGGTCCCGACAGAAGACCCTCGTCCATCTCGCGGCGCCGCAGTTCTTCGGCGAGATGGGTCTGCTCTCAGATCTGGCGCGATCCGCGACGATCACGACCGAGGGCGACTGCGAGGTCCTCGAGCTGACGCGCGCCGACTTCGAGCGGCTCGTCGCCGGGGACGCGCTGCTTGGCTATCGGCTCCTGCGCAACATCGCGATCGTGCTGGCCGAGCGGCTCCGCCGCACGGACCTCGACGTCCTCAAGCTCACGACCGCACTTAGCCTCGCGCTCGGGAACCGTTGATGCGCAGGGCGCGCCTCCTTGCCGTCGCCGCCGTCCTGGCGCTCGCCGCGCTCCTGGCCGGCGCCGGGGCGACCGCGCGCGCGGACGACGGCGGCTGGACGGTCAACAGCTTCGACGCGCAGATCCAGATCCAGAGCGACGGCCGGGTGTCCGTGACCGAGACGCTCGTCGTCGACTTCGGCCTCCTCGAGCGGCACGGCATCTTCCGCGACATCCCCGTGAAGTACGTCTGGACGAAGGACGCCCACAGGGACCGCGTGTACGAGCTCCAGGTCCTTTCGGTCACCGACGCGCAGCGGAAGGCCTGGCGCTACGAGACCTCGAGGAACGGCGCCAACGTCGAGATCAAGATCGGCGATCCGGATCGCACGATCACCGGGCTCCAGACCTACGTCATCGCGTACGTCGTGAAGGGCGCGCTCAACGCCTTCAGCGATCACGACGAGCTCTTCTGGAACGTCACCGGCGCCGAGTGGCCGTCTCCCATCGTGCGATCGAGCGCCACCGTGCGCGCGCCGGCGCCGTTCACCCAGACGACGTGCTTCGTCGGCGCGACGGGGTCGCAGGCGCGCTGCTCCATCCAGAGCACGACGAACGGCGCCGTGTTCACCACGGGCCGCCCGCTCATCCCCGGCGAGCAGCTCACGGTCGTGGCCGGGCTGCGCAAGGGCACCGTCCCCGAGCCGCTCCCGATCCTGCAGGACCGGCCGCGGGAGGTGAGCGAATACTTCGACCTCACGCCCCTCTGGCTCGCGCTCGCGGCCTTCGTGGCGCTCGGCGGGCTGGCCCTCGTCGTGTGGCGCTGGTACAGCGTCGGCCGCGACGAGCGCGAGCACGAGACGATCGTCCCGGAGTTCGAGCCGCCCGAGAAGCTCCGGCCGGCGCAGATTGGCCTCGTCATCGACGAGCGCGCCGACACGCTCGACGTGACCGCGACGATCGTCGACCTCGCGGTGCGCGGCTACGTCACCATCACCGAGATCCCCAAGGAGGGGCTCTTCGGCTCGCGCGACTGGACGCTCACGCGGAAGAAGGAGGCCGACGCCGCGCTCGG
>JBGQFO010000110.1:0-6979 GCA_041496945.1 Candidatus Limnocylindria bacterium | reverse complement strand
CGCGAAAGCCATGTCCGTGAAGCGCGACAGCGGCCAGGCGATCATCGAGTTCGCGCTCGTCCTGCCGGTGCTCCTCGCCGCCGCCTTCGCCATCGTGCTCGTCGCGGAGATCGGCGTCGCGCGTCTGGCACTGCAGCACGCGACCGCCGAGGGTGCTCGCGCCGGCGCGCTGACGAACGATGATGAGGCGATCCGCGAAACGCTCGCCGCATCGCTCTCACCCCTGTCGCCGGATCGTGTCGCGACGGTCATCGAGCCGCCCGCGACGGAGCCACCCCGCAACGGCGACCCCCGCGGCTCACTGCTCACGGTCTCTGCGAGCTTCGAAGTGCCCGTGCCGCTGGGGCTTGTTGGCCTTCCCCGGATCCTGGTCAGCGCGAGCTCTGCCCGCCGGATGGAGTGGACGCCCTGACAGGCGAGCGAGGCCAGGCCCTCGTCGTCGCCGTACTTTTCCTCGCGGTCGCCGCTCTGGTCATCGCCGGCCTTCGGCTCGCGCAGGACCAGATCCTCGCGGTCGCGCGGGAGCATCGTGCCGGCGAAGCGGCGGCAGAGGCCGCCACCGCGATCGCTGCCGATGCCTACGCCGCCGAGCTGCAGCGCGTCGCCGTGTCCACGGCATCGCCCCGACCCACCCCGGACGTCGCCGGCGTCCTGTCCGCGTCCGGCACGCGTGAGTCCGCGCGCGTGGCGGCCACCGATCTCAGCGTGCGCAACGGCGGCGGCGCGATCGCTGCGGTCGACGTTCTCTGCGGTCGCGGCAATGTCGACGTGGCGCTCGTGCTGAACGGCCGGACCTATCGCGCAGGTTTCGTGGCGGCGGAATGCTCCCAGCGCTGATCGCGCGCCCACGGCGCATTCCGGCACCACGCGCGCTGCTCCTGGCCGGCGGCGCCGTGCTCCTTGCCGTCGCGCTCGCGACGCAGATCGCGACTCCACAGGTCCAGCCCCCGATGAGTCTCGCGGACGAGCTGCGGCCGGCGACCTGGGCGATGCACGTCCCCGCCGCCTGGCTGGCCGCCCCGATACCGCGTGTTCGCAGCGGCGACAGGCTCGACATCCTCGCCGTCCGCTCGGGCGATCGTGCGTACACCGTGCCCGTCGCGTACGCCGTGGGCGTGCTCGCGGCCGACGACCGAGGCCTGGTGCTGGAGGTCGATGAGAACGATGCGAGCGCGATAGCCACCGCACGCGGCGGCGGCATGTTGCTCGTGCCGCTACTTCGATCGTCGCGATGATCTCGTCCGCGCGCGTCGCGATCTACGGCGGACCGGACGTTGTCGCGAGCGTCGTCGCGCTCGGGTTCGAGCCGGTCGCTGACGGAGCCGACATCGCGGTCGTCGACGCGCGCGACGAGGAATCCCTGCCCCGCGCGGCGTCGTTGCCTCCCGGGACCCCGCGCATCTTCATCATCGATGCGGCACAGCACGGACTGATCGCCGCGCTCGGCGTCGACCCCGCGTGTGTGGTCGAACGCTGCGAGCCCACGAGTCTCGGTCCGGCGATCACGGCGGCGCTGCCGGAGCGACGGCGGGCGCCGACGCGCGTGATCGTCGTGACGTCGGTGCGCGGCGGCGTCGGTCGCACGTTGCTCGTGACGAATCTCGCGACACGGCTCGCGCCGAAGCTGCGCGTATGCGTTGTAGACGGGACCGGCACGGGGGCTGCGGCGTGGTGGCTGGGCCGTGAGGCGCGGCCATGGTCAGCGCTCGAGGGGCTCGTCGAGGAGCTCTCCGCGGACCAACTGCGCGTCCTGGCCGAGGAGATCGCCGACGGCTTGCGTGTGGTCGGTGGCGGGTCGATCGCTCCCAGTGAGGCGCTCCTCCTGGCGACGACGCGCACGGCGAAGACGCTCGCCGATCTTGTCATCGTCGATGCTCCCCTCGCCGCGGATCGTCTGACCCATGCGTCCCGGTCGATCGCCGATCGGACGCTCCTGCTGGCCTACGACGATCCCTTCTCGCTGGCGGCGGTACACGCGCTCACTCGCTCCGACGACCTCTGGCTCATCGCGTCGCAGTCGCGCCGACCACGGCTCGGTGAGACCGACGCCTTCCGCGCTCTGCCACGGGATGAGCCCGCGGTCGCGCTCGCGATGCAGAAGCGCGGGCGCGTCGGCGGTCAGCTCGGCCGAGCCTATGACGATCTCGCCGAACTCCTATCGATCGACGCCTCGTGATATCCGAGGCGACCCGTGCTCGTCTCGAGCGTGCCGTTGTCGCACATCTCCGCGAGGCCCCTGATGGGCGACCGAGGCGCGATCACCTCCCCGCGGCCCTTCGGACCGCCATGGCGACCGAGCGCGTCGTGCTCCCGACCGGGGAGCTGCGCGACCTCGAGCGTCAATTCGAAGATCGGCTGTTCGGGCTGGGACCCCTCGCGCCACTGCTTCGCGACGCGCGGGTGAGCGAGGTGATGGTGAACGGCCTCCGTGGCGTCTGGGTCGAGCGCGACGGACAGCTGGAGCAGACGGGGATCCGCTTCGCCTCGGAGGAGGAGATCCTGGTCGTCATCGAGCGGCTTGTGGCGCCCCTCGGGCGGCGGATCGACCTATCGACGCCTCTGGTGGATGCGCGGCTGCCTGACGGTTCGCGCGTTCACGCGGTGATCCCGCCGATCTCGCTGGCCGGCCCGGTGCTCACGATCCGCCGGTTCACCGATCGACCGCTCGGACCAGACGACCTCGTCCGTCTCGGCACGTGCGACGCGCCGACGATGGCGTTGCTCGTCACCGCGGTGCGCGATCGCCGCTCGATCCTCGTTTCCGGAGGGACCTCGAGCGGAAAGACGACCACGCTCAACGCGCTTGCCTTCGCGATCGGCGATCAGGAGCGGATCGTGACGATCGAGGATGCCGCGGAGCTGAGGTTGCCCCAGGCCAACATCGTGTCGCTCGAGACGCGCGCGCCCAGTGTCGAGGGCACCGGGGCGGTGGACGTGCGGACGCTGTTGCGTGCGGCCCTGCGGATGCGTCCTGATCGCATCGTCGTCGGCGAAGTCCGCGGCGGCGAGGCGCTCGACATGCTGCAGGCCATGAACACCGGCCATCGCGGCTCTCTGACGACCGCACATGCCAACGGACCGTTCGAGGCTCTGCTGCGTCTCGAGACGATGGCCCTCATGGCGGGCATCGACCTTCCACTCGCGGCGATCCGCGAGCAGATCCGCCGTGGCATTGAGATCGTCGTCCACCAGGAACGGACGCCGGATGGTCGGAGGCGCATCACGAGGGTGGCCGAGGTGTGCGCCGACAGGACGGACGACTACACGCTCATCGATCTCATGGCATGAGCCTGACCCTGGCGCTGGTGGCGATCGTTCTGCTGCTCACTGGTTGCCTCCCGCCCATGGGACCCCTGCGACCCTGGATCGGACGAAGGCGTTGGCGGAGTCCGTCCCGCGTGGCACGTGCGGAGCTCCCGACACTGATCGATGCGGTCTCCGCCGCGGTCGGGAGCGGGCTATCGCTCCCGCTCGCGTTCGCGGAAGTCGCGCCGACCTTACGCCCCGAGCTCGCCTCGACGACCCGACGCGTCGCCTCCGCGCTCGCGCTCGGTGCCACGATCCCGGACGCCTTCGGGGCCTACGTCGACGTCCTTCCCCTGGAGGATCTCGCCCCGGTCGCGATCGTGCTGACCTCATTCGCGCGTAGCGGTGGCCGGGTCGGCGCGAGTCTCGAACGCGTCGCGACGTTGCTCCGTGGACGCCTTGCCCTCGAGGAGGAGCGCGAGGCTCTGACCGCGCAAGCTCGAGCGTCCGCTCTTGTTCTCGTCGCACTCGCGCCCCTCGGCGCCGTGTTCTTCACGATCGCGATGCCCGACTACCTCCCGACCCTG
Organism: Candidatus Limnocylindria bacterium; assembly: GCA_041496945.1. Lineage (GTDB taxonomy): Bacteria > Chloroflexota > Limnocylindria > P2-11E > P2-11E > CF-39. The sequence continues at coordinate 3,146 of JBGQFO010000110.1, read as the reverse complement.
TTCGGTGACGGCCTCGGTCTCCTCGCCGCTGCGCTCGCACTCGAGATGGTCGGAGCCTTTTGGCTCTGGCGGATCGTTCGCTCGACCGCCAAGCCCGTCGACCTCGCGACATTCCTCGATGCGATGGTCGTCGGCCTCGATGCGGGCCTGACCTTCGAGCGCGCGCTCGCGGGTCTGGTCGAGCGCGCCCCGACATTCGCGCGCCTCGCCGACGCGCGGCGCCTGCTCGCGGATCTCGCGCTGGGCTCGCCGTTGCGAGACGCACTTCGGTCCTTCGCGACGCGCCCGGACGAGGCGCGTGTCGCCGCGCTTGTCGCGGCATCGACGCGGTTCGGGTCGCCACTCGCGCCGCTCCTCGTGCTGCAAGCGGACGTCCTCCGCTCGACCGAGCGTCATCGTGCCGAGACCACCGCGCGACGCCTTCCGGTATTGATGCTGTTCCCGCTCAGCGTGTGCATCCTGCCCGCGCTGCTCGTGGTCTTCCTCGGGCCACCGCTCATCGCACTCTTGCGCTAGCGGATGAGGTCGACGACGGCGCGGTGTCGAAGCGCAGTGCATCCTTGGGAGCAGGGCCGTCATTCCTCCCCGACATCGCCCCGCTGCGCGCCTCGCGCGAGTTTCGCCTCCTCTGGACCGGGCAGCTCATCTCGCAAGCCGGCTCGGCGCTCCGTCTCGTCGCCGTGCCGTACCAGGTCTACGTCCTCACCGGGTCGTCGCTCGCGGTCGGTCTTCTCGGTCTCTTCTCCGCGGTGCCGCTCATCACGCTCTCGCTCTGGGGCGGCGTCATCGCCGACCGTGTCGATCGCCGGCGGATGCTCGTCATCACCTCGGCCTGCCTCACCCCACCTCTGTCGCCCTCGCGGTCTCGACGCAGCTCGGCGCGGTGACGATCCCGCTCCTGTACCTGCTCACGGCGGTCGGCTCGGGATTCGGCGCGCTCGACCAGCCCGCGCGGTCCGCCCTCGCGCCGTCGCTCGTCGAGCGCCGCGTCATCCCGGCGGCGATGGCGCTCCAACAGACGCAATTCCAGGTCGCGAGCGTCGTCGGCCCGGCGCTCGCGGGCCTGGTCATCGCGCGGTTCGGCCTGGTGTGGACGTATTGGATCGACGCCGCCACGTATCTCGTGGCGATCGGCGCGCTCCTGCTCATGCGCATCCCGCGCGCCGAGACCGCCGTCGTGCATGCCGCGCCGCTGCGAGCGCTCGCCGACGGCATGGCCTTCCTCCTCGCGCGGCCGCTCCTCCTCGCGACGATGTCGGTGGACTTCTTCGCCACGTTCTTCGCGGTCTCGCGCGCGGTGATGCCGTATTACGCCGACCGCGTGTTCGCCGTGGGTCCGGAGGGGCTCGGCCTGCGCTTCGCGGCCCCCGGCCTGGGCGCGACGGCCGTCGCGCTCACCAGCGGCTGGACGAGTGGCGTGCGGCGGAAGGGCCTGGGCATCCTCGTATCGGTGGCGATTTTCGGCGTCGCCATCGCGGGGTTCGGCTTCCTGCCCGCCAGCGGGTTCCTCATCGGTCTTCTGCTCCTCGCGATCGCGCAGGGCGCCGATACCGTGAGCGCGATCTTCCGCCACACCATCCTCCAGCTCGAGACGCCCGATGCGCTCCGCGGCCGGCTCTCCGCGATAAACCTCGTGTTCGTCGCCGGCGGCCCGCAGCTCGGGCAGGTCGAGTCGGGCGTGGTCGCGGCGCTCTGGACGCCCGAGGCCTCGGTCGTCACCGGCGGGCTCGCCTGTGTCGGCGTCGTCTTCGTCGCTCACGCGCTCGCGCCGCAGGTCGCGCGGTATCGCGCGGACGCCGCTACGGCCGAGCCGCGCTCTCCGTCCGCCGCGTGAAGCGCGGCTTGCCGTCGGGGAGCGAGAACACCGTGTCGCCCTCGAAGTAGCCGACCGCCTGGTTCGCCCCGAACGCGTACAGCCACTTCCCATCGCGGTAGCCCCACGCCTTGTTCTCGGCCATCGTGAAGAAGTTCTTTCCGTCCGTGCTGTACGCGAAGGGCTTGCCGGTCGGGATCTGGTAGAGCCACTCCGGCTCCGTGGCGGTCACAGAAGCGAGTCTAGGAATCCGTACGCTTCGCGTATGGCGTACCCACGCGTGCTTGCGACGCTCGTCTATGCGATCCGCGACGACGAGGTGCTGCTCCACCGGCGCGCAAAGGACCCGAACAAGGGTCGCTGGGTCGCGCCGGGCGGCAAGCTCGAGCCGACAGAGTCGCCCACCGAGTGTGCGCTCCGCGAGATGCGCGAGGAGACCGGGCTCGAGCTGCAGGATCCGATGCTCCGCGGCGTGATGGTCGAGGTCTCACCGCGGCCCGATTACCAGTGGATCACCTTCATCTTCGCGGCGACGCGCTGGGAGGGCGAGCTTGAGCCCGCGCCGGGCATCGGCGAGTTCCGCTGGGTGCGCATCCCCGAGGTCTTCGCGCTGCCGATCCCGGCGACGGATCAGATCTTCTTCGCGCGCGTCGTGCGCCTCGCCGATCCGCCGTTCCTGCTGAAGTTCACCTACGACGCGGACCTGCGGATCACGCGGATCGACGAGGGCTGACGGAAGGCGCCGTCATTGCGTCGGCACATCCGTGCCACGGGCGTTCTCGGAAGCCTTTGCTGCTCCAGTCAGGTCTAGACTCCTCGCGGCTCGAAAAGAGAGGGAGGGATTCATCGGAATGGGTGAATATCTACGCTTTCACAAAATGGTCACGCCCGTGATCATTCAAGTCGTGTTCTGGATCTTCGCGATCCTCGCCGTGATCGCGGGAATTCTTCAGCTAACGCAGAACGTCCTGACCGGCGTACTCATCATCGTGCTGGGCCCGCTCGCCGTTCGCGTCTACGCAGAGATCCTGATCGTTCTGTTCGAGATCAACGAGGCTCTGCAGGACATCCGGGGTGGGACACGGATGCGTCCGTCTCTTCCCGCAAGCGCACCGTCGGGCATGCCTCCGGCGTAGCCGGGCATCTAGACCTTGACGACGTGAGTGCCCGCGAGCTTGTCGTGCCAGCCCTGCCCGCGGTCATCGAAGGCTGCCCAGATCACACCGATCAAGAAGCATGCGATCGAAAGGACGAGGCCAAGCCCGCGGAGAAAGCTGCCCCATAGGTCAAGGTACGAGCCGCCCGTTCTCACTACCTTGATATCGAGCGTGCG
>JBGQFO010000109.1:0-6983 GCA_041496945.1 Candidatus Limnocylindria bacterium | reverse complement strand
CTGCAGAGCCGCGGCGACGGCGAAGAACGGCGCGACCACGATGAGCGCCAGGCACGCCGCGCTCGTGCAGAGAGCGGCAAGGATCGTGTTCGGCCCGCCGATCTTGCGCTCGAGGTAGGGGACCGCGAAGAGGGTGCCGAGCGACGCGATCTGGCCGGCGGCGTACCACGGTCCGAGGTCGGCCTCGTTCACGCCGAATCGGAGCTGGTACCAGAGCGGCAGGAGCTGGATCGCGACGCCAAGCCCGAAGCCCAGGAAGCCGATCGCGACGGAGTAGGTGAGGATCGCCTGGCGCGAGCGCTTCGGGAACCAGCCCGCGGCGACGCGCGCGCGGTGCACCTCGGGATCGTCCTGGATCGGGATGAGCACGAGGCCGGCGAACAGCGTGAGGACGGCCATCGCGTAGTACGGCGGCTGGTATGCGGCGAGCTCCGAGAGCTGCGGGAACAGGCGATGGATGATCTCGGGCGCACCGGCGGAGAGCGAACCGATCGCGAGCGCCAGGCTCCAGAGCGCCTGCGAAGCCGCGAACACCTTCGTGCGCGTGCGCTCGGTGGTGTTGTCCGCGAGGAGCGCATCGAAGCTCGAGATCGTGAGGGCGCCGGCCGCGCCGTTCGCCAGGCCGACGCCACCGAGGAAGCTCGCTGCGACGAGCCACGGCACCTCGCGCGTCGTCGCGAAGATCGCGAAGCTCGCGATGGGCAGGAACGTGCCTGCGAGGAGGAAGCGGCGTCGTCCCCATCGATCGGCGAAGACGCCGCTGAAGGCGACGAGCAGCGCAGCCATGGCGCCGGAGGCGGTGTAGAAGCCGCCGATGATCGCGGGCTCGATGCCCGCGCGCGCGAGATACAGCGGCAGGACGACGATGAGATAGCCAAGAGGCACCGTCGCGAGGAACGAGGAGAGCAGGAGTAAGCGCGTGCCCCGCGGCGCGTAACTGCGGATGAGCGAAATCATGGGCGAAACGAGCCTACGCCGTGCGCTCCGCCGTTCGCATTGCGCACGACGCACACGCGGCGGTATCCTCGTCGTACTTAAGAACTTGTGAAACCTCCGGCCGGAGGAGCGCGTCGTTCCATCGGCCGGCTTGCGACCCAGGGAACCCTCCGTCACGGCGACGCGTCTCTGTGTCGCGCTAACACGGAAAGGAATACGAGATGCCCGACATCCTCGTCGTGGGCCTTGTGGCCCTCGTCGCGGGCCTGGTCGGCTTCGGGATCGCCCTCCTTCTTCGTCGCTCCTTCGCACTCTCCAGCGAGGCGACCGCACGCGCGAACGGCGAGCGGCTCCTCGCGGAGGCCCGCGCGAAGCAGAAGGAGATCATCCTCGAGGCCAAGGACGAGGCCATCAAGGTGGCCAAGACCGCGGAGACCGAGAACCGCGAGCGCCGCGCCGAGCTGCAGCGCTACGAGACGCGGCTGGACAAGAAGGACGAGCAGCTCGACCAGAAGATCGCGCAGGTCGACGAGCGCGACCGGCGCCTGGGGGACCGCGAGAAGGCCCTCGACGAGGAGCGCGACAAGATCACCGCGCTCCAGGAGGAGCAGCGGAACGAGCTGGCCCGGGTCGCCTCGCTCACCATGGACGAGGCGCGCGCCCTGCTCCTCAAGCAGGTCGAGGACGAGATGCGCGATCTCATCAGCCGCCGCGCCCGCGAGCTCGAGATCGAGGCCCGCGAACGGGCCGACGAAAAGGCTCGCGACATCATCACCATGGCCATCCAGCGCTTCGCCGCGGAGCACACCACCGAGCACACCGTGACCGTGGTGGCGCTCCCCTCCGACGACATGAAGGGACGCATCATCGGCCGCGAGGGCCGCAACATCCGCACCCTCGAGACCCTCACCGGTGTCGATCTGATCATCGACGACACCCCCGAAGCCGTCGTCGTGTCCGGCTTCGACCCCATCCGCCGCGAGGTCGCGAAGCGTGCCCTCGAGCGGCTCCTGGTCGACGGCCGCATCCACCCGGCGCGCATCGAGGAGATGGTCGCCAAGGCGAGGACCGAGATCGACCAGGTGATGAAGGAGGCCGCCGAGACCGCGATCTACGAGGTCGGCATCGCCGGCCTTCATCCGGACCTGGTGAAGCTCCTCGGGCGTCTTCATTTCCGCACGTCCTACGGGCAGAACGTCCTCCGTCACTCGATCGAGGTCGCGCACGTCGCGGGGATGCTCGCGGCGGAGACCGGCTACGACCAACAGACCATGAAGCGCGCCGGTCTGCTGCACGACATCGGCAAGGCCATCGACCACGAGGTCGAGGGCGCGCACACGGTGATCGGCGGCGAGCTCCTCAAGCGCTACGGCTTCCCGCAGGTGGTCATCGACGGCGTCGTGGGGCACCACGGCGACGTCGAGCCGGTCACGATGACCGGCACGCTCATCTCGGCCGCGGACGCGATCAGCGCCGCGCGCCCCGGCGCACGCAGCGAGATCGTCTCGAACTACATCCAGCGCCTGCAGGAGCTCGAAGGTGTCGCGAACAGCTTCGACGGCGTCGAGAAGGCCTTCGCCATCCAGGCCGGCCGGGAGATCCGCGTCATCGTGAAGCCCGAGCAGGTAGACGACCTGACCTCGGCGCGACTGTCGCGCGACATCGCACAGAAGATCCAGGAGACGCTCCAGTACCCGGGCCAGATCAAAGTGACGGTCATCCGCGAGACGCGCTCCGTGGAGTACGCCAAGTAACCTTTGCGCATCCTCTTCGTCGGTGATGTGGTGGGGCGCCCCGGCCGCAACGCGGTCGCGGCGCTCCTTCCCGCGCTACGCGAGGAGCACCACGTCGATCTCGCGATCGTGAACGGAGAGAACGCCGCGGGTGGCGCGGGCCTGACCGCCGAGATCGCCCGTGAGCTGCAGAGCGCCGGCGCCGACGTCGTCACGAATGGGAATCACGTTTGGGACCAGCGGCAGTTCATGAAGGACATCGAGACGCTTGACTTCTGCATCCGTCCGCTCAACCTCGCGCCGGGCAACCCCGGTCATGGCTGGCTCGTGATCAAGGACGTCCTCGTCGTGAACGCCATCGGCCGCACCTTCATGGCGCCGGCCGACGATCCGTTCCGCGCGATGGACGCGCTCCTCGAGAGCCTCGGTCCCCGCGCGCCTTCGGTGCGGGTGTTGGACTGGCACGCCGAGGCGACGAGCGAGAAGATCGCCATGGGCTGGCACCTCGACGGCCGCTTCAGCGCGGTCGTCGGTTCGCACACCCACGTCCCGACCGCCGATCCGCGCGTCCTGCCGCAGGGCACCGCGCACGTGACGGACACCGGGATGGTGGGTCCGCGCGACTCGGTGCTGGGGATGGTGCCGGCGATCATCGTGGCGCGCTTCCGCGACGGCATGCCGCGGCGTTTCGAGGTCGCCGAGGGTCCGGTCCAGTTCAACAGCGTGCTCATCGACGTCGATGAGGCATCGGGCACGGCGCGGTCGATCGAGCGTGTCGACCGGCTCTGGTCATGACGACGGGCTACGCGATCGACCTGCACACGCATTCGCTGCGCTCGGATGGCGCCCTGGCGCCGACGGAGCTGGTGAAGCGCGCCGCGGCGCGTGGCGTGACCATCCAGGCGCTGTCCGACCACGACACGCTCTCCGGCATCGCCGAGGCCGTCGCGGAGGGAGATCGCCTGGGCGTCCGCATCATCCCGGCGACGGAGCTGAACACCGAGTCGGAGTGGGGCGACGTCCACGTGCTCGCATACTTCGTCGACCCGAGCGACGCGCCGTTCGAGGAGCGCATGAAGTGGCTGCGCGAGAACCGCGGCCGGCGCATCGAGCTCATGGTCGAGAACCTGAACCAGCTCGGCTATCCGGTGTCCCTCACGCGCGTGCAAGAGATCGCGCAGGGCGGTTCGCTCGGACGCCCGCATCTCGCGCAAGCGCTGTTCGAGGCCGGTCACGTCACGTCCTACGACTCGGCGTTCGACACGCTCATCAGCAAGGAGTCCCCGGCATACGTCTCGCGCGTCGGCCTCGCCCCGCTCGAAGCGGTCGAGCTGGTGCGGAATCACGGTGGTGTGCCCGCGCTCGCACATCCCGGGACGGTCCTCGGTCTCGAGGAGCTCCTGCCGCAGCTGGTGTCCGCGGGTCTCGGCGGCATCGAGTGCTACTACGGGTCGCATTCGCCGGCGCGGACCACCGAGTGCCTGCGCCTGGCCGCGCGTTACTCGCTGATCCCGACGGGCGGGTCCGATTTTCACGGTCGTGGCGACCACGGCGCGGACCTCGGCGGGGTGTTCGTGCCGCCTGAGAACATCGCTGCCCTCGAAGCGCGCCGAGCGCCCACCGGTATGCGCCAGCCCGCGCGCTAGCGTCTACCATTCGCTCTTCGTGGAAGGGGAGCACTAGTGGCGGGCGCGCTTCGTCCGGTCGTCCTCCTCATGCTGGTCGCCTCGGTGCTGTTCGTCACGGCAGGTGTCCTCGACGGCGTGTATCCGGGTGGCCAGGCGTGGTCCATCTCCGATCTCGCGGTCGTCTCGTACGCGTTCGCGTTGGTGAACACGTTCGTCGCGATCCTGGTGGCGCGCGGTAGCGAGCGCAGCCTGGCGCTCCGCATGGGCCTCTCGCTCTTCTTCGTCTTCGAACGGCCGATCAGCGCGTTCCTTGTCAGTGAGAAGTCGACCGCGTCGATCGGCGTCCACCTCGCGACGGCGCTCGTCGAGCTCGTCGTGCTCGCGACCGCCATCCGCGTGTGGCGCCTCGGGCACTCCGTGGCGAGCAGCGAGCTCGACGCGCTGTTCGCCCTCGACAGCGCGGCGCCCGTACCCGCGCCGGCCACGGAGGCGGACGAGGCCGCCCCGCGACGCGCCGCCGGTGCGCTGCCCGCGAGGGCCGCGTGGCTCATCGCCGTCACGACGTTGCTGCTCGCCGCGGTTCTCGTCGCCGACGGGCTCGTATCGGGGTTCGTGCCGGGCGGGCGCGAGTGGGGTCTTTCTGGAGAGAGCAGCGGCTGGCTCGTCTACCTGTTCGCGGTCGTCGCGCTCACCGTGGCGACGCGCGCTGTGCACGGCGGTCGGGTCGCCCTTCGCCTGCTCACGGCGACCGCGCTCATCTTCTTCATCGAGCGCGCCTTCAGTCCATTCGCCCTCAAGGTCCTCGATCCGGTCGTGCTCGGGCTGCACGGCCTCGCGGCATTCGTCGCGCTCGCGGTGGCGCTCGCGTCCGCGTCCGCGATCCGGAACAGCGGCTCGCGTGCGCGGGGCGACGTGCCCTCCCTCGAAGCGGCCTAGTTCAAGTACCCTCGACCAATGCCGACCGTTCGCGAAGCAGCCACGCGCCTCGTCGATCAGGTCGCGCGCGTCGTCGTCGGGAAGCGCATCGCCACGGAGCAGCTCTTCGCCGCCCTCCTGGTCGAGGGCCACGTGCTGCTCGACGACGTGCCCGGGGTGGGGAAGACCACGCTCGCGCGCGCTCTCGCGCGCTCGTTCTCGCTCTCCTTCCACCGCGTCCAGTGCACGCCCGACCTCGTCCCCTCCGACATCACCGGCGTGTCGATCTACGACCAGCGGACGCAGCGCTTCGAGTTCCGTCCGGGACCGGTGATGGCGAACCTCGTCCTCGTTGACGAGATCAACCGTGCGACACCACGGGCGCAGTCGAGCCTGCTCGAGGCGATGCAGGAGCGACAGATCACCGTCGACGAGACGACGCACCCGTTGCCCGCGCCGTTCTGCGTCATCGCGACGCAGAACCCGATCGAGCTCGAGGGCACGTTCCCGCTGCCCGAGGCGCAGCTCGACCGCTTCCTCTTCCTCGTGAAGCTCGGGTACCCGGACGCCGGCGAGGAGGACGACATCCTGCGCATACACGGCCCGGCGTCCGTCGCGACCGACACGCTCGAGCCGATCTACGACGCCGCCGCCCTCAGCGCGCTGCAGGCTGAGGTTCGCGCCGTCAAGGTGAGCGACGCGGTGCGCAGATACATCGCCGACATCGCGCGCGCCACCCGGACGGCCGATGGCGTCGAGCTCGGGGCGTCGCCGCGCGCCGCCCTCGCGCTCTACCGCGCCGCGCAGGCGCACGCCGCGATCCGCGGTCGCGCGTACGTGCTTCCCGACGACGTGAAGGCACAGGCCACCGCTGTGCTGCGGCATCGCATCTTCATGAACGCCGACGCGCAGATGCGTGGGCGCACCGGTGCGGCCGTCGTGTCCGAGGTGCTGACGCGCACGCCGGTGCCGGCGGAGGACATCGCGCGCGCCGCGGGTTGACATGAGCCTCACCGGTCGCTTCGAGTGGCCGCTGGTCCTGCTCTTCGTGATCCTCGCCGCCGTCTCGCGTTCGCCCGCGCTCATCGTCCTCGGCGCTGGGGGGCTCGTCGTGTGGCTCGTGGTCTTTCTCACCGCGCGGCTCGCGCTCGTCGCGCTCGAAGCCACGGTCGAGGTGACGCCCGACCGCGTCGTCGCCGGCGAGGGGCTCATCGCGATCGTGCGCATCGCGAACCGCAAACCGATCCCGCTCCCGTGGCTCGACGTCCGGCTCTTCCTGCCCGACGGGGTGGAGCCGCCGCATCTGGGGCCCGGGACGCCCCGCGGCTGGGTGAACGCGGGGTTCGCGCCGCGTGGGCAGGAGCGGCTCACCGTCCGCTTCCCGCTCGTCGCCGCGCAGCGCGGCGCCTACGCGATCGGACCGCTCCACCTGCGGGCGAGCGATTGGCTGGGCTTCCTCTCCGTGGAGCGGACCGTTCCCGTGTCGATCCCGGTGGTGTCGTATCCCGCGCCGCTCGCGACGCGGGACCGCCACGTGGCATCGCTGCGGCCGCTCGCTGAGACCGCGGTGCGCCGCGGGCTCCTGCCCGATCCGCTGCGCTTCCGCGGTGTCCGCGAGCATCAGACGGGCGATCCACGCAAGGAGATCCACTGGAAGGCCTCGGCCCGGCTGCGGACCCTCCAGACGAAGCTCTACGAGCCCGCCACGAGCCTCGACGCGGTGTTCCTGGTGAATGTCGCGTCGTACGAGCAGTACTGGATCCAGGCCGAT
>JBGQFO010000108.1:0-7008 GCA_041496945.1 Candidatus Limnocylindria bacterium | reverse complement strand
GACACCTGTTCGCATCAGGGCTGCTCGCTCTCCGAGGGCAAGCTCGTGGACGATGGAAAGCGGATCGAGTGCAAATGCCACGGATCGCGCTTCGAGCTCGCGGACGGGAGCGTGAACCGCGGCCCCGCGGTGTTCCCTCAACCGCGCTACGACGTTCGTCGGTCCGAAGGCAAGATCGAGGTCAAGCGGACCGCGTGAACTAGCGCCGAGCGCTCGGTCGTTCGGCGATACTGTCCGTGTGGCCGAAGCGATCGACACGATCCAGCGCGCTGCCGGGAAGGTCCTCACGCTCGCGGATCTCGAGCTCGAGACGCTTCGGGCGCTCAACACCGAGTACCTGCGGCACCACCCCGAAGAGGTGGCCGCGTTCCTCAACGAGCGCTCGCCCGAGGACACCGCGCTCCTCCTCGCGCGCGCGCCGACGCCGACGGCCGCCGCCCTGATCCTCGAACGCCTGAGTCCTCGGGTCGCTGCCGATGTGCTCGCACTGCTGGACGACGTCCTGGTGCGCGCCATGCTCGCTGTCACGAACCCCGCGAAGGCCGCGTCGATCATCGGCGGGCTCGACCCCTTCGGACGCGAGGCCCAGCTCGCCCGGCTCGACAAGCGCGTCGCGGAGCAGATCCGCGAGCTGCTCGCGTACCCCGCGGAGTCGGCCGGCGCCCTCATGGACCCGCGCATCAGCGCGTTCGGACCCGACACGACGGTGGAAGGGGCCCTCCGCAAGATGCGGACGTTCAAAGAGAAGGAGCTCGGCTCGATCTATCTGATGGACGACCAGGGTCGCCTCGCCGGCGCCGTGCCGCTGGGGGAGATCGCGACGTCCGAGCCCGATACGCAGCTGCGCGATCTCATCCGCGGCGAGCCGATCTCCGTCTTCGTCAACGCGTCGCGCGAGGAGGTCGTGAAAGCGCTCGACGAGCGGCGCGTCGCGACGCTCCCGGTGGTCGACGCTGAATCCAAGCTCGTCGGCGTGATCCGCTACCGCACGCTCGTGGCCGCCGCCGAGGCCGAGGCGACCATGGGCATGCAGACGATGGTCGGCGTCGGCAAAGAGGAGCGGGCGCTGTCCCGCGTCGGCTTCGCCGTTCGCCAGCGGTTGCCCTGGCTCGAGATCAACCTCGCGACCGCCTTCGCCGCCGCGTTCGTCGTCGGCCTGTTCGAGGGGACCATCGCGCAGTTCACGGCGCTCGCGGTGCTCATGCCCGTCGTCGCCGGCCAGTCCGGTAACAGCGGGATGCAGGCGCTGGCCGTGACGATGCGCGGCCTGGCGCTGCGCGAGGTGCGGCCGACGCACTGGCCTCGTCTCATCTGGAAGGAGGCGGGCACCGGGATCATCAACGGCCTCGCGTGCGCGGCGGTCACGGGCGTCGCCGTGTACGTCTGGAGCCACAGCGCCGGGCTCTCGCTCGTCATCGGCGCGGCCATGGTGATCTCGATGAGCATCGCGGGTATGTCGGGCGCGGCCGTCCCGCTCATCCTGAAGGCCCTCGGCCAGGACCCGGCGCAGTCCTCCTCCATCGTGCTCACGACGATCACGGATATCTCCGGTTTCATGGCCTTCCTCGGACTCGCGACCATCTTCTCCAGCCTTCTGACATGAGCGCGCGCGTGCGCCGGCTCGCCGCATGCGCCCTGCTCGTTGTCGTCTCCGCACTGTCGCTGTTCGCCGCACCAGCCGCCGCGGATGACGGTTGGGTCATCGACCGCTTCACGTCGGACATCGAGATCCAACGTGACGGCGCGCTTCTCGTGACCGAGGCGATCGACGTCGATTTCCAGCTCCTGAGCGATCGACACGGCATCTTCCGCGAGATCCCCGTGCAGTACCAATGGGACGCTGATCCGAAAATGGTGCGGGTCTATCAGGTGGACGTGCGATCGGTGCGCGACGCTGACGGTCGCGCTCTCACCTACGAGACCAGCCGGAACGGCGCGAACCTCCGGATCAAGATCGGTGACGCGGACAAGCTCGTTGTCGGAAAGCAGACCTACCGCATCAGCTACGCGGTCCGCGGCGCGCTCAACCCGTTCGTCGATCACGACGAGCTGTTCTGGAATGTCAACGGCCGGGACTGGACCGTTCCGATGCGCGTCGTTAGCGCGTCGGTACGCACGGCGTTCGACGCATTCACGGCCGTCAGCTGTTCTGAAGGGCCACTTGGCTCGACGAAGGTCTGCCAGAGCTCCTCCTCGCGGCAGCGGGCCGTGTTCAGCGCGACGACCGCGCTGGCCGCGGGTGACCAGCTCACGATCGTGACCGTACTCCTCAAGGGCGCGGTGACCGTGCCGGCGCAGCTGCTCGAGCGCCGCGAGCGGGGCATCGACGAATTCTTCGACGTCACGCCTCTGACGGTCGGCGGCGCGCTCGTCGCGCTGATCGGCGGTCTCGGTCTTGTGATGTGGCGGTGGTGGACCGCCGGTCGCGACGAGCGCGAGCACGACACGATCGTCGCGGAGTACGAGCCGCCGGAGAAGCTGCGCCCCGCACAGGCCGGGTTGCTCGTCGACGAGCATGCGGATACCAAGGATGTGACGGCGACCATCGTCGATCTCGGGGTGCGCGGCTATCTCACGATCACCGAGCTGCCAGCAAGCGGGATCTTCGGGAAGAAGGACTGGTCGCTGACGCGCACCGGGGACAAGGCCCATCCCGAAGCGCTGCAGCCGTACGAAAGGACCATCTTCGACGGACTCTTCGGTTACGGAGCGATGGACGCCACGCAAACGGCGGTGGTCGCGCTGATCCAGCGGTTCAGCGACCGCGTTGGCGCCGCAGCAGAGACCCGCGCCGCGTTGGAGACGAAACCCACCGACGTGGTGAAGCTTTCCGAGCTGAAGCAGCACTTCTACACCACGCTTGCGAAGGCGCAGCGCGAGCTCTATGCCGACTCCGTCGCGCGCCGCTGGTTCGCGGCGGATCCGCAGCGCGTTCGACAGATCTACGCCGCCCTCGGCGTCGGCGCGATCGTCGTCGCGGGCTTTCTGGTCTTCTGGCTCGGCTCGTCACTCGGCGCGGGCCTCGTCGGACTTGCCGCGGTCGTGCCCGCGTTCGCCCTACTGGGCGTCGCGTCGCGCATGCCACGCAAGACCCGCGCCGGCGCCGAGCTGCTGCGCCGCACGCTCGGTTTCCGTCACTACATGGAGATCGCCGAGACCGAACGGCAGCGTTTCGCCGAGCGCGAGAACATCTTTTCCGAGTACCTGCCCTACGCCATCGTGTTCGGTTGCGTCGAGAAGTGGGCGAGCGCGTTCAAAGACATCGACGCGGCGCGGGCGACCTCGAGCTGGTACACGGGCAGCGCGCTCGGCGCGTTCTCGGTGGGCGATGTCTCGAACAACCTCAGCTCGTTCTCCAACCAGGTCTCGTCCACCATCGCCTCGACCCCGGGCGGCAGCGGGGGCAGCGGCTTCAGCGGCGGCGGAGCGGGTGGGGGTGGCGGCGGCAGCTGGTGAGACGCCCGCGCGGCTAGCGACCCTCCCCGAGCTCCGAGGCGACGCAGTAGCGTCCACCACCCAGGACCTGCGCGCGGTCCGCCGCGGCGAGCGCCGCGCCGAGCAGCGCCACGGGCGCGTCCGCGTCGCGCGGGAACTCCGCAACGCCGACGCTGCAATGCACCGATCGCGCACGACCGACGACGTCGAACGGCTCGGCGAGCACGAGGAGCAGGCGGACGGCGACCACGGCAGCGTCGTTGCTGGACGTGAGGGCGGTGAGCACGACGAGGAACGAGTCATCAGACAGGCGCGCGGGCACATCACTGGTCCGGACGAACGCGGTGATCCGCTTCGCGAACTGGCGCACGACCTCGTCGGCCGCCAGGTGACCGTCGGGGGCCTCGCGCAGCTGTCGGAACCGGTCGAGCTTGAGTATCAGGATGCCGACGGACCGTTTGTCGCGCTTGGCAAGCGCCATCGCGTGCTCGATGTGGACCATGGCGATCTCGCGTCCCGGGAGATTCGTGGCGTTGTCGATGAGGCCGAGCGACCGCAGCTGCTCGCGGCTGTCCTTGAGGCGCACCTGCGATGTGGCGTCGGTGAAGATCACGACGCTGAATGTCTTTCCGCCGATGTCGAGCGCGGATTGGCGGATCTCCACCCATTTGCCGTCGCGTATCTCCACCAGCGACCCGGGGGTCGTCGTGAACCTGCCGACGTTGCCCTCGGCGACCCCGAGCGAGGACCACCCGGTGATCGCGCCGGCGGCCGCGTTCCAGAAGATCAGCTCACCGTCGGGTCCGACGATCGCGATGCCGTCCCGCGTCTCCCTCGCGAGGAGCGCGGCGAGACCGAGTGCCTCCGAATGGAGCAGCGACGGCAGGCTGCGTCGATCCGGGAGCCGTCCGCTCATCGCCGTACCGGCTAGGTCTGAGGCGCGGGCCGCGCGTCGAGGAACTCGCGTAGCACCGCGTTGAATGCCTGTGGGTGTTCCACCGGCGTCGCGTGCCGCGCGTCAGCGATCACCTTGAGCGTGGCTCCCGGTATCAGGGGCAGATACGCCTCCTTCGCGGACACCGGTGTGTAGTCATGGTCCGCGGCCACCACGAGCACCGGGCACCGGATCCCGCCGACGCGGTCGCGCACCGACCAGCCGATGATGGCGCGCAGCGCCGCGTAGTAGGCGTCCTTGTCGTTCTCGGCCCAGCGCTCGACGAACTGCCGGCGCAGCGGCTCCTGGTCCGGAGACGGGAAGAGCCGCGGTGCGAGTACGCCGCCCATCGCGCCGGGACCACGCAGCCTGGCGATCGCGATGCGCGACCACACCGCGAGATGCTCGGCGAGCGTGCTCGGGACGAGGGCGGGTCCGCTGTTCACGATCACGAGGCTCCGCACGAGATCGGGACGGTCGACGGCGAGCTGGAACGCGATCATCCCGCCCATCGAGATGCCGACGACGTGTGCCGGCCGGTGTGCGAGCTTCTCCAGCAGCAGCGCGAGGTCGTTCGCGAACTGCGCCACGCTGTACGGTCCGCGCGGCTTGCTCGTCCGTCCGTGACCGCGAACGTCGCAGGTCAGGACGCGGTAGCGATCGACGAGCGCGGGCAGCTGCCGCTCCCAGTCGCGCGCGCTCGAGCCCAGACCGTGGATGAGCACGACCGGATCGCCGGCGCCGCTCAGCTCATAGAAGGTGTCGATGTCGCCGAGGTGGACGCTGGCCATGCTCTCTCCGATCGAGACCGATCCGCGCCTGCCATCATCGCAGGCGTGACGTCGCGCACGCGGATCCTCGTGGTGGATGATGACCCTCGTCTCGGAGCGTCGCTGCGGCGAGCGCTGGCGTACGAGGGCCATGTCGTCGAGGTGGCGACCGACGGTCCCGCCGCGCTCGTGGCCGCGCGCGCCCGAGCCGTTCGGTGATCTCGACGAAGCCTGGAAGCGCGCGTACCTGCAGGCGACGCTCACGCGACCCTGACCACCCTTTTCACACGACCGTCTCACCCGTCCTCGGACAACTCGTCAGGCGGGTGATCGAGATCCAGTCGAGGTAGCTGGGGCGGTGACACCGTCGAGTTGGCGCGCGTGCTCCTCGAGGTGTCCGAGCATGAACACTTCAACGATCTCGGCGACCGTCATGTCCCCGCGTCGCGAATGACGGCCCCGTTTGGTCCACGCGCCCGCGGGTATGGCGCTCAGAACGACCGCGGCCCTCGTCAGCGCGCCGTGCAGCCGCTCGGTGGCGGCGTCCAGGGTGTCGTCGGCATGCTCGACCACGGCCGCGATGCGGTCGGGGTCCTCGGGGGAGCGTCCGAACGCCAAATCGTCAGCGCCCATCGCGACAGTGCGCGCTTGTTCCGCCCAGTACGGCACGAACTCCGCGACATGGGCGAGGATCTTCATCGCGGACCAGGTCTGCTCATCGGGCGCGGTGTGCAGCGCCGAGCCCGGCACGGCACGGACCCGCGCGAGTAGAGGAGCGGCAGCCACGCGCAGCCGGCCGCTGTAGTCGACCGCCGGGTCATTAGCGCTCAACGGTCCAACTCATTCCTTCCGCCTGCTGCTGCGATCCTACGCGCGACGCAGCGGGGTCATCGCTGATGCGGTGCAGCACCTAGCATGTGGCGGTGCAGCTCGACCCGCAGTCACTCACCGATCTCGGCCTCCTCGCCGTTCGCCTCGTGGTCGGTCTGACGTTCGCGGCCCACGGGGCACAGAAGGCGCTCGGGTGGTGGGGCGGGCCCGGCTTCGCCGGCTGGAAGGGCGCGGTGGGCCGGATGCGTTATTCGCCCACCGGGTTCTGGGCGGTCGTCTCGGCCTACATCGAGCTCGCGGGCGGGCTCCTGTTCGCCGCGGGCCTGCTGACGCCGCTCGTCGCCGCGCTGCTCGTCGCGCAGTCGCTGGTCATCGTGCTGCGCGTCCATCTGCCGAAGGGATTCTGGAACGCCAAAGGCGGCATCGAGTTTCCGCTCCAGCTGCTGACCGGCTCTTTCCTCATCACGCTCAGCGGCCCCGGCGCGTTCTCGCTGGACGGCGCCCTTGGGATCGAGGCCAGCGGCGGACTTCGCCTGCTCGCGGCCGTGGGCGCGATCCTCGGCGTGCTCCTCGCCCTCGGCAGCAGCCGCTTCGGCGCGCCGCGAGCCGACGCTCCGCCGCCAGCGCCGGCTCGGTAGTCCCGCGTCGATCCTTCCATGCCGGCCGAGCTGATCGTCCACTCCGACTTCGTCTGACCCTGGTGCTTCAAGCATCGCGGCGGAAGGCGGCCTCGTAGATCACCGGCGCTCCGCCGCCCAACGCCCCCGGCCGCGGCCGGTTGTATTCGCTCAGAGGAACGGACGGCTCACGCGCGAATCCGGCGGCGCCCAGCTCTGAGACGAGTTGCTCCTCGGTGAGGAAACACTGTGGCTGGCCTGAGCGCTGCGTGAACACGAACGGCTCTCCCCCGACCGGCTCGGCGTCCGGTGGGAGCGTGTTGCGCGAGAACGTGAATACGAACAAGCCGGCGCCGGCCTTGGCCACGCGCGCCGCTTCGCGAACCGCCCGTCGAAACTCGGCCGCCGAGCGCGCCAGGTT
>JBGQFO010000107.1:0-7009 GCA_041496945.1 Candidatus Limnocylindria bacterium | reverse complement strand
TGAACCGGATGCGAGGCTGACGCGGCAACTGAAGCCTCGGCTTTGAAGAGACCACGGGTATGGTCTCCAACGTATTGGACATGGATCAGCGCGAGCTCATCGAATTGCTCAAGACCTTCAAGAAGAAGTACGCCGGCGACGCGGAGTACGCAAGACTGCGCGCGGAGCTGCCGAAGACCTGGCCGATGTGATCAGCAGCGTGGCACACTGAGTCCGAGGCCGCGGCTCAGGGTGGCAGCGCTGTCGGCGTCGAACGCGAGCGCGAAGAACCGCGGACCGACGAGCGGATAGGCAGTTTGGCTGCCCTCCATGCCTGGCAGGCTCTTTCCGTCGAGGGTGACCGTCCACTTGGTGAAGCCAGGCGCTGATGCCGCTGAACACATCCGTAGATCGCCGAGCGGCTGAGGCAGATACAGCACCTCGGCGCCACCGTCACTCTGTTTCGTCATCCATCCGAAGTGGCGCGCCTCGCGACGATCGCCGAGGAATGTCTCGAACTTCGACCCCCCGATGAGGCCGATCGTGGCGCCGTCCTTCTCGATCGCGTTGGTGACCTCCCGTTCCCACGAGAGCGTGGGTAGCGTCGCGGGCTCGCGCCACAGGCAACTAGGTAGAGAAAGCGAAAGGGACGATCGAAGGGCGTCGCGCACTCTTCCATCGGGCGTCATCACGAACACTCGATCGCTCACAGCGAAGTACATCGATCCTGCGGAGCCGATGTAGCCGGTCGCGTTGCCGGTGCCGAGCACCTGGGGTCGGCCCTGGACGCTCACAGTGAAGGCAGTCTCACGTGTTGGGTCGAGTCGCACACACGCCGTGATGCCATCGACCGCGGTATCGAGGAAGTGCACGTCCGCCCATACCTGCGTCCCATCGATGGCTCCCTGGAACATGCCCGACCTCGGCGCCGCGCTTCCGAACAGCCAATCGAACTTCGACGCGAACACCCGGTCCATGCGGATGCCTGCCTTCGCGAGGGCCTCGGTGACGATCCGCGTCTCATCTGGACGCG
Source organism: Candidatus Limnocylindria bacterium (assembly GCA_041496945.1). Taxonomy (GTDB): domain Bacteria; phylum Chloroflexota; class Limnocylindria; order P2-11E; family P2-11E; genus CF-39. The sequence continues at coordinate 5,997 of JBGQFO010000107.1, read as the reverse complement.
GCAGATTCGACGGCGACGCGGGCGGCGCCGGTGAGGTGCTGGCGACCGGAACGTCGCAGCCAGCGATAACGAGGCTCGCCGCGAGCAGGATGAGGCGCACGGACGCACGGGTCACAACATCAGTACAACGCACGGAATCGCCGGTTCCCTAGTCCCTCGGCAGGCGGACCTCGGGGTGCCATAGCGTGAGCGGAGCTTTCCCGCCCCAGTAGACGTCGCGCGTGCCGGTCATCGCCTGCACGTGGCCGTCCCACTCGAAGTTGAACGCCTCACAGCCCAGGCGCACCGCGCGGCGCACCTTCTCCTGCGTCGCCTCATCGCGGGCGTGCTCGTGGATCACCGCGATCTGGCTCGCCCCGTGTCCGGTGTCCTGCTCCGCATGGAGCTCGTACGTCGCGGCGGCCTCGCGCGGGAAGCCGTAGTGGCCGACGAGCTCCTTGTATACGCGCGCCGCGGCACCATCCGGCCCGCCATGCATCGATTCCACGAACGCGAGGAGCGCGATGCCCTCGAGCGCGCTGCGGTTCTGGCAGCCCGAGCGGATCATCTCGATCGCCGCGAGCGTGCCGGGGGCGGGATCGGCACGGTCGGCCTCCTCGCGACTGATGCCGGCGTGCGTGAGGAACTGCAGCATGATGTCGACGTGGGTCTTCTCCCCGCCGAGCTCCTCCATGAAGTTCTCCATCACCACGTCCATGAGCGCGTAGTTCCGCTCGCTCGCGACGTTGGTGACGATGTAGCCAAAGAAGATGGGGTTGGTCCGCACCCGTAGGTAGTGCTGGATCTCGCCGAGGATGATCTGCTCGCGCGTCCAGCGGTGCTCGACGATCCCCTTGAACCAGGGGTGGTCGGGCATGAACAGCCCGCGGGCGACCCCCCAGAGCTCGGCGACGAAGGCGTCGGGGGCCAGGGCGGGCACGCCTCTACTTTGGCACAGGCGTTCTCCGGGGCGCCGCGACCGTAGCAAAGGACTCGTTCGGGCGTGCCGAACGGCCCTACCCCCAGGCGGCGGCTCCGGACATCGTCCGGACACAAAGTGAGCGCCATCACCGAGCCGCCCTTCGTGCTCGTCGCCGACGACGACGCCACCCACCTCGCCGAGCTGCGGGGCGCCCTGCGCCTCGCGGGCGCGCACGTCGCCGCCTGCCGGTCGGTGCAGGTCGCGCTCGACGCGCTCGCGTTCCACGTCCCGAACGTCGTCGTCGTCGCGCCCGAGATGGACGGCGGGAAGGGCTGGGACGTCGTCCACGCCGCCCGCGCGCAGGGTCAGATCGCGACGGTCGTCCTCGACCGCGACCCCAGCGGCAGCGCGCGGCGCACGGCGTTCACCGCCGGTGCCGATGACGTGGTCGCGCTCCCGTGTGACGTGCGGGAGCTCGCGACGCGCGTGGTCACGCTCGCCGGGCGTTCGCGCCACTCAGGCGGAACGAGCCCGGTCTACCGGCACCGGGGGCTCATCCTGGACGTGGCCGCGCACACCGTGCGCGTGCATGGCCGGCCGATCGCGCTCACCGCGCAGCAGTTCGCGATCCTGCGGGCACTCTTCGAGGCGAACGGCGCGACGCTCGCGCGCGATCGCCTCCTTGCGCGCATCGAGTCCCTCGACGACGAGCCGCCATCCGAACGCGCCATCGACCTGCATGTCACGCGTCTTCGCCGCAGGCTCGGCGATGACGCTCGCGAGCCGCGCTTCGTCGAAGCGGTGTACGGCGTCGGCTATCGCCTCGCGACCGATGCGGCCGGGGCCGCCAGCTTCGCGGGTGACGCCGAGCACGTGCTCGCGGCGCTGCCCGACCCGCTCATGGTCATCGACACTGAGCTGCGCATCCGCTTCGCGAACGACGCGGCCGCGCGTTTTCTGGCGCTGCCGCAGGCCGAGATGGTCGGCAAGCGCTGTGCCGACATCCTCGCCTGCCGCGACTGTCACGGCGAGCCACTCGGCGGACCCCGCTGCCTGTCACGCGCCGTGTTGAGTGGCGAGACGACCCTCCGCGATGTACCCGCTGACATCAGCGTGGGCGGGGAGCGGATCCCCGTCGACCTCACGTACGCCCGGGTGCACGGTGACGGTCTGTTGACGCTCGAGATACGTCCGCGTCGCGAGGTCTCGAAGACCGCCTGACATCAGACGGACACGATGCGTCCGTAGCGTCGCGGCCATGCAGGCCTCCGCCAAGACCATCACCACGAGGCGTCTCGGCCGGCCGGATCTCGCGCGCCTGGCAGCGCTCTCCACCCGCCTCGGCGCGGAGTCCAGCGAAGACTGGGCGGAGCGGCTGCGGCATCGCGATGTCGTGATCCTCGGGGCCGAGATCGATGGGGCGCTGGTCGGCTACGCCGCCGGTGAGGTCCGGCGCTCCTTCGGACGACCATCCGCCGCGGGGTGGGTCGACGCGTTCGGCATCGACCTCTCGCAGCGCGGCCGAGGCATCGGCCGCGACCTCGCCGCCGCGTTCCTGGCCGAGCTGCGCGCGCGCGGCGCGGATCACGTGTTCACGCTCGTGCCGCTCCACGATCGCACGCTCGCACCGTTCTTCCGCGACCTCGGGTTCCGCGATGAGTCGCTCGTCTGCATGGGGAGAGAGCTGTGACGCTCACCGCGTTCACGCCGCTACCGGTCGTCGAGTACTACAAGGACGTCGTCGAGGACCGTCAGTTTCCGACCGTGCGCGAGTGGCGTCGCCGCACCGGACGCAAGGTCGCGGGGAGCTTCCCGGTGTATTCGCCGGTCGAGCTCGCCCACGCGTGCCGCATGCTGCCGGTGGGCCTCTTCGGCGGCGGGAATCAGATCGAGATCGCCCACGCCGACTCGCGCTTCCAGTCGTTCATCTGCTCCATCGTCAAGAGCACGCTCGAGCTCGGCTTCATCGACAAGCTCGCGCCGTTCGACGCGCTCCTCTTCCACTCGATCTGCGATCCCGCGCGCAACCTCGCTTCCGTCATGCAGCGCAATTTCCCGGACCGCCGCTCGATCTACGTCCACCTCGCGCAGAACATGGTCTCGGCCGGCGCCGCCGACTACCTCGCGTACGAGTACCGTCGCGTCGCGAAGGAGCTCGCCGAGGTGTCCGGCTACCTGCCGACGGACGACGACGTTCGCGCGAGCCTCGCCGCGTACAACGCGGTGCGCGCGCGGTTGCGCGAGCTCTACACCCTGCGGGCGGCTTCCCCCGAGAAGCTCTCGACCGCCGAGCTCTACACGCTCGTGCGCATGTCCACGTTGACCGATCCGGCCGAGGCCGAGCCGCTCCTCGCAGAGTCGCTCGAGACGGCCACGGCCCGTGACGCACGCCCGAAGGACCGTATCCGGGTCGTCGTGGTCGGCTCGTTCTGCGAGCAGCCGCCGCTCGAGCTCATCGCCGGCCTCGAGGAGGCGGGCTGCTACATCCTCGACGACGACTTCCTGCTCGGCTGGCGGCTGTTCAAGCGCGACGTGCCCGTCGAGGGTGACCCGTACCTCGCCCTCGCGCGCTCCTACCTCGACGACAGCCTCCACGCGAGCACGAAGCACGACCTGCGCGACCCGCGCGCGGCGTCGCTCATCAAGAGCGCTCGCGCCCACCGCGCCGACGCCGTGATCTTCCTCGGCGCGAAATTCTGCGAGCCGGGGCTGTTCGACTACGCGCTCTACCGACGGGCGCTCGAACAGGAAGGCATCCCGCATCTCTTCCTCGAGTTCGAGGAGAAGATGTGGATGTACGACAAGATCCGCACCGAGGTCGAGACCTTCGTGGAGTCGATGTTGTTCGTATGAAGAATCAGACCGAGATCCGCTATCAGGGCAAGGTCCACGAGCTTCAGAAGGAGCTCATGGGCGCCTACTACACCGAGCTCACCGACATCGCGAAGGGACGCTCGACGAAGAAGAACGCGCACCTGCTCATCGCCGGGAACCCGGTGGAGCTCGTGCGTGCATTCGACATGCTGCCGGTCTTCCCCGAGGTCAACGTCCTGCAGATCGCCGCGCGCAAGGCGTCGCTCCCGCTCATCCAGAAGGCCGAGGAGCTCGGCTACGCCGTCGACAACTGCGCGTACGTGAAGGCCGACGTCGGTCTCTACCTCGCCGGGTACGAGGCGCCCTACGGCACCATCCCGAAGGCCGACCTGCTTCTGTGCAACTACGTCGGGTGCAACGTCTACCTCAACTGGTTCGAGCACCTCGCGGAGCTCACCGGCGCGCCGGCCGTGAACATCGACATCCCCTTCATCCGCTCGGCCGACGGCGAAGCCTCCGCCGAGGACATCACGTATGTCGTGAAGCAGCTCGAGGAGCTCATCGCGCAGCTCGAGACGATCACCGGGAAGGCTCTCGACTGGAACAAGCTCCGCCGCACGGTCGAGCTCTCCGCGTACGTCGGCGAGATGTGGTCGGAGATCAAGTCGCTCACCAAGCTGCGGCCCGCGCCGTACGACGCGTACTTCGACTCCGTCACGATGATGGCCGTCCTCTACTGCCTTCGCGGCACCGAGGAAGCGGCGCGCTTCTTCGAGACGGCGCTCGCGGACCTCAAGGAGCGCGCGGCGTCCCACACCGGCCCGCTGCCCGAGGAGCGCTTCCGCGTCGTGATCGAGGGGCCGCCGCCGTGGCCGTTCCTCCGGGTCTTCCGCGACATGTTCACGCGCTGGGGCGCGGTCGCCGTCGCCTCGACCTACTCGACCGTCGGCGGGATCTGGGAATTCGGCTTCCGCCACGACCCCGACCACCCGCTCGAGAGCATCGCGCGGCACATGCTCAGCCAGAACCTCTGCAACCGGAACTTCCTGCAGCGGTACGACCAGATGGAGCGCTACGTGAACGAGTGGGAGGCCGACGCGATCGTCATCCACTCGGTGAAGAGCTGCCGTCTCTTCTCGGCCGGCCAGGGCGACATGCGCGAGTACTTCGTGCGCGAGAAGCAGGTCCCGACGCTCCTCATCGAGTCGGACCTCGAGGACCCCCGTTACTTCTCCCAGGCACAGCTGCGCAACCGGATCGACGCGTTCTTCGAGGCGCTCACGCAGCGCCGGGTCACGGCCGCCGCCGACCTTGCCGCGGGGCGTGTCGCATGAGATACGCCGTGGGCGTCGACGTCGGCTCGACGCAGACGAAGTCCGTCCTGGTGGACGAGAAGGGCCAGATCGTCGCGCGGTCGCTCATCGACACCGGCGCGTACCTCGTGCGCGCCGCGGAGCGGTCGCTCGAGGCGTGCCTGGCGGAGGCCGGCGTGGCGCGGACCGACGTGGGATACGCCGTTGGCACGGGATACGGACGGTTCAAGGTCGCGTTCGGCGACGATCAGGTCACCGAGATCTCCTGCCACGCCAAGGGCGCATGGCACCTGTTCCCGAAGACCCGCACGGTCATCGACATCGGCGGACAGGACACCAAGGCGATCAAGGTGAGCGAGCGCGGCGAGGTGCTCGACTTCGCGATGAACGACAAGTGCGCCGCGGGCAGCGGCCGGTTCCTCACGAATTCAGCGGAGGCGCTGGGCATGGACGTGGCGGCGATCGGTGCGAAATCGCTCGAAGCGAAGAACCCCGTGCGCCTCTCCACGGTGTGCACGATCTTCGTGGAGACCGACATCCTCTCCTACCTCGCGTCGGGCAAGAAGACCGAGGACATTCTCTCCGGCGTTCACGGCGCCATCGGCTCGCGCACGGTCGCGCTGGTGCGGCGGGTCGGCGCCGAGCCCGAGGTCACGTTCACCGGCGGCGTCGCCCGGAACATCGGGATGATCCGCTCGGTCCAGGAGAAGCTTGAGCTCGAGATCAACGTCAGTCCCGACTCCCACTACACCGGCGCGCTCGGGGCGGCGATCTTCGCGCTCGAGCGGATGACCGCCGGGGCGCAGGCGGGGACAGCGGCCCCGGTCCAGCCGATCGAAGCGAGGCGCGCATGAACATCGAAGGAAAGCTCGTCGCGGGCATCGACATGGGCGCGCGGACCGCGAAGGCGCTGCTCCTCGACGAGCAGGGGCGCGTGGTCGGGTCCGGCATCGCGCGGATGCGCCCGGA
>JBGQFO010000106.1:0-7017 GCA_041496945.1 Candidatus Limnocylindria bacterium | reverse complement strand
GGCGTTTCCCCGGAACGCTCGAGAGGTAGGTCACCTGTCGCTCGCCGCCGATGATCGTGTCGGTCTTGCCATCGGCGACCCGCGCGCGCACGACGTGAAGTGCGCCGCGCACGGCGAAGATCGCGCCGATCGTCGCGCTGTCGGGCGACCAGAGCGGCCCGGGTGTCGTCGCCGGCGGTGGGAGGAACGGGATGCCGTGGTCGAAGTCCTTCGTGACGCAGCGTGGCGTGCCACCGTCGACGGACACGACCCATGGGCGGACCATCGGGTCGCCGATCCAGGGCGTTTGCTCATCGAGCGCGTAGAAGGCGATCCACTTTCCATCCGGCGACCAGGTCGGAGACGCCGCGCGTCCGACGTTCGACGTGAGCTGCCGGGGGTCGGATCCGTCGGCGTTCGCGATGTGGATGTCCGACCAGTTGTATTCGGTGCGCCCGCCGCGCGTGCGCGACCACGCGATGCGCGTGCCGTCGGGCGACCAGGATTCGGCGCGGTCCTCGACGTCGCCGTCGGTCATCTGGCGCACCGCGCCCGACGCCACGTCGCTGACGAAGAGGTGCGTCCGCGCGTCGAAGGTGTAGCCCTGACCGTCGGCCTTGTACGACGCCTTCGTGATGTGACGCGGCCGCTGCTCCCAGCGTTTCCGCGCCTCGGCCTCGGCCGGCGGCGGGCTGTTCGGCACACGCGCCGAGAACAGGAGCCGCGCGCCGTCCGGCGACCACGACGCGGGCATCGCGCCGAGCGGCAGATCGGTAACGCGCCGGGCCTCGCCACCTGCCGCCGGGATCACGTACAGCTGCGGCTTGTCGCGCTCGCGATCGGAGAGGAACGCGATCCACTTCCCATCGGGTGACCAGCGCGGCGCGGAATTCTTCTTTGGACCCCGGGTCAGCGCCCGCGGCTGGATGTCCGGCCGAGCGCCGGTCGCGCTGGCGATCCAGATGTCGGTTCGGTAGTCGTCCGCGTCGGGATCGATCGTGCTGACCGTGAACGCGACGCTCTTCCCGTCGGGTGAGCAGGCGACATCGGCGACGGTCCGGAAGCGGAGCAGATCGCGGGGGTCCACGGCGGAGCAGCCTAGCGCGGGTATCCTCGCCGCGCATGTCCCCCTATGTCCGCGGCGAGTGGACGCACGCGAAGACCGAGCCCGTCGCGCGCAACGGGATGGTCACGGCCGAGCACCACCTCGCGGCGGAGGCCGGCGTCGACGTGCTGCGGGACGGCGGCAACGCGGTGGACGCGGCGGTCGCGGCGGCGTTCGTCATGGGCGTGGTCGAGCCGTTCACCAGCGGTATCGGCGGCATCGCCGGGATCGTCATCCGCCGTGCGGACGGCACGACGACCACGATCGATGGCGGGACGCGGGCGCCTAAGGCCGCGCGGGCCGACATGTTCGAGCTCGTCGGCGGCGGCGCGCGCGCGGGCATGTACGCCTGGCCGGCGGTGAAGGACAGCGCCAACATCGACGGCCCGCTGTCCGTGGGCGTCCCGGGCCAGCCGGCCGCGCTGCTCGCGGCCCACGAGCGCTTCGGCTCACTGCCGCGCGAGCGCGTGATGGCGCCGGCGATCCGTTTCGCGCGCGAGGGCTTCGAGGTCGACTGGTACGTGAGCCTCTCCCTCGCGATGTACCACGAGCGCCTGCACAAGGCCGGCGACGCCAAGCGGATCTACTTCCGCGCCTCCGGCGCGCCGCTGCGTCCGCCGATCGGTACCGAGCCTTCCGACAAGCTGGTGCAGAGCGATCTGTCGCGCTCGCTCGAGGCGATCGCCCGCGAGGGTCCCCGCGTGCTGTACGAGGGTGAGCTCGGACGCGCCATCGTCGCGGGCGTGCGCGCCTCCGGCGGGATCCTGGCGGACGACGACCTCCGCGGCTACCGCCCGCGCGAGGAGCGTCCGCTCGAGACCATGTATCACGGACACCGCGTGCTCACGCTTCCCGGTCTCACCGGCGGGCCGACCGTGGCGCGCGCGCTCGCGATCCTCGACGCGTTCCCGCTCGGTGCGAACGAGCAGGGGAGCGCCGAGCATCTCCATCTCGTCGCCGAGGCTCTGCGCGGCGCGTTCCTCCATCGCTTCTCGTCGCTCGCCGATCACACCACGCACCTCAACGTGATCGATCGCGAGCGGACGATGGTCTCGCTCACGCAGACGCTGGGGCAGGGCTTTGGCTCGGGCTTCGTTCCGGCGGGGACCGGGGTCGCGCTGCTCGACACGATGACCTGGTTCGACCCCGTGCCCGGTCATCCCAACTCGATCGCGCCGGGCAAGCGCGCGCTGTGGGCCGGCGCCCCGACCCTCGTGCTGCGCGAGGGCGCGCCCTTCCTCGCGGTCGGCGCGCCGGGTGGTCGCAAGATCATGAGCGCGGTGACGCAATCGATCGTGAACGTCGTGGACTTCGGCGACGGACCGCAGGACGCGGTGAATCGACCGCGCGTCCACGACGAGGGCGAGGGCCTGCTCGTCGACTCGCGGGTCCCGGAGAGCGTCCGGAACGGGCTCGCAGATCTCGGACACACCATCGAGGTGAAGGAGGAGACGCTGATGTCCGCGTGGTTCGCGCGACCGCAGGCGATCCTTGTGGATCCGAAGAGTGGCGATCTCCGTGGTGGCGTCGACGCGCTCAAGCCTGCGGTGGCGGTCGGTTTCTAAGCGCTAGGCTACGAAACAGATGGCGCGATTCATCGTCGACGGCGGCGTGCCACTTCGCGGCAGCATCACGCCCGCGGGAAACAAGAACGAGGCGCTACCGCTCATCGCGGCCGCGCTTCTCACCGACGAGCCCGTGACGCTGCGCAACCTTCCGCGCATCAAGGACGTGCGCAACATGCTCGAGATCGCGTCGGCGCTGGGCGCGACGGTCGAGGATCTCGATCCGCACACCGTGCGCATCACCGCGTCCTCGATCAAGACCGACGAGCTGCCTGCAGCGCTGGCCCGCGAGATACGTCCATCGCTCCTCTTCGCCGCTCCACTCCTCGCGCGACGCAAGCGCGCGCGGCTCGGCCATCCCGGCGGCGACGTCATCGGGCGGAGGCGCTCCGACACGCATTTCCTCGCGCTGGGGGAGCTCGGCGTCACGCTGGACATGGGCGCGGGCGGCTTCACCGTCAGCACCGCCGGGCTTCGCGGTGCGGACGTGATCCTCGACGAGCCGTCGGTCACCGGCACCGAGAACGCGCTCATGGCCGCCGCGGTCGCGAAGGGCCATACGACGCTCCACAACGCCGCGAGCGAGCCGCACGTGCAACAGCTTGCGCGGGCTCTCGTCGCGATGGGCGCGAAGATCACGGGCATCGGCACCAACCGGCTCGTCATCGAAGGCGTCGAGAAGCTCCACGGCACCGACCACACCATCCTCTGCGACCACATGGAGGTCGGCTCGCTGATCGCGACCGCGGCGATGACGCATGGGGAGATCACCATCCGGAACGTCGTGCCCGACGATCTTCGGATGACGCGCTTCGTCTTCCGACGCCTCGGGATCGAGACCGAGGTCCGCGGGAATGACCTCTTCGTCCCGAGTCGGGAGCGCTACGTCATCGAGATGGACCTTGGAGGGGCCATCCCCGAGCTGAAGCCGCAGGTCTGGCCCGGTTTCCCGACGGACCTCACCAGCGTCGCGACCGCGTTCGCGACGCAGGCCGAGGGTGTCGTGATCATCCATGAGTGGATGTTCGAAGGTCGCTTGTACTTCGTGGACACGCTCACACGCGAAATGGGCGCGCGGATCGTGCTGGCCGATCCGCACCGGGCGGTCGTGATGGGTCCCTCGAAGCTGCGGGCGGCCGAGCTGCGCAGCCCGGACATCCGCGCGGGCATGGCCCTGCTCGCCGCCGCTCTCTGCGCGAACGGTCGCTCGGTGATCAACAACATCGAGCAGATCGATCGCGGTTACGAGGCGCTCGACGAGCGCCTGCGCGGGCTCGGCGCGAAGATCGAACGCGCGGCGTGACGTCCTTCGCGACGCACCTCGAGTGCGCGCGCTGCGCCGAGTTCTACGAGATGAGCACGATCCAGCAGACGTGCACGCGCGATGGCGGGCCACTCCTCGTGCGCTACGACCTGCGCCGCGTCCACGACGCCGTCGAGCGCGAGGAGCTGCGGATGCGTCCGGCGACGCTCTGGCGCTACCGCGAGCTCCTGCCGGTGGAGCGCGACGCGAGCATCGTCTCGCTCGGCGAGAACAACACGCCGCTCCTCGCGGCACCGCGGCTGGGTGAGGCCCTCGGCCTGGACGCGCTCGACGTGAAGGACGAGGGCCTGCTGCCGACGGGCACGTTCAAGGCGCGTGGCGCCGCGGTCGGCGTCACCCGAGCGAGAGAGCTCGGCGTCGCCACGCTCGCGCTGCCGACGGCGGGCAACGCCGGCGCGGCGTGGGCGGCGTACGGCGCCCGCGCGGGCATCCGCGTCGTCGTGGTGATGCCCGAGACCACGCCGCAGGTCATCCAGCGCGAGACGAGCGCGTACGGCGCGGACGTCTGGCTCGTGCCGGGGTCGATCGCCGATGCCGGCGCGGCCGTGAAGAAGGCCTGTGCCGAGCACGGCTGGTACGACGCGTCCACGCTGAAGGAGCCCTACCGCATCGAAGGCAAGAAGACGATGGGGTTCGAGATCGCGGAGCAGCTCGGTTGGTCGCTGCCGAGCGTCGTCGTGTATCCGACCGGCGGTGGCGTCGGTCTCATCGGCATGTGGAAGGCGTTCGCGGAGCTGCGCGAGATCGGGTGGCTCAAGGGCGACGCGACGACGCGCTTCGTCGCCGTGCAGGCGACCGGCTGCGCGCCGATCGTGCGCGCCTTCGAAGAAGGAGCGCTCGAGTCGCAGATGTGGCCAGACCCAAAGACGTTCGCCGCGGGGATCCGCGTGCCGAAGGCGCTCGGGGATTTCATCGTGCTGCGCGCGCTCCGCGAATCGGGCGGCATCGCGGTGGCGGTCACCGAGGCGGAGATCGCCGAGGGCATGCGCCTCGCCGGTGAGCGCGAGGGCATGCTCGTCTGTCCCGAGGGTGGCGCGGCGCTCGCGGCGACGGCGAGGCTGCGGCGCGACGGTTGGATCCGCGCCGGGGAGCGCGTCGTCGTCTTCAACACCGGCAGCGGCCTCAAGTACGCGGAGTCGCTGCAGGGCCGCGCGCCCCGTGCGCTGGCGGCGGGCCAGACGCCGGCCTGAGCGGAGCGGCCGCCCCAGGTAAACCGTCCTAGACTGCGCCGGACCATGCAAGCAACGCAGCCGCGACGAAGAGGCATCCTCGGTGGCGCCGTCCTCATCGCCGTCGGCGCGCCGTTCCTCCTCGCGGCGTTCGGCGTCCCGAACGCCAGCGCTTATCTCTTCCTCGCGCTCGGCCTCGCGTTCGGCGCGGCGTGGTTCCTCGGCTCGAAGCAGTACGTCTACCTCGTGCCGGCCGCCTCGCTCATCACGTTCGGGCTCGGCCTGGTGATCCCGACGTGGCTCACCCTGAGCAACGACCTGGCCGCCCCGATCTTCCTCGGTGCGCTCGCGATCGGTTTCGGCATCGTGTTCATCGTCGACCCGCATCGCCCGGCGCCGCTCATCCCCGCGCTCCTGCTCGCGCTGTTCGCGTTCCTCACGCTCTACGGTCGCGGCGACATCATGCCCGCGTGGTTCCAGCCGCTGTTCGTGCCGCTGCTCTTCATCGCGCTCGGTCTGTACCTGCTGCTGGAGAAGCGAACGAACTAGAGCCAGCACTGTGCGTGTCGTCACGATCACATACGACGCGCCACGAGCAGAGTCGCGCCAGAACGTATGTGGGGCCATCCTCTTCTCATGCTGAACTGGAACGACATCGAGAAGACACGGCTCCACCGTGAGGATCTGCTGCGTGAGGCGAGCGCCGAACATCACGCGCAGGAGGTCGACCGACCGCGCCAGTCGCTCTGGCCGCTCCTCGCGCTCCTCGTCGCGGTGCAGCACTGGCTCCAGGCGTCCTAGCTTCGCGACTACCATCGACGAGGCATGGAGATCGCCCCTGACGTCCTCGCGCTCGTCGGCAACACGCCTCTGGTACGGCTCTCGCGCATCGGTCGCGGTCTGAAGCCGGCGATCCTCGCGAAGATGGAGCACCTCAACCCCGGCGGATCGGTGAAGGACCGCATCGGCCTGCGGATTATCGAGGACGCCGAGCGACGCGGTCTCCTGAAGCCGGGCGGCACCATCGTCGAGCCCACCAGCGGGAATACCGGTGTCGGCCTCGCGATCGCCGCGGCGATCAAGGGGTATCGCCTGGTGTGCACGATGGCCGACAAGCAGAGCCAGGAGAAGCGCGATCTCCTGCGCGCGTTCGGCGCGGAGGTCGTGGTCTGCCCGACGGCCGTGCCGCCGGAGTCGCCCGAGTCGTATTACAAGGTGGCCGAGCGCATCGCGCGCGAGACGCCGGGTGGGTTCCTGCCCAACCAGTACTACAACCCGATGAACCCCGAATCCCACTACAGGACCACCGGCCCGGAGCTCTGGGCGCAGACCGAGGGCCGGATCACGCACTTCGTCGTCGGCGTTGGCACCGGCGGCACCGTGAGCGGCGCGGGGAAGTTCCTGAAGGAGCGCAACAAGGACATCCAGATCGTCGGCGCCGACCCCGAGGGCTCGCTCTACACCGGCGACATCCACCCGTACAAGGTCGAGGGCATCGGCGAGGACTTCTATCCCGGGACCTTCGACCCTGCGCTCGTCGACCGCTGGATGCGCGTCTCGGATCGCGACAGCTTCCTCACCGCGCGGCGGCTCACGCGCGAGGAGGGGATCCTCGTCGGTGGCTCATCCGGCACGGCGATGTTCGCCGCGCTCGAGCTGGCGAAGGAGCTCGACTCGGACGGAATGATCGTGGTGCTGTTCGCCGACTCCGGCCGCTCCTACCTCTCGAAGATCTTCAACGACGAGTGGATGCGTCAGAACGGCTACCTGCCGCGCTATCCGGTGCAGGCGACCGTGCTCGACGTAGTGAAGGACCGCGTCGGCACGCCGGGCCTCATCGTCGTCTCGAAGGGCGAGACGGTGCGCGCGGCGATC
>JBGQFO010000105.1:0-7057 GCA_041496945.1 Candidatus Limnocylindria bacterium | reverse complement strand
GCGGCGGCGCGCTCCGACGGCGTGAGATACGCGTTGCGCGACGACATCGCGAGACCGTCGGGCTCACGCACCGTCGGGCAGCCGACGACGCGGATGTGCGGGAAGCGCTCGCCCGCCATGGTCTGCAGCACCCGCAGCTGCTGGAAGTCCTTCTGACCGAAGTAGGCGATGTCGGGCCGGACCAGATCGAAGAGCTTCGCGACGACCGTGGCCACGCCGGCGAAGTGCCCGGGGCGCGCCGTGCCCTCCAGCGGTGTGGCGATCGGGCCGGGCTCCACCCGCGTGGCGTCACCGGGCGGATACATCTCCGCGACGCTCGGCACGAAGGCCGCGTGCACGCCGGCACGCTCGAGCGCCGCGAGGTCCTCGCCTTCGCGGCGCGGGTACGCGGCGAAGTCGTCCTTCGGGCCGAACTGCGTGGGGTTCACGAAGATCGACGCGACCACGGCGCCGGTCTCCCGCAAGGCGCGCGCGACGAGGGAGAGGTGACCGGCGTGCAGAGCGCCCATCGTGGGCACGAGACCGACGCGGCCGGAGCCGACGTGCTCCGCGGACGCGCGCCAGGCGCGCACCTCGGTCGCGGTCCGGAGGACCCTCAACGAGAGCGCGCGCGCGCGGCGCGGTACTCGGGGATCGTGGCCATCGGCGGGAGCTCGGCGGCCGAGATATCGTGCATCTCGAGGCGCAGCCGACCGCCCTCCGACTGGGTGATGAGCTTCAGCGTCGCGTTGGCCTCCTCCCAGATCCGCCCGCCGTGCGCTTCGCCGACGCGCTTCAGCGCCACCTGAAGGATCTGGAAGCTCATTTTGGACAGCGCGAGGAGGCTTTGGTTGCGGTGGATGCGGTGCTTCATGTCGACCTGCGCGATGGCGTCGAGGCCGGCGCGGCCGAGCGTGTCGATGAGCAGCCCGGTCTCGACGCCGTACCCGGTGAAGAACGGGAGCTGCTCGAACAGCGTGCGCCGCCCGCCCTGCTCGCCGGAGAGCGGCTGCACCAGTCCGGAGAGCTCGGGAAAGAAGAGGTTCAGGATCGGACGCGCCGACAGCTCGGTCACGCGGCCGCCGCCGGTCGTCTGGATCTCGCCGCCGGTGCGCAGCGGCCGCTGGTAGAAGGCCTTCACGAACTGCACCTCCGGTCGGAAGAGCAGGGGACCGAGGATGCCGTACACGAACTTCGGATGGGGCGAGGTCACGTCGGTGTCGACCCACACCACGATGTCGCCCGTCAGGACGTGCAGGCTCTTCCACAGTGCCTCGCCCTTGCCGCGCCGCGCCCCGTACTCCGGCAGCACGTCGCCGAGGATGTGGACGGGCACACCCTCCTCTCCGGCGATCTCGCGGGTGCGATCTTCCGAGTCGGAGTCGATGACCGCGATCTCGTCGACCAGCGGGATGCGCTCCATGAGCCGCGTGCGGATCGCGCGGATGACCTTGCGGATCGTGTCCTCCTCGTTGAGCGTCGGGAGGCCCACCGAGATGCGGAGGTTCTGGCGCTCTTTCGCCTCCACCAGCCGGCGCAGGTCCGCGAACTCGCTCGAGGTGAAGGTGTTCTGCCCGAACCAGCGATCCACGAGCTCGCCGATCGCCTTGCTGCGCTCGCCGCGGTCGGTCGGGAGCGGCGGCGGCGCCACGAACGGTGCCGACGACACGGGTACCGCGGTGCGCACGATGATCGCGACGCGCGCGGCGCCGGCGATGGCATGGCCAACGGGCCCAAGCGGATCCTTGATGTTCTCCCGGCCGGTCGCTCCGAAGACGATGCCGTCGTGCTCCGCGAGCTCCTCGGTGATGATCTCGGCGGCGTCCCCCGTGCGCGTGACCAGACGCTCGACGTGCTCATCCCGCGTGCGCTCGCCGAGGAGCTGATAGAGGGTCGGCGCGTGACGCTGTCCCGGTGCGCGGACGTGCAGCAGCGTGACGCTCCCTTGTTGGAAGCGCGCCCAGCCGATCGCGACGCGGGCCGCGAGATCGGCGTAGCGGCCGCCGCGCACTGGCACGAGGATGCGGCGCGCGTGCGCGAACGGACCCTTCACCACGGCGACGTCGCACGGCGGCGCGCGGAGGATGTCCTCGATCGTGGTACCCAGGAAGTCCCAGCCCGGCCGGCGCCACGGCAGCACCAACAGGTCGGGTCGCTCGCGCCCGATGAGCTCGAGCACCGTGTCCCAGCCCTGACGGCCGACGGTCACGTTCGTGCGCGCGCTCGATCGCTGTGGGAGCAGCTGGTCAAGCTGCCGTCGCCGCCTCCGCGCCGCAGGCTGGGCCGAGGCGAGCGTCTCGCCCTCGGGCACCTCGATGACCGACACGAGCACGAGCTCGTCTTGCGCCGCGAGGCCCGCGGCGAGACCGACGAGAGGCCGCTCGCGCTCGGGGTCGCTCACGATCACCAGGCACTTCACCGGGCATCCTCCAGGATCACCGGCAGGACGCGCTCGCCGAGGACCCTTGGCCACGCGTGGGCGCGCGCACGGGCGCGCATGCTCATGATCGGTGTCGCGAGCGCGCGCTCGACCGCGTTTGCGATCGTGTCGCCGCTCGCGTCCGGCGGGACGTAGATGGGATCGTCTCCACCGGTCTCGCGCAGCGCGGGGATGTCGCTGCAGACGATCGGCATCCGGTGCAGCCCGGCTTCGAGCATCGGGATGCCGAAGCCCTCGCTCTCGCTCGGGAACACCAGCACGTCCGCGAGCGCGTAGAGGTCCACGACCTGGTCGTAATGGAGGCGGATGCCCATCGCCGCGAGGAGCAGAACACCCTTGACCTCCTGTGCTCGCCTCGAGAGCTCATCGAGGTAGGCCTGGTTCCTCGCGTCATGCGGACCGACGATGCCGGTCACGACCAGCATCGCGTTCCAGCCGCGTGTCCGGAGCGCCGCCGTGGCGTCGATCGCGGCTTCGACCCGCTTGCGGCGCGTGAGCCGCACCGGGAGGAGCAGGAGCGGGTCGGCCTCGTAGAGGCGGAGGCGTGTCGCGAGCGCGCGGCCCTTGGCGGACAGGCCGAGCACTGCGGGCATGTCGACGCCGTTCGTCACGACGGAGATCTCCCGCGCCGCAAGGCCGGTGAGCCGCGCGAGCTGCTCGGCGCGCTCCTGCGACACGACCACGTAGCGGATGCCCGGGAGCGCCCGCGTGATGAGGTCCCAGGGCGTGCCGGGGTGTCGGAACGCGTCGTAACGGGGGTCGTAGTGCGCGATGTCGTGCGTCCATGCGATCACGCGGCCGGGACGGGCCTCCGCCAGGCGCGCGATCGCTTCGGTGAGCGCGAGATTGATCGGCATCGTCATCACGTTGTGCACCACGACGCGGTCCGCCTTCTGGAAGATCGGCTTGAGCTTGGTGACGAGCCGCTGCACGAGCCGGTCGTGCTCGGGACGCCGTTCGCCGCGGGTAAGGTACGCGAGATTGCGGTCGACCAGCGTCCCTCGACTATCGGCCTCAGAAATTCGCGCGATCCGCACCCCGCGTGGCGATACGCCGCCGCGGCCGGCCACGAGCGTCACGCTCGCTCCAGCGTCGCGAAGGGCCGCGGCATGGACGCCCATCACCTGCTCCACGCCGCCGGGCACGCGCGGCGTGGTGTAGTGGACGAGGGTGATGCGCCGCGCGCGCCGTCGCGTCACGGGAGCGGTACCGCGCCCGCGCGGGCGACCCGCCCTCGCGCCCCGGCGATCCGATCGCCTCCGCTCCGGCTCTTGCCCCGACGGACACGGAAGGACACCGGCGCGTCGAAGATCCGGAGGTCGCGCACGTCGATGCGCTCGAGCCACGCGGGGAGCGCGGGGTCGAGCAGGAGTCTCTGGCTCCCCAGATCCGGCTCCATACCCAGGAGCGTGCGCAGGTTGAGGAAGACCATCCCCGCGGACCACGCCTGCGGGATGCACGAGACGAGATAGTCGGCCGGGCGCGACGAGAAACGCCGATCGCGCGGGAAGCCGCAGAACAGCTCCGGCACCCGCGCGTACGGGAAGCGCCGGCCCGCCTCGATGAGACCGCTCACGACCTCGTTCGCTTCCTCGCGGAAGCCGTAGCGCGCCATACCCTGCGCGGCGATGGCGGTGTCGTGCGGCCAGACCGAGCCGTTGTGGTAGCTCATCGGGTTGTAGGTCGGGTAGCGCGACGAGAGCGTTCGGATGCCCCAGCCCGTGTACATGTCCGGTGCCAGTAGGCGCCGGACCAGCAGCGCCGCGCGCTCCGGTGCGGCGATGCCCGCCCAGAGGGCGTGCGCCGCGTTGCTCGTGACCGCGGGCACCGGCCGCTTCCGAGCGTCGAGAGCCTGCGCGTAACAGGACTCTTCGGGCATCCAAAAGTCGCGGTCGAAGCGCTGCTGCAGCTCGCGCGCCTGGCCCCGCAGGTGATCGGCGCGCTTGCCGTCGCCGTCGAGCGCGTACAGATCGGCGAGGCCGCGCTTGGCGGCGTACACATAGGCCTGCACCTCCACCAGGGCGGCCGGCAGCTCCGCCCATGTGCCGTCGGGACCGGCCAGCGAGTCGGATGAGTCCTTCCAACCCTGGCTCCGGAGGACGGCGCCGCGCGTCCCGTACTCGACGTAGCCGTCCTGGTCGGGATCGCCGTGGACTCCGTCGCTCCAGGTCAGCGCGCGCTCCGCGGCCGGTAGGATCTCGCGCCACAGCGCGCGGTCGGCGGTCCACCTCACCGTCTCCGCGAACACGAGCGCGAAGAGCGGCGTCGCGTCGACCGATCCATAGAACGGCCGGTGCGGGATCTCCCCGAGGCGAGCCAGCTCGCCGCGGCGCAGCTCGTGGAAGATCTTCCCCGGTTCCTCTTCGGTGGACTCGTCGACCTTCTGGCCTTGATGCCGCGCCAGCAGCCGCAGTGTCCCGCGCGCGAGATCGGGGTTCCAGCCGATCGTCTCGTAGGCGGTGATGAGCGCGTCTCGGCCGAATGGGACGGCGTACCACGGGATGCCCGCGGTGGGAAAGGGGCCGCTCTCGTGGAACTCAAGGAGCGCGCGAAGGTCGAGGGCGCTCCGCGCGATCAGGCCCTCATCCAGCGTCTCCGAGCTGGTGGTGTAACGCGCGCAGGTCCGCAGGAACTGGCGGTAGCGCGCGTTCAGCGCGTCGAGCGCGTCGTCGAAGGGACCCGGCGAAGGCGCCTCGCCGACGCCGTCCTCGCGGGGGATGACCGCGAGCTCGAACGAGAGCACCTGCTGCGGCGTCAGGTCGCGCTCGATGTACAGCGTCGTTCCATCGATCCGGTCGGGCGCGGGCCGGAGCGCCACATCGCTCGTGCGCCGCACGCCATCGCGGCCCACCCGCTCGAACACCAGGCCGTCTTCGCGTCGCTCCACACGGACCGCGGAGTCTGGCGTGACGGCGTCGCGATAGCCACGTACCACGAACATGTCGCGGAAGGTGGCCTCGAACTCGAGCTCGAGCGCGATCCGGACCGACGTCGGGTTCGCGTTGAGGATGCCGACGCGCTCCCGCAGCCCGTCCGCGAGGAAGCGCGTCCGACGGATGGAGAGCGTCTGCGACGAGTGGCGCGCCGCGCCGAGCACCGGCCCCTCGGAATGCATGAGCTGGAACGTCGCGACGTAGTTCTGTTCCGTGTTCGAGGAGAGCAGGAGCGGCTCGCGTCCGTTGACGCGCAGCCGATACCCCGACAGGAACTGCGTGTCGTGGTAATAGAGGCCGAGCGGGCTCGCCGATCCGATCGGCAGGCTTCCGTCGTCCTCGGTGATCAGGACGAGCTGGTCCTCCTTCAGCGATGTGGTCACCTGGCCGCAGCCTCCGCTTCGCCCGTGAGGCGGACCCGCTTCTGCGCCTCCATCGCGAGCGCACCGATCTCCACGAGCTCCTCCGACTGCGCCGTGGTGAGATCGCGCGCCTCGTCGACGAACCGGGCGACCCGCGCGTAGTAGAGCGGCAAGAGACCGCGCGCCAGCTCACCGCTTCGCCCCGGCTCGCGCAGCGCGGCGCCGAGGAAGTCGAAGACGATGCCTGCCCAGGCATCAGGGCCCACCACCTGCGGTACCGGCGCGCTGAGGACCTCCTCCCACAGCGCGCGCTGCTCGGGCGCGGTGGCCTCGTACTTCGCGCGGAGTCGCGTGGCATCGGCAGGGATGACCTCGGGCTCGACCGGCTCCTCGGCTCCGATCACCGGCACCGGTCGCGTTCCGATGACCCTGCGCCAGAGAGGTTCGTGCTCCGAGGCCAGCAGGAACAGGGTGGCCACGACCTGCGTGAACATCGGGCCGAGATCGGCTGCGGGGTCCTTCGGGTCGTGAACCTTCGCGCCTAGGAACGCCTGCACGATCCGCGCGTGTCGGGCGATCGCCGTGGTGGTCATGAAGACGTCGATCCCGAAACGAGCGACGTCCGACTCCCATACCGGCTGCGCGAGATACGCTCGCGCGAGATCGGTGTGGAAGCCGAACTCACCGCCGATCGGCTGCCGGATGCGTAGACCATAGAGTGCGCGCGTCAAGGGATACGCGATCGAGTTCGTGATCGTTCCATCGTGCTTGTGCCGCGCGTATAAGGGCGCGACGTAGTCTGCCTCCCCTCGCACGATCGGCCCGAGCAGGCGATCGATCCACTGTGGCGTGATGCTCCGTAGATCCGAGTCGACGACGGCGCAGGCTCGCGCCTCGAGCGCGACCGCGCACTCGAAGATCGCGCGGAACGCAGACCCCTTACCCGGCGGGCCGACGTAGGCACCGGTGATGGCCGGGAGGCCGAGCTCTGCGGCGGCCTCGCGGACCCGATCGGGCGTGCCGTCACGGGATCCGCCGTCGGCGTTGACCAGGACGACGCGCGCGCCGGCAAAGTGGGTCGCGAGACCGCGCGCGACGGTCCGAGCCACGTGGCCGATGGTCGCGGCGTTGCGAAAGCTCGGGATCCCGACGAGCAGGTCGGCCGTGCGCACTCGGGCGATGCCCTCGCGCAACTGGTGGTCAAGCGCGCTCTGAACGGGCACGTGCCCTCCTTCGAAGATGCCTTGCCCGTCCCTCGGCCATCATACGGGTGTGCTCGAAACGATCGACGCGATCGTGTTGCCGTTCATCGACGCCCTCTACTCGCGCCTCGGGTACGTCGG
>JBGQFO010000104.1:0-7089 GCA_041496945.1 Candidatus Limnocylindria bacterium | reverse complement strand
TACAGGTGCGGCTCGATGCGCAGCTCGTCCGCGTTCTTCTCCATGCGGATCTCGAGGTTCTGGAGCTGGCGCTTGGCGCGGTCCTCGCTGCTGGCGTTCACGTGCTTCTTCGCGACCACAGTGATCTTTCCGGGGTCGCCGGTGCGCACGCGGGTCTCGCCCGAGATGTTGCGGACGCGAAGGCGTGGCATCCGGTCGAAGACGAACTCGCTCGTCACGGTCTCGGAGTACGAGTCGCCGGTGGCGTCGCTGACGAAGTCCTTCATGAAGCCCTTTGCGAAGTCCTTCGCGAGATCCCGGGCGTCGAAACCGAAGGCTGCTCCCACGTCGCTCCCGTGGATGTGGACGCGGCGGCCGCGCCATTCTTCGCGCCGCGCGTCGCGCTCGGCACGCCGCGTCTCACGCGTCTGCTCGCGGGCCTCTTCGCGCACCTGGCGGTCGGTGTCGCGCGCCATGCGCTCGGCATCGCGGGCCATGCGCTCGGCCTCCCTCGCCTGGTCGTGCGCGGCGCGCTGCTGGTCGCGCGCGGCGCGCTCGGCGTCGCTGCCCTCGAACCGGGACCAATCCCGCGGCTTGCCTCCGTGATCGATCGGTTCGGTCTTCCCGGGGTCCTCGGCGTCGGGGCGCTTCTCGTCGCTCACGGCGCCGCCTCCGTCTCGAGCAGGCTCGCCGCGTCGTCCGGCGCGATGCGCCCCTCTGCGAGCTCGCGGAGGATCTCCTTGCGGCGCTCCATCTCGCGATCCGGCTCCGCCTGCGACGGGAAGCCGAGGGCCCGGATGACCGCGTCGAGGCGAGAGCGGACCGTGGGGTACGAGATGCCGAGCTCCCGCTCGACGTCCTTGAAGTTCCCACGCGCCCGGATGAAGACCTCGAGGAACTCGAGCTGTTCGGGGGCGAGCGAGTGGAAGCGGCCGAGCGAGAACGAGCCTTCGAGGCTGGTGCCGCAGCTCTCGCATTCCAGGCGTACGACGTGGAGCTGCGCCGAGCAGATCGGGCAGCGCGCGACGACCGGATTGGCCATGGATCGAAGATGCGCGCCGACCTCATGGAAAGTCAAGGCAAGATGACTGTTTTGTAGCCGAGATATCGAAACGATGAGGTCTCGCGGCTTCGCGAGTCCGCTAGGAGTCCAGCGCCTCCCTTATGCGCTTCGCGAGCGCCGGACCGACGCCCGCGACCGCGGCGAGGTCGTCCAGCGGTGCCTCACGCATCCCGCGGACCGAGCCGAACTTGCGAAGGAGCGCGCGCTTCTTCGTCGGTCCGACGCCCGCGACGTCGTCGAGGATCGAGCGCACGGCGCGTTTCGCGCGCACGCTCTGGTGGTAGGTGACGGCGAAGCGATGCGCCTCGTCGCGGATGCGCTGCACCAGGTACAGGGCCTGCGACGTGCGCGGGAGCACGATCGGCGCGTGCTGGTCGGGACGGAACAGCTCCTCTCGCTCCTTCGCGAGCGCGACGATCGGGATCTGGAGCCGGCCCGCGCTCGCGAGCGCGTCGAGCCCCGCCGAGAGCTGGCCCTTCCCGCCATCGAGGATGACGAGGTCGGGCAGGATCCAGCGGGCGACGGCGGCCTCGTCCTGCGAGCTCCGCGCGAACCGGCGCCGCAGCGTCTCGCGCATGTTCGCGAAGTCGTCGTTGCGGTCCTGGACCTTCGCCCGGAACCGCCGGTACTGCGACTTCGCGGCGCGCCCGTCCTCGAACACGACCATCGAGGACACCACGCTCGTGCCCTGCACGTGGCTGACGTCGTAGCACTCGATGCGCTTCGGCGGACCCTCGAGGCCCAGGGCTTCCTGGAGCTCCCGCAGCGCCGTGTCCGTCTTGCCGCGATCCGCCAGCCACCGCACCCGTTCCTGCGCGAGCGCATCCGCGGCGTTGCGCGCGGCGAGCTCGGCCAGATGACGCTTGCGACCGCGCTGGGGCACGTGGATCGACACGGGACCGCCGCGCCGCTCCGCGAGGAACGCCTCGAGGCCCTCGCTCTCGGGTAGGAGGACCGGCGTGACGATCTCGGGTGGGAGCGCGCCCGCGGCGCTGTAGTGCTGACGCAGGAACGACGCCACCACCTCGGCCGGCGTCGCGCCCTCGGACCCCTCGAGCGCGAAGTGATCGCGTCCGACCACCGTGCCATCGCGCACGCGGAAGAGCTGCACCACGGCATCGCCCTCGTCGATGGCGGCGGCCAGCACATCGAAGTCGTCGCCCTTGTAGGCGTGGACGTCCTGCCGCTCGAGGGTTCGCTCGATCGCGACGACCCGATCGCGCATGAGCGCGGCCCGCTCGTACTCCAGCGCCGCGGACGCGGCTTCCATGTCGCGTCGCGAGTCGCGCGCCAGGGTCTCGTAGCGTCCCTCGAGGAACAGCACGCTGCGATCGATGGTCGCGCGGTACTCGTCGCGCGTGGTGTGCCCGACACACGGCGCGGTGCAGCGCTTCAGGTCGTACAGGAGACACGGTCGTCCGCCGGGCAGCGCGCTCGGCGGCACGGTCTTCCCGCGGCCGTCCGCATCGGCGTCGATACGGAGCTTGCAGGTGCGGTATGGGAACAGCTTCTGCAAGAGGTCGAGCGATTGATCGACGGATTTCGCGTTCGCGAATGGACCGAAATAGCGCGCCGAGCGATCGCCGAGCGTGCGCGTGCGCAGGATCCGCGGGAAGTCCTCCCCGAGCGTGATCTTCACGTAGGGGTAGGACTTGTCGTCTTTGAGGCGGATGTTGTAGCGAGGGTGGTGCTGCTTGATGAGGTTGTTCTCGAGCAGGTAGGCCTCGGAGATCGAGCCGGTGACGACGTACTCGATGCGCTCGCTCCGCTCGACCATGCGCACGTGCCGGACCTCCAAGCTCGGTCCGAAGTACGAGCGCACGCGATCGCGCAGCACGTCGGCCTTGCCCACGTACAGCACGCGACCCTTCGCGTCCTTGAACAGGTACACGCCCGGCGAGCCCGGGAAGGAAGCGGCCTGCGCCTCGAGCGAGGCACGGCGGTCGGCACGATCCACACATCGAGTATCGAGATGCGGAAGCGGATATGCTTTCGCTCCGTAAAGGGGACGTTGCGAGGGATGAAAGAGCCAGCCGCCGCACCCAAGCGGGCCCGTCGCTCCGTGCAGTCCGTCGATCGCGCGCTCGACCTCCTCGAGGCGCTCGCTACGGCGGAGGGCGAGGTGAGCATCACCGCGCTCGCGGCGCGCACCGGGCTCCACGTGTCTACGGTCCACCGCCTGCTCTCGACACTCCTGCGGCGGGGGTACGTGCGCCAGAACCCCGAGACGAGCCGCTACTACGCCGGCGCGAAGCTTGCAACGCTCGCGGAGGGTCGCTCGCGCTTCGGCGAGATGCGGCTGCGCGCGCGTCCCATCCTGCGGGCGATCACCGAGACGACCCGCGAGACCGCGAATCTCGTGGTGCTCGACGATCTCACCGCGGTCTACATCGAGACGGTCCCCAGCCCGCAGGTGGTGCGGCTCTTCACCGCGGTCGGGAACCGCGTGCCGCTGCACGCGACCGGCGCAGGCAAGTGCCTGCTCGCCGCCCTGCCCATCGTGAAGCGCGACGCGCTGCTCGACCGCCTCGATCTCCGCGCCTACACGCCGCACACCATCGCCGACCACGCCGCGCTCCGGCGCGCGCTCGACGAAGCACGTGAGCGCGGCTTCACGATCGACGACGAGGAGTACGACGACGGCGTCCGCTGCATCGCCGTCCCCGTCGGGGGCATGAGCGACGGCGTAGCCGCGATCTCCGTCTCGGCGCCGGCGAGCCGTCTCACGCGGCAGCGCTGCCTCGAGCTCGTCCCGCTCCTGCGCCGCTCCGCGGCGGAGCTCGCCGCGGCTCTGCGTGAGCGCGGAGACGCGTCCGCGTGACGACGGCGGTCCGCGCTGGCCTGCGCGGCCGCGAGCTGGTGCAGGGGCTCACCAGCCTCCTCGGCGCGTCGAAGGTGCTCGGCACGCGCGAGGACCTGATCCTGTACGAATACGACGGCGCGGTCGACACCGCGACACCCGACGCGGTCGTGCTGCCGAACGACACCGCCGACGTCAGCGCGGTCGCGCGCTTCTGCCACGAGCACGGCGTCCCGATCGTCCCACGCGGCGCGGGAACCGGTCTGTCGGGCGGCGCGATCCCGGTGGAGGGTGGCGTCGTCGTCTCGTTCGCGCGCATGGCCCGCATCCTCGAGATCGATGTCCCGAACCGGCGCGCTGTCGTGCAGCCCGGTCTCATCAATCTGCATCTGTCGACCGCCGCCGCACCGTACGGCCTCTACTTCGTCCCTGATCCGTCGAGTCAGAAGGCCTGCACGCTCGGCGGCAACGTCGCTGAGAACTCCGGCGGCCCGCACACCCTCGCGTACGGCGTGACCACGAATCACGTCACCGGCCTCGAGATCGTGCTCTCGGATGGCACGGTGGTGCGCCTCGGCGGGAAGGCCGAGGACGCCGAGGGCTACGACCTCATCGGCGCATTCGTCGGATCGGAGGGCACGCTCGGGCTCGTCACCGAGATCACCGTGAAGCTCACGCCACTGCCGGAGGACAAGCGCACGATCCTCGCGGCGTTCCCGACGATGGATCAGGCGTCCGCGTCGGTCTCGGCGATCATCGCAACCGGCCTCGTCCCCGCGGCGATCGAGCTCATGGACCAGCTCGCGACGCAGGCGGTCGAGGCCGCGGTCGGCGCGGGCTACCCGCTCGACGCTGGCGGGATCCTGCTCCTCGAGGTCGATGGGCTGCGCGACGGCCTCGACGACGCCGCGGCGCGCATCGAGGCGGTCTGCCGCGAGCACGGCGCGACGACGCTGCGCCGGGCGCGCAACGCTCTGGAGCGCGACAAGCTCTGGGCCGGACGAAAGGGCGCGTTCGCGGCGATGGGTCGGCTCGCCCCGGCGTACTACGTCCAGGACGGCGTCATCCCGCGCACGCGGCTGCCGGAGGTGCTTCGGACCGTGCGCGAGGTGTCGGAGCGCTACGGGTTGCGCATCGCGAACGTCTTCCACGCCGGTGACGGGAACCTCCACCCGCTCGTGCTGTTCTCGGACCCGAGCGAGCTGCCGCGCGTGCACGAGGCGGGGCTCGAGATCCTGACCGCATGCGTGGCGGCGGGCGGCTCGCTCACCGGCGAGCACGGCGTCGGCATGGAGAAGAACTGCTACATGCCCCTCCAGTTCACGCCGGCGGACCTCGCGGCGATGCGACGTGTGAAGGACTCGTTCGACCCAGCCGGCCTCGCGAACCCTGGGAAGATCTTCCCCACCCCCAGCCGCTGCCGCGAGTTCCAGCTGAGACAAGCCACACCCCGATGACCACGCTCGTTGAGCGTGCCCGACCAAACACCTATCACGAATGCGCGCGCGCGCTGGCTTCGGCGAGCGAGCAGAAGCGGTCGATACGGATCATCGGCGCTGGGACAAAGAGCTATCTCGGCGATCTCGTCCAGGCCGATGTGGTGGTCGAGACCGCCGGTCTGCGTGGGATCGTCGCCCACGTCCCCGGCGACCTCACGGTCACGGTCGCGGCAGGCACGCCCCTCGTCGATCTCCAGCGATCGCTCGGCGAGCACGGCCAGGTGCTGCCCCTCGATCCGCCGCATGGCGACGCGGCGACCGTTGGCGGCATCGTCGCCGCGAACAGCGCGGGCTTCCGGCGGGCGCGTTACGGCGGGGTGCGCGACCTGCTCGTCGGCACGACGACCGCGCTCGCCGACGGCACGCTCGCGCATGCCGGCGGCCGCGTCGTGAAGAACGTCGCCGGCTACGACATGAACAAGCTGCTCGTCGGCTCGCTCGGTACCCTCGGCGTCATCACCGAATGCACGTTCAAGGTGCTGCCGCTGCCCGCGGCGATCGCCGGCATCCGCGCGAGCTTTTCACGCGCGGCGGATGCGTTCGCGGCGGCCGATGCCGTCGCGCGCACGCCCGCGCGGCCGGCCGCGCTCGTCGTGGACGGCGTCGCCGGGACCTGGCAGCTCCTCGTCCTCGCCGAGGGCGAGGCGAGCGCGGTCGAGCGCACCCTCGCGATCGTCGCGGACGCTGCCGCGGCACGGGGCTCCGCCGAGCGGGACGCCGACCTCGAACGCACGCTCGGGCCGCTCCGCGAGCTTCCCGCGGAGCCTGAGGGCGTGCTGGTGCGCGCGTCGCTTCCCCCCGCCGCGCAGCGCGCCTTCGCCGAAGGAGCGCAGCGCCTCGAGGGCTTCACGCGACTCGTGGCCGACGCGGCGTCCGGGACCGTGCGCGCGCGGCTCTTAGGTGACGACGACGACATGATCGCCGGAGCCGACGCGCTCCTCGCAGCGGCGCGGGTCTGTGGCGGCAGCGCACGCATCGAGAGACGACCGGACCGTCTGCGCGCGCGCCTGGGCTCCTGGGGCGACGGCGATCTCCCCGGCCTGTTCCTCATGCGCCGGCTGAAGGACGCGTTCGATCCGCACGCGGTCCTCGAACCGGGGCGCGGTCCGATCCGATGAGCGGCTACCCGAACATCGCCGACGCCCCGGGGAAGGACCTCCTGTCGCGCTGCGTGCACTGCGGCTTCTGTCTGCCGACGTGCCCGACCTACGCGGTGCTCGGCGTGGAGATGGACTCGCCGCGCGGTCGCATCAAGCTCATGCAGACGGTCTGGGAGGGACGCGTCGACGTCGCGAGCGACGGCTTTCGGCTCCACATCGATCAGTGCCTCGACTGCCGCGCCTGCGAGACCGCATGCCCGTCGGGTGTCGAGTACGGCAAGCTGGTGGAGGCCGCGCGCTCGCAGCTCGAGACGGCGCGCCGTCGTGGTCCGCTCGCGCGACTCGCTCGGGCGGTCGCCTTCCGCCTCGTGATCCCCCGGCCGAACGTCCTCGCCCTCTTCGCCCGCGCGTCGGCACTCGCGCGGCGGCTCGGCGCCACCCGGCTGCTCCGGCTCGTCGGCGCGCGGCGTCTCGCGGACCTGCTCGCGCTGATGCCGTCGCACGTGTCGTCGCGCGCGTTGCCGGCGACCTTTCGGGCGATGGGTGACCGCCGTGGCCGGGTCGCACTCTTCAGCGGCTGCGTCATGCGCGCGGCGTTCGCGGACACGAACGCCGCGACCGCGCGCGTGCTGGCACGGAACGGCATCG
>JBGQFO010000103.1:0-7136 GCA_041496945.1 Candidatus Limnocylindria bacterium | reverse complement strand
GGCGCGTTCTCGACGATGCTCGCGAGGAGCCGCCGCAATGTCGACCCCGCCGGCGCTTCGCGTCCGTTCGACAAGGACCGCGACGGCTTCGTTCTCTCTGAGGGCTCGGCCGTCGTCGTTCTCGAAGAGCGCGAGCATGCGCTGCGGCGCGGCGTGCCCATCTACGGCGAGCTCGTCGGCTACGGAGCGACGGCCGACGCGTACCACATCACCTCACCGTCACCCGAGGGCGAGGGCAACGCGCGCGCGATGCGCATGGCGCTGGCGGGGGCCGGTCTTCAGCCGACCGACATCGATTACATCAACGCCCATGGGACCTCGACTCAGCCGAACGACCGCGAGGAGACCGCCGCGATCAAGCAGGTCTTCGGCGAGCACGCCTACAAGCTCATGGTCTCGTCGACGAAATCGATGAGCGGGCACCTGCTCGGCGCAGCCGGCTCGTTCGAGGCGATCGCGTGCCTTCTCGCGCTCCGCGACGGCTGCATCCCGCCGACCATCAACTACACGACGCCCGACCCGGCGCTCGATCTCGACTACGTGCCGAACACCGCGCGGGCGAAGCCGATCAAGGTCGCGCTCTCCAACTCGATGGGCTTCGGCGGTCACAACGCCTCGCTGATCTTCGCGAAGGCCTGACCGCGCGCCGCGCCCGACTACGTGGCCGGTACGAAGTGCTCGAGCCAGTAGACCGTCGCGAAGAGAGCGAGGGTCAGGCCGATCTGGAGCGCGAGCACGACCGCCGCGATGCGCGGCGCCCTTGAGAGCGAGGTCGCCGCGAAATAGGCGATCGTGATGAGCTGGACGGGCATGAGGAGCTGGAAGAGGTGCGCCTCGGTGCCCTCGTCGGTATCGCGCGTGATGCCGTAGAGCGCGAGGTGGCGCCACGCGAGGGCGAAGAAGAACAGCGCGATCGTGATGGGGAGCCACGCGCTCCACTGTCGCCAGATCGACGCCGGGCCGCCGAGGGATCTCGCCATGGTGCGATGCTACCGAGGCACTCCCGCGTGTGGGCGCGCGACCGGGCATCATGAGCGCATGGGCTCTCTCACCGGCAGGACGGCGCTCATCACGGGCGCCTCCCGCGGCATCGGTCGCGCGACCGCCGTGCGCCTGGCTTCCGACGGCGCGAAGATCGCGGTGAACTACCGGGGCAACACCGCCGCCGCGGAGGAGACGAAGCGGCTGATCGAGCACGCCGGCTCGACGGCGGGGCTGATCCAGGGTGATGTGTCCGTCGACGCCGAGGCCGAGCGCGTGGTCAAGGAGGCGATCGCCTTCGGCCAGGGAAAGCTCGACATCCTGGTGAACAACGCCGGTACGACCCGCGACGATCTGCTCATCCGCATGACGCCCGAGGCGTGGGATACGGTGCTCGACCTCAATCTGCGGGCGGCGTTCCTCGTCACGAAGGCGGCGATGCGGCCGATGATGAAACAGCGTTTCGGGCGCATCGTGAACGTCTCGTCCGTCGCGGGCGTCGCGGGGAACGCCGGCCAGGCGAATTACGCGTCCGCGAAGGCCGGTCTCATCGGCTTCACGAAGACCGTGGCGCGTGAGATGGCCAGCCGGAACATCACCTGCAACGCGGTCGCGCCGGGGTTCGTGCCCACGGACCTCACCCGGCCGCTCCTCGCGCAGATGGAGGAGACGATCCTCAAGCAGATCCCACTTGGCCGCTTCGGCACGGTCGAGGACGTCGCGAACGCCATCGCCTTTCTGGTGTCCGAGGGCGCCGCGTACATCACCGGCCAGGTCCTGCAGATCGACGGCGGAATGGTGACGTAACGATGCCTGCGAAGCGATTGTTCCTCGTCGTGTCCGTCGCCGTGGTGACGTTCGTGCTCGACCGGCTGACGAAAGCCTGGGTCGAGCAGACGATCCCGGTGTACGAGGGCCGGCCGGTGCTCGACGACGTCATCCGGATCGTGCACACCCAGAACAGCGGCGCGGCGTTCGGCCTGCTCCCCGAGCGGACGACGCTGCTTTCGGTGCTCTCGGTCGCGGCGGTCGCCGCGATCCTCTACTACTACCGGCAGATCGCGGGGAGCTCGCCGCTCATCGCCGCGACGCTCGGGATGCAGCTCGGCGGCGCGCTTGGCAACCTGGTCGACCGCGTCGGACAGGGCTACGTGGTGGACTTCGTCGACGTCGGTGTCCCGGGTGGCTGGCGTTTCTGGGCGTTCAACGTGGCGGACTCCTCGATCGTGCTTGGCATCGTCTTCGTGACGTTCCTGCTCTGGCAGGAGGAACGGAAGAACACGGCGCGCGCGGCATGAACGGGACGGACGCGGAGCGCATCACGCTGCGCGTCGAGGCCACCGGCCAGCGCGTCGACAAGTTCCTGGCGGAGCACAGCCTCCTCTCGCGCAGCGCGATCCAGCGCCTCGCGCGTGACGGGCACGTGCAGGTCGATGGCACCGCGGTGGAGCCGTCGTTCAAGGTGCGCAGCGGACAGGAGGTCGTCGTCGACGTGCCGGCGACCGAGCCGGACGCGCTCCTGCGCGCCGAGGACATCGACGTCGAGGTGCTCTACGAGGATGAGGACGTGGTCGTCGTGAACAAGCCCGCCGGTCTGGTCGTCCATCCGGCGCACGGCCACAAGACCGGGACCCTGGTGAACGCGATGCTCGGCCGCATCACCTCACGCACCGGCCGCGAGTCCGGGCGGCCGGGGATCGTCCACCGCCTCGATAAGGACACCAGCGGCGTGATGATCGTCGCGAAGAACGACGTGGCGCAACTCGCGCTCTCGCGTCAGCTGCAGCAGCAGCGGTTCGCGAAGGAGTACCTGGCCCTCGTCGCGGGCGATCCCGGCGAGACCGATGTCGTCGTGGAGGCGCCGCTGGAGCGTGACGCCGACGACCGGCGGCGCATGGTCGTGCGCGCCGGCGGACGTGAGGCGGTGACGCGCTTCTCCAGGATCGCGTCGTGGAGGACGGCCGCCGGCCGCGCGGCGGACACCGCGGGCGGCCGCGTGTCGCTGCTGCTGGTGCGGCCGGTCACCGGGCGGACCCACCAGATCCGGGTGCACCTGGCGTACGCGCATTTCCCTATCGTGGGTGACCCGGTGTACGGACGGCGCGGCGACACGAGCGGCCTCGGACGGCAGTTCCTGCACGCCTGGCGCCTCACGGTGCGGCTCCCTCACGCCGGCGAGCGCACCTTCACCGCCCCGCTCGCGCCGGATCTTCGTGCGTACCTCGCGACCCTCGGCACGCCGGTGTCGACGAATCCGGCGCTGAACGAGGTGGTCTGAACCGATGGCCGCGATCGACGGCAGGGGGCTCCTCGTCATCATCTCGGCGCCATCCGGTGGGGGAAAGGACGTCGTCATCGATCGGCTCGTGCCGAAGCTCGACGACGCGGTCGTCTACATCACCGCGACGAGCCGCAAGCCGCGGCCCGGTGAGGCCGACGGTGTCCGGTACTACTTCTACTCGCCCGAGAAGTTCCGCCAGGAGATCGAGGCGGGCAACTTCTTCGAATGGTCGATCGTCCACGGCGAGTTCAAGGGAGTGCGGCGCGACATCCTGGGCGACACGCTGCGCAGCCACAAGATCGTGATCGTCAAGCCCGATCCGCAGGGGATGCGAAAGATCAAGTCGCAGCTGCCGGAGGCGCTGACCATCTTCATCATGCCGCCGTCGGTCGACGCGCTCGAGAAACGGCTCAAGACGCGCGGCACCGAGACCCCGGAGCAGCGCGCGGTGCGCCTGCGCAACGCCGAGATCGAGATGGCCGCGGCACCCGAGTACGACTACGTGGTCCTGAACGAGGACGGAAAGATCGACGAGACCGTGGCGCAGATCGCCGACATCATCCGCAAGGAGAGCAAGAAGCCTCGGCACTACGACTTGTGACAGCGAGTCGGACAGCGGAAGTCGCGGTCTTCGCCGGTATCCGCGGCCCCGCACGCACCTTCACCTACGGCATCCCCGACGGGCTCGATCTGGTCCCCGGTCATCTGGTGCGCGTCGGGTTCGGGCCGCGATCCGTCGCGGGGGTGGTGACCGCGCTGGACGTCCCGTACGGCGGAACGCTGCGCCTCATCGATGCGCTCGTGCACCCGCTCCCGCTCCTGCGAGCGCATCAGCTCGCGCTGGCCGCGTGGATCGCGGCCGAGTACCGCACCGGGCTCGCCGACGCCGTCCGCGCGATGCTCCCGCCGGCGCTCGCGGCGCGGGCGCGGAACGCCCTTCCCGCGGCGCGGGGCGAACGGCGAGAGGCCCTCTTCGCCCTCACACCCGAGGGCAGCGTGGCGCTCGCTGGTCCGAGCGACCTCCGCCTCGGGGCGCGCCAGCTCGCGACGCTCAGGGCGCTCTCGCTCGGCGCGCGCAGCGGCGCCGAGCTCGCCGACGCCGGCGGATCGGCCGACGCGGCGCGCGGGCTGGCGCGACGGGGTCTGGCGACGGAAGGTGTGCGTGCGGTGCGCCGCGTGCCGGCCGAGTTCGCCCTCGGTGAGGACGACGCGGTGCGGGACGCGACCGCGACAGGGGCCCAGGCCATCGCGCTCGACGCGATCGTCGCGGCGCTCGGTCACGGGCAGCCCTTCCTGCTCCACGGCGTCACCGCGAGCGGGAAGACCGAGGTGTACCTGCGGGCGGCGGCCGAGGCGCTCGCGCGCGGCCTTGGGGTCATCGTGCTCGTGCCCGAGATCGCGCTCACCGCGCAGGTGGTCGCGCGGTTCGTCGCGCGCTTCGGCGAGCGCGTCGCGCTCCTGCACTCGGCGCTGTCGGCGGGCGAGCGCTACGACGAGTGGCGTCGCGTCCTCGACGGCGTGGCCGACGTCGTCGTCGGGTCGCGCTCGGCGCTCTTCGCCCCGCTCGAGCGGCCGGGCCTCATCGTGGTCGACGAGGAGCAGGAGCCCTCGTACAAGCAGGAGAGCGCGCCGCGCTACCACGCCGTGGACGCGGCGCTCGCCCTCGGGCGCCTGGCCGGCGCGGTCGTGGTGATGGGGAGCGCCACGCCCCGGGTCACGACCTATCACGCGGCGAAGACCGGCGCGGTGCGGCTGCTTCCGCTCCCCGAGCGCGTGAGCGATCTCGCGCTCCCGCCCACGACGATCGTCGACCTGCGCCTCGAGCTGCAGGCCGGCAATCGCGGCACGCTGTCACGCGCGCTGTCGCTAGCGCTGCGGCGGACCGTGGCGCGGGGCGAGCAGGCGATCCTGTATCTGAATCGACGTGGGTTCGCCACGATCGTCCTGTGCCGCGACTGCGGTCACGTCGTCACCTGTCCCGCGTGCGAGATCCCATTCGCGTATCACCTGGATGGCTCGCTCGTCTGCCACCGCTGCGGGCGTCGCGCGCAGCCGCCGGCGGTCTGTCCGAGCTGCAGGAGCCCGCGCATCCGGCACCTCGGGGTAGGCACACAGCGCGTGCTCGAGGAGGTGCGTGAGGCCGTCCCCGGCGCGTCGCTCCTGCGCTTCGATCGCGACGCGGTGCGCGCGAAGGGCGCGCACGCCGCGCTGTTCGAGCGCATGCGCACCGGGCGGGCGCAGGTGATCGTCGGGACGCAGATGGTCGCGAAGGGCTTCGACCTCCCCGGCGTCTCGCTCGTGGGCGTGGTGAACGCGGATACCGTCCTCAACCTCCCCGACTACACCTCGGCCGAGCGGACCTTCCAGCTGCTCACGCAGGTGCTCGGGCGCTCGGGCCGCGGAAGCGCCGGCGGGCGGGGCGTCCTGCAGACGTACTTGCCCGATCACTACGCGATCCGCGCCGCGGCCGCCCACGACTACGCGTCCTTCGCCGAGGCCGAGCTCGCGGGCCGCGCGCGCTTCGGGTATCCGCCGTTCGGGCGGCTCGTCCTGTTGCAGACGCAGGCGAAGCGGGCCGACACGGTGACGAAGCGCGCGGAGGCGTACGCGGTCGAGCTGCGGAAGGCGCTGGGGGGCGACGCCGATGTGTTCGGCCCCGCGCCCGCGTTCGCCGCGAAACGCGCCGGCGCGTTCCGGATGCAGCTCATCCTCCGGGGGCGCGATCCGCTCGCCGTCCTCGACCGCGCACCCGCGGGCGCGGAGTGGACGGTGGACGTGGACCCGGTGACACTCCTCGGATGAGCGAGGCGACCGAGAAGGGGCCACCGCCGCCCCCGCGACTGCGCGCCGGTAAGGGCGCGCCCTGGCGCATCGACCCGGGACGCCGCGCGAAGTGGTCGTCGCCCGAGTTCATCGCGAAGAACGCGGTCGACATCCGCCAGATCGGGGACCCGGTCCTCCACGCGCCCGCGAAGAAGCCGCGCCTCGGACGCGCGGAGCTCGAGACGCTCGCGGGCCGGATGTTCGCGTCGATGGTCGTGGCGCGTGGCATCGGCATCGCTGCGCCGCAGATCGGTGTGCCGCTGCGCGTGGCCGTGCTCGACGTGGACGAGGCGGGCCTGGTGGTGGTCGACCCGAAGATCGAGTGGGTGAGCGAGGAGGTCGAGGAGACCTCGGAGGGTTGCCTCTCGGTCCGCGGCCTGTACGGGATGCTCGAGCGTCCGGTGGCGGCGCGCCTTTCCGCCGTGGACATCACCGGCAAGCGTTTCGTCGCCGAGGGCGAGGAGTTCGGCGCGCAATGCATGATCCACGAGACCGAGCATCTCGCCGGCGTCCTCTACGTCGATCGACTGAAATCGCGAGCCGATCTGCATCCGGTCGAGCCCGACGAGGAGGAGACCCAGCGGGAGACCACGTGACCGTGAGCCCGCGCGTCGTGTTCCTGGGCACCCCCGCGTTCGCGGTGCCGAGCCTCGATGCGCTCGCGCGCCTCCGCGATGGCGGTGCGATCGAGCTGGTCGCCGTGGTCACGCAGCCGGATCGTGAAGGCGACCGCGGCCGCGTCACGGCACCGGCGGTGAAGGAGCGCGCGAGGGCGCTGGGGATCCCCGTCCTGCAGCCCGAGCGTCTCGACCGCGGCGTCGTGGCGGAGCTCGTGTCCGAGCGGCCCGATGTCCTGGTGTGGGCCGCGTACGGCAACCTGATCCCGCGCGCGCTCATTGAAGCGACCCGCGGCCGTGCCGTGAACGTGCATGCCAGCCTCCTTCCACGGTGGCGCGGCGCGGCACCGGTGGCGCGCGCGATCCTCGCCGGCGACGTCGAGACGGGCGTCACGCTCATGGAGGGCACCGCCGACCTCGACGCCGGCCCGATC
>JBGQFO010000102.1:0-7428 GCA_041496945.1 Candidatus Limnocylindria bacterium | reverse complement strand
GCGGACAGCCGCGGCGGATCACGTCCTGAACCGACGGACCGTCCTCGCGACGGCGGCGGCCGCCGGGATCGGCGTCGCGGCCGCGCGCCTGGTCGCCCTCGCGAACGAGCCGCCGTTCACCCCGGTCCCGCTCACCGGGACGCTCGCGAACAAGATGGGCCTCGACTGGGTCTCGCCGCTCTCCTCCGAGCCGTCGCGCGTCGCGCACCTGCTGCGGCGCACGGCCTTCGGCACCAGCGAGAGCGAGCTCACGCAGGCGCAGTCCGATGGCTACGCGAAGACGCTCGACCGGCTCATCGAGACGCCGTTCGCCGATCCGCCGGTCTTCCCCGGCGGCGACGATGCGTCACAGGAGAAGGGCCTCAACGTCGGGCAGCTCCAGCAGTGGTGGATCGATCACATGCTGAGCACGCCGACGCCGTTCGGCGAGCGGATGACGCTGTTCTGGCACGGCCACTTCACCTCGGACTTCCGCAAGGTCGGCCCACAGACGCCGTTCATCTACTGGCAGAACCTCACCTGGCGGCGCTTCGCGCTCGCGGACCTGCGCACGATGCTCATGCAGGTCACGATCGACCCGGGGATGCTGCGGTACCTCGACCTCGGCAGCTCCACCGGGAAGAGCCCGAACGAGAACTACTCGCGCGAGCTCATGGAGCTCTTCGCGATGGGCCCCGACGCGTTCACCGAGGACGACGTGAAGGCCGCGGCGAAGGGGCTCGCCGGTTGGCGCGAGCCACTCACGCAGGCGATGGTCGACGCGAACGTCAAGCAGCAGACGGCCCGCACCGGTCAGCCGCCGAAGAACATCCCAAAGGCCGACACGGTGAGGACCGGCGTGTTCGACCGCAACCGCGCGTACAGCGGGCCGGCGTTCGCCTACCTCGGCGAGACGCGGCTTTGGAACACCGATGGGATCATCGACAAGATCCTCGAGCAGGACGCGACCGCGGTATTCATCGTCCGCCGGATCCTCACCCACTTCGTCACGCCGTCGCCGACCGATGCGACGATCCTGCGCCTCGCCGCGGGCTACCGGAAGACGAAGTACGACATGAAGTCGCTGCTCCGCGACGTGTTCACCAGCCCGGAGTTCACGGCGAAGTCCGCGTACCGCAGCCTCATCAAGACGCCGACGGAGTTCATGGTGAACACGGTGAAGGCGCTCGGCGACAAGACGCTCTCGCGGATCATCACGCAGTCCGGCCCGGGGATGGGCCAGGCGCTGTTCGACCCGCCGAGCGTCGGAGGCTGGCCGGAGAACGAGTCGTGGGTCTCGTCGAACACGATGCTCGCGCGCGCGAACTTCGTGACCACGGCGCTCCAGCAGCTCAAGAAGATCCCGTCCGCCGGGACGGCGCACGAGACGCACCTCGACGGCGTGCTCTCGGCGCAGACCCTGCAGCTGCTCAACGAGGCGGCGGACGACAAGCGCCGCTGGGCCGTCCTGTTCGCCTCGCCCGAGTTCCAGCTGAAATAGATAGAAGGAGTCGGAAGATGGTCGCCACGCTCTCGAAGATCAACCGCCGGGACTTCCTCCGCTCCGGGCTGGTGTTCGGCGCGGGCGCCGCGGGCCTCGCGGCGGGCTACGCGGCGGTGCCGGACGTGTTCGCGCGCGCGATCTACGCGGGCAAGCAGGACAAGGTCATCAACGACAAGGTCCTGGTGATGGTCCAGCTCGCCGGCGGCAACGACGGCCTGCAGACGGTCATCCCGCTCGCCGACGCGGCGTACCGCGATCTCCGTCCGCAGCTCTCGAAGTCCGTGGACAAGGCGCTCCCCATCTCCAACGCGCTCGGCCTGAACCAGAACCTCGCGGGCATCAAGTCGCTCTGGGATCAGGGCAAGGTCGCCATCGTGCAGGGTGTCGGCTACACGAAGCCCTCGTTCTCGCACTTCGACTCGATCCGCGTGTGGGAGACCGGGGACCCCGATCGCCGGCAACAGGACGGCTGGCTCGGCAAGACCATCGCCGACAACTACGACTCCGCCGGTCACCCCCTCGTCGGCTGCGCCTGCGGCTCGACCGAGATCCCCGGCGCGCTGCGCGACCTCCAGGCGACGCTCACCGTGGTCAACAGCCAGCAAAGCTTCAAGTTCAACGGCGGCGACGACATGGAGAAGGCCATGGGCGCGCTCTACACGGCGACGCCCGGCATCTACGGCGCGCTGTTCGACACCGCGGTCACCACGGCGCGCGACACGGTCGCCCAGCTGAAGAGCTCGGCCTCCGCCTACACGCCGAAGGCGCAGTACTCGGATAACGCGAAGCTCGTCTACTCGTCGAAGAACCAGCTCGGGGCGGCGCTGCAGCTCGCGGCGCAGCTCATCGTCACCGGCACCGGCGTGAAGGTGCTGCACGTGACCCTCGGCGGATTCGACACGCACTTCACCCAGCAGCAGCGTCACGACGACCTCATGGGCTATCTCGACCAGGCGCTCTCGGCCTTCTACGCGGACCTCGCCGGTCACGGGATGTCCGACCGGGTCCTCGTGGCGACGTGGTCCGAGTTCGGGCGCCGGCCGAGGGAGAACGCGAGCGCGGGCACCGATCACGGCACCGCGGCGCCGGTCTTCCTCATCGGCGACGGCGTAAAGGGCGGCCTGTACGGCGAGCAGCCCGCGCTCTCGAAGCTCGATGCGAGCGGGAACCTCGGCTACGGCGTCGACTTCCGCTCGGTGTACCAGGAGATCCTTCAGTCGCACCTCGAGGTCGACGCGAAGGAGGTCTTCGCCCAGAGCTTCGAGCGGCTCCCGATCCTCAAGAGCTCGATCCTCGCAAAGACCTAACCCATGGACGGCCTCGGCGCCACCGTGCTGCGCGCCGGGGCAGTGCTCCTCGCGGCGGGCGCGTTCGTCGGCGCGAACGCCTACGTGATCGGCCACCCCAAGAACGGCGCGGCCCCGCTTCAGCCCCCTGCCGTCGCGGTACGCACGGCCACGCCGCGCCCGACAGCGGTCCCGCGGATCACCCTGCAGCCCGGCGTCCGCGCGACCGAGCTACCCGGGATCACCTACACGCACGTGTCCTGATGCCGCGGCCTGCGCCTTCCAGCGCTCGGCGTTCACACCCTTGATGAGCAGCCACGCGAGCAGCGGCAGCTCCCCGAACAGGCCGAAGAAGGTGGTGACGGGGAACAGCGCGACGCCGAGGGGCGGGGAGAAGTAGGTCATCCACCCGAGACCCTCGAGCATCAGCCCCACGCCGATGAGGCGCGGCAGGAACGTCGAACGGAAGATGAGGTAGCCGACCACGAGCAGCCAGACCCCGAAGAACGCGAGGAAGATGTCGTACGCCTGCGTGTTCAAGCGGAAGGACAGGAGCGCCAGCGCGCGCAGCTGATCGGGCGCGAAGGCCGCGAGCGCATCGCCGCCACGGAGGACGACCAGCGGGGCGAGGAGCACGAGGCCGGCCACGGCCTGAAGCCCGGACCCCACGACCAGCAACAGGTTCGCGAACAGCGACACCCGGCGGTCGACGACGCGCAGGAGCTCGTACAGCAGGAGTCCCCAGATGAGATGGAAGACGACCGCGAGGAGCGAAACGGCGATCCCGAGCCGGAAGAGGCCCTCCTGAGCGAGGACGTTGTCCGCCGTCGCCGCCGCGTCGCGGCTCACGACGAGGAGCCCGACGACGTATTGCTGTCCGAAGAGCGATGCCGACCCCTCGAGGAGCTCGAACACGCCGGCGACCCGCGCCGTCAGACGTGGCGAAGCTTGGAGCATCGCACCAGAGCCTCGCCGTTGGTCGTGAAGGAGATGTGAACGCTGGACGCAGACGCGCCGCCTCCGACGTGACCTAATAGACGCTGTGGAACAGCGCGCCTTCGAGGCGCTCGGCGGCGAGTGCGAGCTCTTCGCGCTTGAGCCCAGCCTCGCGCCGGACGCGCTCGCGCGGGGGGAGGCCTGGATCCACCAGATGCACGACCGCCTCACGCGCTTCACCGAGTCCAGCGAGCTGAGCCGCTTCAACGCCGCGGCCGGCGCGTGGGTCAAGGTCAGCGTCGAGCTGCGCGCGCTCCTGCTCGAGTCGCTCCGCGCGTACGAGGTGAGCGGCGGCCTGGTGCACGCGGCGACCCTGCCGGCGCTCCTCGCGGCGGGCTACACGCGGGACTTCTCGCTCGGCGGGACGCCGACGAAGAGGCCACCCGCGCCACCGGCGCCGCTCCCCGAGCTGCTCGAGCTCCACGCCAATGAGGCGCGCCTCGCGCCCGGCGCGGCGATCGATCTCGGGGGCATCGCCAAGGGCTGGCTGGCCGACCGCCTGGCCGAGGGACTCGGCGCGAACTGTCTGGTGAATCTGTGCGGCGATCTCTACGCCCGCGGCGAGGGCGAGACCGGCGAGGGCTGGCCGGTCGGCTTCGGCGAACGGGCCGTGCTGCTGCGCGACATGGGTGCCGCGACGAGTGGCGTGAACAAGCGAATGTGGGGAAAGGGACTCCACCACCTCATCGATCCGCGGACCGCTCGTCCGGCGGTCACCGACCTGCGCGAGGTGTCGGTGCTCGCGACGACCGCGACCGACGCGGAGATCTTCGCAAAGGTCGCGCTCCTGCTCGGCGCGACGGCCGGCGCGAAGTGGCTCGAGGGACGCGCGCTGGGGTGGTCCTTCGTGTGAGGTGGACTGTGCCGAATCCGTCGGCCGCCATCCGGGCGGCGGCCAACACCGCGATCTTCTTCCTCAAGGTGCTTCCGATGCTCCCGTCGCGTCCCATCGACTGGTTCACGCCCGCGCCGATCGTCGAAAAGGTGCGCTACCCGTCAGGCTCCGGCGGCGCGCAGGGCGACCTCTATCGTCCGCCGGGCCCTGGGCCGTTCCCGGCGATGGTCGTCTGCCTCGGGGTCGTCCCATTCGGGGTCGACCATCCGCAGGTACCGATCCTTGGGCGGGCTCTCGCCCGCTCCGGCTTCGCGGCCCTTCTCTATTGGTCGCCTGCCATGCGGAGCTTCCGTATCGAACCGGACGATGTCGAGAACATCGCTCTCGCGTATCGATGGCTCGTCGAACGACCCGATGTCGATCCGGGGCGGAGCGGCCTCCTCGGCACCTGCGTCGGTGGGTCGTTCGCGCTGATGGCCGCAGCGAGCCCGCTCGTTCGGGATCGGGTCGCCTTCGTCGCCGAGTGGGCTGCGTACTCTTCGATGTGGACGTTCGCTCAGGACATCGCGAGCGCGACCCGTCCGACGGGACGAGCCCGCGAGCACTGGCAGGTCGATCCCCTCACGCGCAAGGTCTACGTGCAGTCGATGACGGCGGTGCTCGCGCCCACCGAGGCGGAGCCCCTGAGGTCTGGGTTGGCCGAGCCCACCGGCAGCGTCGACAGCGCGGCCCTCTCCGAGGATGGCCGCGCGATCGCGCTCCTCCTCACCGCACTCAGCGCCGACGGCGCCACGCATGCGCTGGAGGGACTGCCGGCGGACCTGCGGGCGCGCCTCGATGCCCTCTCCCCGATCCGCTACGTCGACGACATCCACGCACGGCTGATCGTCCTCGCGCACGATCGCGACGACGCGGTCGTGCCGGTGGACGAGTCGAGGCGCCTGTGGTCGGCGCTCGTCGGACGGTCGGGGGCACGCTACACGGAGCTCGGCATGTTCCAGCACATGGATCCCAGCAAGGCGGGGTTGTCGCCACTCGTGACGATCCGCGAGCTCGTCAAGTTCTATCGCTTGGTGTATCCGGTCTTCCGGCAGGCT
This sequence comes from Candidatus Limnocylindria bacterium, assembly GCA_041496945.1. Classification (GTDB taxonomy): domain Bacteria; phylum Chloroflexota; class Limnocylindria; order P2-11E; family P2-11E; genus CF-39. Next base: position 1,731 of record JBGQFO010000102.1, on the reverse strand, counting down.
GTCGTCTAGGGCAGGACCGCAGGCGCGGAAGACAGGACCACGGTCGCCGTCCACCCGAGTCTGGCGTGGATCAATGCGCCGGTCTCGGTCACGCCGAGAAGGTCGATGATCTGCCTGTTCGCAGAGACGATCATCTGCAGCTCGCGGCTCGTGCCGAAGGTGTTCGCGCCGGCAGCGGCCGCCGAGCCGTGATCGGTCCACGTCGCGCCATCGAAGCGCCACCAGTGGAGCGCCGACTCGCTGTCGATCGCGACAAGGAGTAGCTCCGTCCGCGCCGCCTGTGTGAGGTTCGGGCGCGCAAGAAGGCGAACGGTGGTCAACCATGACGGCTGGCGCGAAGGCGGCCGGCCGACGGTCGGGACCGTGCGCGACGCGAAGACCGCGACCGACCGCCGCGCGAGGGGCACGATCGGCGCGCCGGCCGGGACGGCCGCGAGCTCGATGTGCAAGAGCTCGTGCGACGCGGCGTCGTCGCTCGGCAGCGCCGGCCGGGCGCGCTCCTGGAAGACCACGTGAAGTCGATCGTCGACGCCACGGCAGGCCGCGACGCCCGTGGCGACCGAGAGGATGCTCCAGGCCGGTGTCTGGGTGTCGACCTCCGCGACGGTCGGAGCGCCCGCGCCGCCGGTGGCCCACCGGAGTCGGTAGCGCATCTGCTGGTGCGCCGCGCCGAGGAGCCAGTCGAGGACGGTCGCTTTGGGGATCTGGCGCTGTGCGTTGCCCAGCGGTCCGGCGGCGTGCGGCGTGCGGGCGGTCCGATGGGGTCCATCGAGGCCGGCCTGCGAGATGAAGAGGACGTCCCACCTGCCGGTCGTCGCGGTGGCAGCGGGCGCCGTCGGAAGTGGGAGCGCGGCGATGTTCGAGGCCGGGGCGACGAGCAAGTCGGCGCCGCCGACCCAGTCGCCGTTGGTCGACCAGGTGGACGAGGTGGGCGCCCACCACTGGTGGAACAGACGGTGCCCGGTGTCGACGTAGAAGACGTCAAGACGATCCACGTTCATCGACACCGCCGCGAGCGGACTTCCCTTGCGCGCCAACACCCAACGTCCGGGGTTCCCCGGGTCGTCGCGGTTGATGTGGCCGATCGCCGTGTTGCGCTGGGTCGAATCCTCCCAGGAGGTCTTCACCCAGCCGTCGGGATGGACCCAAAAGACGTCGTGATGATCCGCGGCGCGCGACACGGCAGCGACGCCGCCCCAGGGGTCGGCCTGATCGGCCGCACCAAGAGCAAGGCTCAGATTCGACCGGGCCGGTGCGACCGGCGTGGCTCCACCGGCGGGCGCGGCGCGCTCCGCTCCGGTCAGCACGGTCGACGTGATGCGGTATCCGCGGGCGATGTCCCGTTTCGATCGGTCGGTCGATGCGGCGACCGCCGAGGTCGCGGCCGGGTGGCTTGGGTCGGCCGGCTTCGCGCTGTTCCAGTCGATGCCCGTGAAGCTTTCGGTGCGGGCGCCTGCCTGCCACCGCACGGCGACACTTCCCGGCTGCGCTTGTTGCACTCCGATCGTCCGCGCATTCGTCGCCCAGCCCGCGAACGCGACACGCCTGCGATTGGCGTCCTCCCAGTCGCTGACCGGCAGCGGCGTGAGACCGCGAGCCGGATCCCAATCGGCGCGTGGCAGGGCGGCAGCGCCCGGGTTGAGCTGGAACGGCCACAACGCGTCGATCGTGGGGCCGCCTCCGACATCCAGCAGGGCGACGGCGGCGTTCGCGTCGAGGAACGAGCAGTAG
>JBGQFO010000101.1:0-7451 GCA_041496945.1 Candidatus Limnocylindria bacterium | reverse complement strand
CGAGACGTCGTCGGCGTAGATCACGAGGACGCCGGTGGCCATCGTCGGCGCGCCCGGGATCGAGGCGTTGATGAGCCCCACCTCGCCTGGCGCGATGCCCGTCGCGGGCAGGAACATCCGCTGACCCTTCGGCCAGAAATCGCCGAACTGCGTCTTCCAGGTCGTGATCACGGCCTGCGGCGTGACGTCCGCGCCGATCCGCACCGTGAACGTCTTCTGGAACAGCCGGCCGAAGCCCCCGTTCGCGGCGTTCAGCCGGCGACCGCGCACGTTCGCGTTGATCGCGCCCTCGCGATCGCTCGCTTCGAGGGTCCTGACCGGCTTCGCCCAGTTGCTGTCATCGCGCGTCATCGCCGTCCTCCGTTACGCCTTCAGCGCCGCGAGCGCCGCGGCCTCGCTGTCGTGGATGCCGATCGCCTCGTCCAGCCGGGTGAGCTCGAAGATCTGCTTGTAGTGGTCGTTCAGTCCGCAGGCGAGCAGCTTCTGCTTCTGCCTGTTGGCGCGGACGAGGAGCGTCACGAGTAGCCCGATACCGCCACTGTTCATGTAGTCGAGCCCCGAGAAGTCGATCACGATCGCGCGGGTCTTCTCCCCCGCCTGGCTGTACGCGGCCATGAGCGGCTGCTCCGAGGCCGCGGTCACGTCGCCGCGCACGCGGATCACGATCGTTCGCTCGTCGATTCGGTCGGCCGTCGTCGTCGTCGTCGCTGTGGTCATCTTGCTCCCTCACCTTTCAACGCTGCGTTCTCATCTGCGAAGATCGTCATGAAGTCCGAAAGGCGCGTGATCTCGAAGATCTCCTTGTAGTGATCGGAGAGGCCCGACGCGCGGATCGCGCGGCCATCCTTCCGCGCGCGGGCCAGGATCCCGACGATGAGCGCGATCCCCGTGCTCGACAGGAAGTCGACGCCCGCGAAGTTGAGTAGCACCGTCTTCGAGCCGTGCGCCACCGCGGCCGCGTATGCGTCATTCAGCGCGTTCTCCGCGGTCGAGTCGATCTGCGCCGGCAGGTCCACCACGGCCGTCTTATCGCTATACCGCATGGGTTTCTCTGCAGTCGCCACTTACTCCGCTCCCTTCTCGCCGAGCCGCATGACAAGCTCGACGGTGTGATGTGTCTCGGTTGTGTGGGTGCGCAGATCGTCGACCATGTTCTTGATGAGGAAGAGACCCCACCCGCGTGGCTTCTGGAGCCCCGCGAGCTTCGCCTCGAGGTCCGGCGTCTCGGCCTCGGGGATCGCCTTGCCGCCGCCGTTGTCCACGATGCGCACCGTGAGGTCCTTCCCCGTGACGCTCACGCGAACGTGGACCGGCAGCTCCGGATCGCCATGGTTGCCGTGTTCGATCGCGTTCATCGCCGCCTCCGCGACCGCGGTCTTAAGCCGCTCGTAGCGCTTCGGGTCAAGGCCGACATCCTTCACGGCCTCCGCGACTCGCTGCATGACCGTGCGCTCGTTCCCGGTCGCGCTCGGCTCGTGGAACTCGGCGAGGACGTGCTCGCCGGCGACGCCGGCGGACCGGGCGAGGGTAACGAGGGTGATGTCGTCCTCCTGCTCCCACGCCGGACCGGTGAATGCGCGGAGCGCTCCCATGAGCCCATCGATGAGCTCGTGCCCGATGCCGAGCTCGCCCATGAGCGCGCGCATCCGCGGGAAGCCGAACATCGCGTGCGAGCTGTCGTGGGCCTCGGCGAGGCCATCGCTGTGCAGCAGGATCACGTCGCCCGGGCCGAGGACCGCCTCCTTCTCTTGGTATCGCATGCCGGGCATGGCGCCGAGAGGCATACCCGTGGCGCGGAGCTCCTCGACCCTGTCGCCTCGGCGAACGAACGGAAGATCGTGGCCCGCGTTCGCGAACGTGAGTGCGCCCGTCTTCGGGTCGAGCACCGCGTAGAGGCAGGTGACGAACATGTTCGCCGGAATGTCGTCGTGGAGGAACTCGTTCACCCGCTCGAGCACCGCGCCCGGCGCGACGAGTCGCGGTGCCTCGCTCCGCAGCACGCTCCGCGTCGTCGCCATGACGAGCGCCGCAGGCACGCCGTGCCCGGTCACGTCGCCGACGACGAGCCCGATCCGGCCCTCAGGCAGCGCGATGAAGTCGTAGAAGTCGCCGCCGATCTCGGCCGCGGCGCGGTAGAACGCGGCGATCTGCCAGCCCGGCAGGTCCGGCAAGGTCTTGGGTAGGAACTGCTGCTGGATAAGCTGCGCGATCCGGAGCTCTTGGTCGATGCGCTCACGCGCCCGGACCTCGGCCTCCTGCTCGCGCACGAGCTGCGCGACGCGCACCGCCGGCGACGCCTGGGCCGCGAGCTTCTCGAGGAGCCGGCGGTCGTCGGTCGAGTAGTCCTGGTCCGAGAGCCTGCTGCCGAGGTTGAGCAGACCGATGAGCTCGCCTTGGCTGATGAGCGGCACGACGATCTTGACCCCGGCCGCGCGAAGCTCGCGCACCGCGGGCGAGTCGAGCTGCAGCTCGTCGATCGCGACGGCACCGGACCCCGCGTGAAAGTACGCGAGGATCGGGTCGTTCGGGGCGATGTCGATCGGCGGGGTCTCGAGCGCCCGTCCGCGCCCGGTCGTGACCCTCGTCTTCGGCGCGGGCGTCTCCGCACCGCGACCGGTGACACGCCGGAAGGTCCGTGTGAGCGTCAACATGTTGCCTCCTTTGTAGTCGGGGACCGTCCGGAAATCGTTACGGCGAACCGCCCTTTCACCGCCGCGCCTCCCGCAGCCACAGGCTCGCATGAGCGGGCCGAAGCGTGTCCCCGACGACGTCAAGGAGGTCCGCGCGCACCGAGTCGAGGTCGACCTCGTTGCGCAGGCGCACGCCGAACGCGTCGAGCGTGCGGGCGGCGTCGTAGCGGGAGCGGTAGAAGCGCCGGTCGACGGCCGCTTGGATCCGCCGGCGCAGCGGCGCGAAGAGCGCGACGACGGAGAGCGTCGACAGCGCCACGGCCACCTCGCTCCCACCAGTGAGCGGGCGCAGCGCTGCCTGCAGGACGACGACACCTGCGAAGTAGGTCGCGGCGAGGGCCGCGCTGAGCAGACCGTAGACCAGAGTGCGGTTGATCAGGACGTCGATCTCGTACAGCCGGTAGCGGAGGATCGCTACCGCTGCGCCGATCGGCAACGCGATCAGTGCAAGCAGGAAGGGCACGCCGCCGAACATCGCTGGCGGTATCCGCGCGCCGGGATCGAGCGCTCGCAGCGGCGAGAAGAAGGCGATGGCCGTGCCGACGAACACGAGCGCGAGCACGACCGCGGCGTAGGCGAACCACTTCATCTGCTGGCGCTCGACGCCTCTCGCTCGTCGCAGACGAACGACGATCGAGATCGCGCCGAGAACGAGGAGTGCCATCAGCGACAACGCACTTAGCGTCTGCCCCCGGGCGTACAGCGCATCGGCGGTGTCGGCACTGAAGAGCGCGTCGAAGAGCGGGAAGCGCGTCGCTTCGGTAGCGGTCGCGGTCTGCGATGACGAGGTCACGAGTCCGACGACGATGGTGAACACGGCCACGGCGAGGCCGGCAGTGATCTGACGAGAGAAGAGCCGGCCGTTCGGGAAGATGAACAGAAGCAGCCCGAGCCCGCTGAAGGAGACGACCCAGAGATTACGCAGCGGGGGCATGAGCCAGGGATCGAGTACCCAGGCAGGGAGCGCTGGTCCGTTCGGCGGAGCCGTGTATAGGCCGGCCGCCAGCGCCAGTCCCTGCAGCTGCCCGGCGACACCAATGACGCAGAGCAGCCAGCCGACGTGGTGCTCCGGCCGGAGCACGGCGACGACCGCGCCGACCGCCACGAACACAAGGAAGGCGGCCTGCACGACGCTGAGGCCTGCGCCCTCGACCGGGAGCGCGTTCATGGCTCCGATCCACGACGCAGCGATGTATGCGAGTAGCGCCAAGACAAAGAGGAGCGCAGGCGGAACGACACGCCTGACCCGAAGCGTCACGCCCGGGCTCCTCCACTTCATCGCCGCGCCTCGCGCAGCCACACGCCGGCGTGGGCAGGGCGCAGTGTCTCGTGCACCACCTCAAGCAGGTCCGCGCGCACCGAGTCGAGATCGACCTCGTCGCGCAGGCGCACGCCGAACGCGTCGAACGTGCGCTGGGCGTCGTAGCGGGAGCGGTAGAAACGCCGGTCCACGGCGCCCTGGATGCGACGGCGGAGCGGAGCGAAGAGCGCGACGACGGAGAGCGTCGACAGCGCCACGGCCACCTCGCTCCCGCCGGTGAGCGGCCGAAGCGCCGCCTGGAGCACCACGACGGCGGCGAAGTACGTCGCCGCGAGCGTCGCGGAGAGCGCGGCGTACACCAGGGTCCGGTTAATGAGGACATCGATGTCGTACAGGCGGTAGCGGAGGACCGCGACGGCAATGGCGAGCGGGACGCCGAGGAAGCTGCCGAAGGCCACGACGCCGAACGCGTCGCTGGCGAGGGTGTTCGGCTCGAGCAGGCCGAACGCGACAAGCCCGTTGAGGGACGCACCCCCGACGAAGCTCAGTGTGAACAGCGCGACCGCGTAGCCCACCCACTTGAGCTGCTGGCGCTCGTCGCCGCGCGCGCGCCGCGCGCGGAGGACGAGCGAGAGCGCCGCCGCCAGGTTCGGGAGCATCAGAGATGGGGTCAACCCGGCGAGCGACGGGAGCGGAACGATCAGGTAGGGGTTGTGGTAGCCGGGGAAAAAGCCGAGGGTGTCGTCGAAGAACGCTGCTCCGACCAAAAAAACCGCCACGAGCACCCACTGCGCCCACAGGACCACGCGCCAGCGCGGTGACGGGAGGCGGCCGTTCGGGAAGAGCAGGAAGATCGAGCAGACGACGCCGAAGAGGAGGACGAAGACCCAGACACTCAGCCACGCTGCGGTCGTGGCTGCTGGCAGCGAGTCTGGGGCGTCGACCAGCCCGCGCAGCGCGTACGTTTGCGTGAACCCGATCAGCGCCACGAGGAACCCGAAAAGCTCGAGCAGCCAGCCGACGACGTTCTCGGGGCGGCGCCAGGCAAGGGCGGCACCGACCGTAGTGAAGATCGGGCCGATGAGTACAAAGCTGAGGTCGCTGGCCGGCGTGATCAGGCCCGCCGCGATCGCGATCGCGACCGACACCAGCCACCCGATGAGGGCGACGGATCCGTTCCGTCTTCGGATCATGCCGCCGGCCCCGCCGGCCCCGCCGGCCCCGGCGGCCAGACCGACGCGGCGGCGCGCTCCGCCTTCATCTGGCGCTTGATCGCGCTGATCCGGTCCCACGGGACCTCCGGCGGCGCGATGCCCCGCACGGCGAGGTAGCGGAGCGCGCGTCGGCGACCGCCGACGAAGAGCTTGACCATCGGGATGATCCCGCCCACGCCGGGCACGAAGCTCGTCGGCCGGAATTGCCAGCCCTCGGGCGTCCGCTCGAGCGACCCGCGGGCGCCGAAGCTGCGCAGCGACCAGAACTTCTCGTCGTGGAAATGGCAGAGGAGCCAGGCCGGCCCCGCCGCGACGCCGAGCTCGTCCCGGAGCGGCACCGCGAAGGTCAGGGTGCGCTCGTCGGGCACGGGCACGCAGCGGGCGCTCACCGGGTGACCGTCCCGATCGCGCGCCGCGACGACCGCGTACTCGTAGCGGCGGAGCTCGCGCGCGACCGAGCGCCACGCGGTCACAGCACGACCTCGCCGCATGCCCGGCCGAGGTCGCCCTCGGGCCACCACCGGATCCGGCGGGGCTGGATGAAGATAAGGAGCCGCCAGCAATACCAATCCGCGAGGTGTCGCAGCGGACCGGGGATCGCGCCCGCCAAGGTGATGCCGACCGGCTGCCGCTCGGCCATCAGCCGTGTCATCGATTCGAAGCGCTCGTCCGGCTGTCCGAGCTCCGCGGAGACCTCCGCGTCCCCCTGGATGAGGACCACCGGTGACGCGACGAGGCCACTCCCGGTCGGGTTCGAGAAGAGCATCGCGACGCGCCGGTCGCGCTGGACGTTGAACGCCTTCTGCGCGAGCGCGACCGACGAGGTGATGAAGAACCGTCGCCGCTCGGGCTCGAAGAACGGTGCCGTCGGCCAGGTCACCGGCGTGCCGTCGCGGGCCAGCGTCGAGAACTCGCAGCTGCGGAACTCGCGCACGACCGCCCCCACCTCCGCGGGCAGGCCGAAGACGGTCGCGACGTCCGCGCCTGGTGAGATGGAACTCATCGCGCGCGCTCCCGCAGCCACAGGCTCGCGTGAGCCGGCGACATCGTCTGGCTGACCGCGCCGAGCAGGTGCTCGCGGACCGATTCGAGATCGACCTCGTCGCGGAGCTCTTCGGCGAACGCGTCGAGTGTCCGCACCGCGTCGTACCGCGAGCGGTAGAAGCGCCGATCGACGGCCTGCTGCACGCGCGAACGGAGAGGCTGGAACAGCGCGACCGTGAGCAGCGTGGATGCGGCGACCGCGATCTCCGATCCGGTGGTGAACGGCCGCAGCAGCGTTTGCAAGACGACGATGCCGCCGAAGAACGCGGCGGCGATGCCGCCTGTCGTGAGGCCGTACACGAGCGTCCGGTTGATGAGGACGTCGATGTCGTACAGGCGGTAACGGAGCACGGCGACGGCGATCGCGACCGGCAGCCCGAGCACGGCGAGATTGGTGATTTCTCCCCACGGGCCCGGGAGGCCGCTCGCGGAGAGCACAAGGACGAGGAAGAGGAGGGATGCCGCGTAAACGAACAGCTCAAGCTGCTGCCGCTCGATACCGACCGACCGCCGCCAACGCGCGATCGCGGCCGCGACGGCCCCGAGCACGAGCGGGATCATCAGCACGAGCGCAACGTTGCTGAACAGCTGTGCAAGCTGGCCCAGGACCCCGGGCACGCCGATGGAGTTTGGAATTGAACCTCGGCCGTGGGGGATCGAGGGCCCGAGGGTCAGCGAGACCGCTGACAGCCCGAACCACAGTGCAACCGCCGCCCCGACCGGCCACCAGCGCCGTGATGGGAGACGTCCATCCGGGTAGATCAGGACGAGCGCGCTGGCGAGCGCGACGAGCATGACATAGCCGACAGTGTTCGCGAGCGCGAGGAACCCGGCGGGCGGACCGACGGCCGCGTTCGCCGCGTCGCCGGCCACCGCGGACGCCGCGACGGCGAGGCCGAGCGCGATGAGGATCCAGGCGATGCGGTTGCCGCGCCGGCGGGTCGCGATGAGAAGTCCCACCGGACCGAAGGTCAGAGGGGACAAGCGAAAGAGCACGCGGTTGATGAGTGTGTTGCCCGGAATTTCCGGCCCGGTCAGCGTGACCCACAAGCTCACCGGCACGAGGATCAGCGTCGCAGCCACGGCCAGCGAGCCGAACACGATGGCGAGGTCCGGACCACGTCTCATCGCGCGCGCTCCCGCAGCCACAGGCTCGCGTGAGCCGGCGACATCGTCTGGCTGACCGCGCCGAGCAGGTGCTCGCGGACCGATTCGAGATCGACCTCGTCGCGGAGCTCTTCG
>JBGQFO010000100.1:0-7496 GCA_041496945.1 Candidatus Limnocylindria bacterium | reverse complement strand
GCCGCGGCCGGCGATGTGGGCGCGATCGACGACGGATGGGTCGCGTCGCGTGACGGCATCATCGTTGCGACCGGTCACGACGACACCTGGGAGCGCCTCGAGCGCCCCGGGTCCGCGCGCGTCGTCGATGCCGGCGGCGCGGTGGTCATGCCCGGCTTCGTCGACGCGCACACCCACCTCTGTTACGCCGGTCACCGCTGGGACGAGTTCGCGGCGCGGAGGAGCGGTGCCGAGTACCTCGCGCTGCTCGAGCAGGGTGGCGGGATCCACGCGACGGTGCGCGCCACAAAGGAGGCGAGCGACGGCAACCTCCTGTCGTTGCTGCGCTTCCGGCTCGCGGTTGCGGCGACGCTCGGCACGACCACGATCGAGCTGAAGAGCGGCTATGGGCTCGAACCGGCGGAGGAGCTGCGTCAGCTGCGGCTCATCGCGCGCGCCAGGGCCGACGCGATGATCGACGTCGCGCCCACGTATCTCGCGCTCCACGCGCTCCCGTCGCAGTACGCGGCCGATCGGCAGGCGTTCCTGCACGAGGTCACGCAGACGGTCGCGACCGTCGCGGCCGAGGGGCTGGCGGAGGCGGTCGACGCATTCGTCGAACAGGGCGTCTTCGACACGACCGAGGTGCGTCCGCTCGCGAAGGCCGCGAGCGATGCCGGGCTCGCGCTCACCCTGCACGCCGACCAGCTGAACGACGTGGGCGCCACCGAGTTCGCGGCGCGGATGAAGGCACGATCGGCCGACCACGTCGCGCATGCCTCGGCCGACGGTCTGCGGGCCCTCGCCCGCGCCGGCATCCCGGCCGTGCTCCTGCCGGGGAGCGCGTTCTTCGTCGGCTACACGCCGCCCGACGCGCGCCGCTTCCTCGCTGCGGACGTGCCGGTCGCCCTCGCGACCGATCACAACCCCGGGACCTCGCCGCTCGTCGGCATGCCCGCAGCGATCGCGCTCGGCGTGACGCTTTGCGGGCTCTCGCCGCACCAGGCGATCGTCTCCGCGACGATCAACGCGGCGCACGCGCTCGGGCGGGGGGAGCGAGCCGGCGCGCTGGTGAAGGGCCGGCGCGCCGATGTCGTGATCCTCCGCACCGACGACGAACGCGAGCTCGCATACAGCCTCGGCGCGCCGCTGGTGCGCGAGGTCTACGCCGCCGGTCGCCTCGTCCCCGCGGTCGTCTAAAGGGGCGTGTCGACGATGATCAGCTCGCTGACCTCGCGCGCCGCGAGATCCAGCGCGCCGGCCCCCGTGACGTACGACGCGTCGCCCGTGCCGAGCGAGTGTCCGTTCGCGCTCAGCGCGCCGCTGATCAGGTAGAGGTAGCCACCGCGGCCGACGCCGAACTCGTGCCCCGCGCTCGCTCCCGCGGAGAGCCGCGACACGTACATGGCGACGTCCTGCGCGACGGTGATGCCCTCACCCGCGGCCCCCTCGGGCTTGAGGAAGCGCAGGAGCCGATCGGTGCGGTCGGCGACGGTGTACTGGCGCTGGACGACGTCGGGCTCGAGGCCTCGCTGCCAAGGCAGGATCCAGATCTGGATGAACTGCATCTCCGCGGTCTTGGAATGGTTCCCCTCGGAGTGCTCCGCGCCGCGGCCGAGGCGCATCCGCTGCACGCCACCGGGCAGGAGCACGCCGCCGTTGCCCAGGCTGTCGGCGTGCTCGAACTCGCCCGACACGACGTAGGTGATCCCCTCGATATCGCGGTGTGGGTGCATCGGCCACACCGCGCCGGGGACGAGCGTGTCGTGATTGAAGACGCGCATCGTCCCGATGCCCATGTGTCCGGGGTCGCTGTACCGATCGAAGGAGAAGTGCCAGCGTGCCCGAAACCAGCCGCCGTCGATCGAGTAGATGGAGCGGTCGGGACGGAGAGCAAGCGGCGCGGGCGGCATCTGCAAGAGCATGCCGCACTCCGCCCGTCCGGGCCTGGACGCCGAACGCGCCGCTCGTTCGGCGAGAACAGCGGCGCGTTCGGCGAAGGAAGTCTGTCGCGCTTACGGCGCGGTGATGAAGAACGCCCAGCGGAAGATCGGCAGCGGCTCGCCCGGGTGGTCGCTCAGGGCGGTGAGCTGCGGCATCTTGTAGTTCGCGGGCCGCGTCTCCGTCCCCTGGTAGATGCCGGGGTACATGTCGATGTAGTGCCAGCCCGGCGCGCCCGAGACGGTGAAGAAGATCGTGAGGTCGCCAGCGCTTTGGAAGGCGCAGGCGTATCCGGCGAAGGCGTTGTCGTACACCACGTGGTAGATCTGCTCGGTCTCGGTCCAGCCGACACCCTTGAGATGCAGCGTCGTCTTCGTGCCCGAGGGTCCCCTGTCCACGGTGAGCGGGAACGCGTTCGCGAGGATGTACGTGGTCGTCTTTGCGACCTCGGTGTCGCCCATCTTCGCGGTCAAGGTGTGCGAGCCGCCCAGGTCGTCCGGGATCGGGAATCCCCAGCTGAACGAGCCCGTGGCATCGGTCTTCGTCTTTCCGAGCGACCTGGTGCGCTCCTCGAAGCCCGTCACGGAGCGGTTACCGACCATCGTGGTCCAGAAGATCTCGATGTCGCTGTTGGCCGGCAGCGCCTTCGCGTTCAGCGTCGCCGGCGTGCCGACCGTCGCGCCGTACGGTGCGGTCCAGATCCCCTGGGCCACCGGCTTCGCCGCGATCTGCGCGAAGCCCTGCTTCTCGGCGGCCGTGGGCATCACGGCGGGTCCGTCGGTGACGGTGAAGGGCAGGTGCGGGAAGGGTCGCGATGCGACGACGGGCTGCTGGTTCGGGTTCATGTAGGGCGCCCCGAACTCGCTGTGCCCGAGCGTGACGATGTGCGTGCCGACGACGCCCGTCGCCGGGATGACGAACTTCGCGTACCCGTCGGTCGTGATCGACGAGACCCAGCCGGTGTACGCGTTGTCATAGGTCAGCTGGAAGCTGTTCTGGTACGACTGGTAGCCGATGCCCTTCACCTCGACGGTGATGGGCGTGCCAACCGGCCCGCTCGTCGGCGTGATCGTCGTGGTCATGTCGACGTCGAAGAGCGCCTTGTTGCGGATCGTCTTCTCGACGTCGACGACCATCACGTCGTGCGCGTAGCCGAAGCCCTGCGGCACGGGGAACGTCGCCACGAAGGCGCCGTTCGGGTCGGCGGTGTACGAGCCGATGGTGTTCTGGACCGTCTTCGCGTCGCGGCCCAGGTACTTGCTCCGATCATCGGAGAGCTTCCACGCGACCTTGCCGGTGACCCACACCAGGTCGTACTTCGTGTTCGGCTTGAGGCCGGTCGCGGTCGCGGTGACCTTTGTGTCCCACGGGCCGTGGGCCGGCTCGAGGGCGAACTTGCCCGCGATGTCCATCGGCTGGACGGATGCGGTGGGTGCCGACGCGTTGGGCGCTGATGCGACGGCCGCCGTCGCGGTCGCAGCGGGCTTGGACGTCGCAGCAGGCTCCTGGCTCCGTGTCGACGGCGCCTGGGTCGTGCTGCAGGCTGCGAGGAAGAGTGCCGCTGCGATCGCGACGACGACGCGTTTCATGTCCTTACCTCGATCCGAACTTGACGACCGTGAGCTGGGCCGCAGGCACCTTCATCTGCTCGAACGTGCCCACTGCGCCGGTCGCAGCCGTCGCCTTCAGTTGATAGTTGAAAAGACCGGTCGGGTAGTCCTTCGGGAGGCTGAAGCCGGCGGTCCAGAAGAACTCCGCAGGAGCCTCCTTTGTGCCGCCGTGCCCGCCGTACTTGAACGCAGTCTTCGTGTTGTCCGGGAGCGTGACCTCGAACGACGTGAGCCCCTTGTCGTCGAGCGCCTTGTTCGTGAGCGGATCGATGACGCGGTAGCGCCACACGATGCGCGAACCCTGCGGGAAGCGGCTCTGCTGGACGCACGACAGGAACGTCTTCTCCTCGTCGGTGAGCCCTTCCGGGCTGCGGACCGTGTCTCCCTGCAGGATGAGGAACGTTGCGACCTGCGGCTTCGCCGTCGCAGCTACGGTCGGGGCGACGGTCGGGGCCGTGGTCGCGGAGGTCGCCGATTCGCCGGTGCCACCTCCACACGAGGCGAGCGAGCCGACGACGAACGTGATGGATGCGGTGGTCGCGAGGACGCGGCGCAGGATCATGCGGTGTCCCCCTTTCGGTGATTTGGATTCGCGCTGGCGATGACGCCGCGCGCGGTACCGAACAATGAGAGCGCGATGAGGCCCCAGACCACGAGGACGACGACGCCGGCCGCGTACGGGACGTACTTCGTGAAGATCGCCAGCGGCGGCTGGTCCACCTTGTAGGTCGGCGCGGCCACGGCGGCCTCGAGGTCCGTCACGCCGAGCGACGCGACGAGCGGGCCCTGCCCGGCGAAGCGCGCGACGATCGTGTGCGTGCCGGTGAACGCCGGCAGGTAGTTGATGGCGGTCTGACCCTGCCCGTCGGTCGTCGCTGACCCGATGAGCTCCTCGCGCTGGCCGAACAGCTCGACGACGTCGTAGAAGCGGATCGTCGCGTCGTTCACGGGCTTCCCGACCGGGCTCGTGACCTTCACCGCGAGCGTGTAGCCGAGCTCGGGCTTCGCCGCGCGTGCGGTGGTGAGCGCGACGCGCGAGCCATCGGCGGGCGGCACGATCGCCACGGGCGCCGGCGCTGCCGTCGCGCCGCCGTGCGCGTGCGCGTCGGCGGTCGCCGCCGGTGCGGCCGCGCCGAGCGAGCCGGACGGCGCCTGGAGGCGGAGCGAGCTTCCGAGCCAGCCGGTCCCGAAGGCGATGAACGCGAGCGTCGCCACGAGCGCCGCGCCGAACGGCACTGCCTTGCGGATCATTCGCCGGCTCCCTCGACGAAGGTGGGGAGGAACACGGCGGTGCGCGGTTCGGGCGCTCCTTCGACCTCCTCCATCTCGTGGACGGACATCACCGGGAAGAAGCGGAAGAAGATGATCAGGATGAGCGGGATCGCCGCCGCCGAGCCGATCGTGATCGTGACCTCGACCCAGCTCGGCGCGTAGCGGCCCCAGTCCCACGGCATGACCGGCTCGGCCATGCCCGGGACGACGATGAGGAATCGCTTTAGCCACATCCCCGCGATGATCAGCAGCGATGCGCCACAGGCGCGCCCGATCACGTAACGGCCAGGGATCGCGGCGAGCACGAGCGGCAAGATGAGGCCAAGGGTGGTGAAGCCCCAGAAGGCGGGCGCGTAGCTGCCGATGAAGATCGACTCCAGGAGCGGCGCGGTCGCCTGGTCCAAGAGGTATCCCTCGGTGAGGTACTCGCTCACCATGAAGTACAGGTAGCCGGCGCCCAGGGCGATCATCAGGTACGACAGGTAGCGGAAGTGCTTCGCGGTGATGAACTCCTGCAGTCCATAGACCTTCCGGAATGCGGCGATCACCAGGATCACCGCGGCGACGCCGGAGAGCATCGCGGCGAGCACGAAGAGCGGCGCGAAGATCGTGCTGTGCCACCCGCTTCGCGCGGTCACCGCGAAGAGCCACGCGAGCACCGAGTGCACCGAGACCGCGAGCGGGATGATGAGCACGGCCATGATGCCGATGCCCCGCTGAAGCGAGGCCTCCTGGCCCGGCGTGCCCTTCCAGCCGAGCGCGAGGAAGCGATAGATGCCCTGGAGCCTGCTCATGCGGAGCGAGTCGCGCGTCGTCGCGAGATCCGGGATGAGCGGCAGGTACAGGAAGACGAGGCTCGCGACCATGTACGTGCTGATCGCGACGACGTCCCACACCACCGGTGAGCCGGCCTGTCCGTAGAAGAGGATGTTCAGGAAGCGGTCCGGGCGACCCATGTCGATGATCGGGTAGACCGCGCCGACGAGGAGCGCGGCGACCGCGGTCGCCTCTGCCAGTCGCGTCAGGGGCGCGCGCCACTTCGCGTTCGTGAGACGGAGGATCGCGCTCGTCATCGCGCCGCCGTAGCTCATGCCGATGAAGAAGACGCAGTTGATGATGTAGAAGCCCCAGGAGACCTTCTGATTCAGGCCGGTTACCCAGAGCCCGCGCTGGATCTGGTAGACCCACGCGTAGAGACCGGCGAACACCAGCGCCGAGAGGACGAACACCGAGATCCAGAAGTTGCGGTCGCCGCGGCCGATGGACCACATCGCGCGCTCGATGTAGCGGTCGTGCTGCCGGCGCTCCATTTAGTAATCCAGCAGCTGGCCGTGACCCGCGATGTACCAGACGCGCGGGCCGGTGCCGAGCTCGTCCTTGTAGCGGAAGGCATCGTTCTCTTTGAGGAAGGTCGAAAGGCGCACCGTCTGGTCGCCGTTCGTGGCGACGTCCTGGACGAGGTCGCCGATGTAGAGCGCGAACATCTTGCAGGCTTCGACGCACGCTGGGAGCTGGCCCTCGGCCGTGCGGTGCACGCAGAACATGCACTTGCCGACGGTGCCCTTCTGCTGCGGCACCGGAAACTCCGGCGTCGCCTTCCCGAAGGGGTTGTCGTACTTCGGCGGGTCGGCGTAGTTGAAGTAGCGCGCGCCGTAGGGGCAGGCCGCCATGCACATGCGGCAGCCGATGCAGCGCTCCTGGTCGACGAGGACCACGCCATCCGCCTCGCGGTACGTCGCCGCGACCGGGCACACCTTCAGGCACGGTGCGTTCTCGCACTGGAAGCAGGGACGCGGCATGAAGTACTGGCTGCCGGACTTGTCCTGGACCTGGAAGACCTTGATCCACTCGAAGTTCTGGGGAAGGTGGTGGGTCTCCTGGCAGGCCTCAGTGCACTTCTTGCAGCCATCGCACTTCCGGAGGTCGATGACCATCGCCCACTGACGCTCCGGCTTGGCCGGACCAGCGGCGTCGGCCTCGGGGAACGAGATGGGGGAGAGCCCGACGGCCAGCGCGGCGCTGCCGGCGCCGCCCAGGGCGGCGAGCATCTTGCGCCGGGTGAGCGACTCAGCCATGGACCCGAGGGTCGCTCCTGAGAGCCGCCTGAGAGAAGGACCAAAGGTCCTGCCAACTGTGGCCTGACGGCAGATTCGCTGAGGGGTCCCTGAGAACAGCATCCACGCAAATGGATGAGCGTCGGAGCCGCATCCTCGTTGTCGACGACGACGAGGGTGTGACGAGCATCCTCGCCCGCGGCCTTCGCCGGGAGGGCTACGACGTCGAGACCGCGACCGATGGTCAGCGCGCGCTCGAGACGGTGCGCGGATGGAATCCCGATGCGCTCGTCCTCGATGTCGTGATGCCCGGAATGGACGGGCTCGAGCTATGCCGCGCGGTGCGTGCGGAGCGGCCCGATGTCGGCATCGTTCTCCTTACGGCGAAGGACAGCACGATCGATCAGGTCACCGGGCTGGACGCGGGCGCCGACGACTACATGGTGAAGCCGTTCAGCCTCGCGGTCCTCGCGGCGCACCTTCGCTCGGTCATGCGCCGGCGCGCGCCGAAGCCCGAGCTGCTGCGGGAGGCGGATGTCGAGCTCGACACGGCGTCGCGTCGCGTGCGACGTGGGCACCGGGAGATCACCCTCACCGGCACCGAGTACCGGCTGCTCCTGCAGCTCATGCGCGAGGCGGG
>JBGQFO010000099.1:0-7549 GCA_041496945.1 Candidatus Limnocylindria bacterium | reverse complement strand
CGCGCTGGCGCTTACGCGCATGGTGTCGGTGGGCTCCCTGGCATCGGTGGTCGGCGCGCTCGTCGGCTACCTGCTGTTCAGCGCTACCGGGTGGCTGTCGTTCAACTGGGCGACGCTTGCGTTCATCGTCATCGCCGGCACCATCGTCTATGTGCGGCACGTCCCGAACATGCAGCTGATCGCCCGGGGCGTCGAGCCCAGACTCCGCGCATAGAGATGAGTCGCGTCGCGGTCCTGGGGGCCGGGTCATGGGGGACGACGCTGGCGACCATCCTGGCGCGCGACGCGGGGCGCGATGTCGTGCTGTGGGCGCGCGAGGCCGACCAGGCCCGATCGCTCGCGGCCGAGCGCGAGAACCGCCGGTACCTGCCGGGCATCCGTATCCCCGACCGCGTCGTCATCACGGCCGACCTGCGCGAGGCCGTCACGACGGCCGAGGATCTCATCGTCGCGGCGCCGAGCATCGGTGTCGGTCCGCTGCGCGAAGGGATCGTGCCGTACCTCCGCCCGACCCATCATCTGCTCTCGGCGACGAAGGGCCTGGCGGACGACGGACGACGCATGAGTCAGGTGTGGGGCGAGGTCATCGACCCCGGTCGCGTGGCCGTCGTCTCCGGTCCGAACATCAGCCGTGAGATCGCCTCGGGGCATCCGGCCGCGACGGTCGTCGCGTCGGCCGACCCCGAGACGGCCAAGCGCTTCCAGACCCTGGTGGGCACACCGATGTTCCGCGCCTACACCGACGCGGACGTCGTCGGCGTCGAGCTGTGCGGCGCGCTGAAGAACATCGTCGCGCTCGGTGCCGGCGCGATCGACGGCATGGGGTACGGCGACAACGCCAAAGCGGGCTTCATGACGCGCGGGCTCGCCGAGATCGCGCGCTACGGCTTCGCCTGCGGCGCGAACCCCCTCACCGTCGCCGGACTGGCGGGGGTGGGGGACCTCATCGCCACCTGCATGAGCAAGCACTCGCGCAACCGCACGGTCGGCGAGCTCCTTGCGAAGGGCCTGGGCCTCGAGGAGATCCGCGAGCGGCTGGGAGGCCAGGTCGCCGAGGGGCTCACGACGGCGGAGGCGACGTACCGCGCGGCGAGAGCGCTGAACGTGAGCATGCCGATCACCGAGCAGACGCACTTGGTGCTGTCCGAGGGCAAGCCGATCCGCGAGGCGATGCGCGACCTCATGCAGCGCGAGCGCGGTGAGGAGATCGCCGGGCCGCTGGCCGAGATCTCTCGGCTCATCGCGAGCGCCGCGGCGGCGAGGCGGGGCTGAACCCGACGGCTCGGATCGGCAGGCTGTCGCTCGCGTGTGGCGCCCTGCTTCTCGCCGGCTGCACCGCGACGAGCCTCCCGGTCACGCCGACGGCGAGCCCGTTCGTCCAGCACACGCTTCGCGTGCTGGTGACGCGCTCGGAGACGGGAACACCGCTGGCGGGCGCGCACGTGTGCGCGTCGAGCGCCGGCGGCGCGAGCACCTGCGGTGACGCCGGTACCGACGGCAGCGTCGTCCTCCACGGACAGCCCGGGACGTACTTCGTGAGCGTCCGGGGACCGGGGGAGCAGCGGTTCGCCGACGCCGAGCGCGTGACCGATCTCCTCGGCGGCGACGCGGCGCTCTGGGTCGAGCTCGTCGCGCTGCAGCGGATCTCGGGCACGATCCGGGACGCGAGCGGCGCGAAGATCGCCGGGGCCGAGGCCTGCGCGCGACCCGCGAGCGACGATGCGTCGACGTGCGCGCGGTCGGGGGGCGACGGGACGTACGGCATCGACGTGAGGGCCGGCGTCTACCGGCTCGAGGTGAGCGGCCCGAGCGGCGCGCGACTCGTCTCGCAATGGGCGCGCGGCAGGGCCTTCGTGGAGGAGGCCGACATCCTGGACGCGCGCCGCGCCGACGTTCCCGACGTCGACGTCACGCTCGTCCGCGGCGTCGTGCTCCGCGGCACGGTCCGGCTCGCGGGCGCGGTCGTCGAGAACGCGCAGGTCTGCCTGCGCACGCTCTCCGCGCCGCTCCCCTGGGAATGCGAGCGGACCGACAAGAACGGCACGTACGCCGCGCTGCGCGAGCCCGGGGACTACTTCGTCTGGGTGGTGCCGCCCGCGAACATCCGCGCCGTGGCGCAGTGGTACGACCGCTCGCTCACCGGCGTCGGCTCGAGCGCGCTCTCCCTGAACGGCGACCGCACCCTCGACATCTCGCTGCCGACGGGTCCGCAGGTGCGCGGCGTCGTCCGCACGACGGATGGCCAGGTCGTCGCCAACGCCCTCGTCTGCATCGACACCCCGTTCACCACCGGCCGGATCTGTCGCGAGACCGACGGGAACGGCCGGTACGCCATCACCACGCGACCGGAGACGTACGTCGTCAGCGTGATCCCTCCCGAGCACAGCGGGCTCATCGGCGAGTACTGGTCGGGGAAGCGCACCTGGAAGGATGCCGACGCGCTCGACCTCGGGAACGTCGATGTGGCGCTCGACCTCACCGTCCGCCGCGGCATCACCGTCGTGGGCACGGTGAGGAACGCCCGTGGTATCCCGGTGGCCGGCGCGACCCTCGACTTCTCCGATCCCAGCGGCGTCGCGGCGGCCACGGACACCGACGTCGCCGGGCGCTTCGAGGTCGTGATCCTCCCGGGGCGCTTCGGGGTCGAGGTCTTCCCGCCGTTCGTCGGCAACCTGGTCGGCAAGACGCTGTCGCTCGACGTCCGCGGCAGCATGGACATCGACATCACGCTGGACGACGTCGCGCCGTAGGCCGGCCGGCCCGGATCGGCGCACGACGGGCGGTACGATGAAGCGGCGCCAGGGCGTCGCACGCCCCAGGCAGCTCTCCACAAGCCCGAAGGAGCCCGTCCGTGTTCGGTCGACTGCTGCGTCCCACCACCATCGCGTACGCGCACTGCGACATCCCCTGTGGCATCTACGACCCGACGCCGGCGAAGATCGCCGCCGACACCGTGGCGAAGATGGTCGAGAAGATCGGCCAGCTGCCTTTGAACGCCACCGACACGGCCACGCGCAACAGCTTTGTGCGCATGGTCACGGTGAAGGAGCAGCACGCCGAGATCTGCAAGAAGGAGCTCCAGGTGCTGTGGTCCGACTATTTCAAGCCGGAGCACCTCGAGAAGTACCCGAAGCTGCATGACATGTTCTGGAAGGCGCTGAAGCTCGCGTCGAAGAACAAGCAGAACGTCGACGCGCAGGCTGCCGCCGACCTTGTGGCCGCGGTAAAGGAGATCAGCGACACGTTCTGGGCGACGAAGAAGTAGCCGTGCGACCCTGGCGCGTGGCGGTCTCCGGCCGCAGCATGGAGCCGGCGCTGCGGGAGGGGGACTGGGTCCTCGTGCTCCCGCCGCGCCGACCGCCGCGACCCGGCGATGTCGTGCTGGTGCGCGATCCGCGCGAGCGGTCGCGCCTGCTCCTGAAGCGCGTCGCCCAGATCGCCCCGGGCGGCTGCCTGGTGATGGGAGACCGGCCCGACCATTCGACGGACAGCCGCGTGTTCGGCGCGATCCCCTTCGAGGACGTCGTCGGGCGCGCCGCCTTCCGTTACGCACCGCTGCGGCGGGTGGGACGCCTGGGTGCCTGAGGTCGTCGTCTGCGTCCGCTGCCACGAGACGCGGGAGGCAGCAGGCCGGGTGCTACCCGGCGAGCTCGGCGACGAGATCGCGCGTGGGGTCTGCGCGGTGTGCTGGGCGGAGTGGCTGCAGCAGCAGATCCGCGTGATCAACCACTACGCGCTGCGGCCGGCGCTGAGGGAGGATCGCGAGAAGCTCTACGACTTCACCCGCGAGTACTTCGGTCTGGCGCGCGCATCGGAGCGCGAGGGAAGCGCGTAGGGCGGTCGCGTGTCGGGGTGCCGGGATTTGAACCCGGGACCTACAGTCCCCCAGACTGTTGCGCTACCAGGCTGCGCTACACCCCGGTCGAGATGACCAGTCTATTGGAACTTCACGCCGACATCCGCGCGTGCACGCGCTGCGTCGCGGCCGGATATCTGGGTCGCGCGTACCCGATCGTCGCAGGGAAGGCCAGCGATCGCGTGATGATCATCGGCCAGGCGCCGGGAGCGATCGAGCTCACGACCGGTCTGCCCTTCTCGGGTCGCGCCGGCGCGGAGCTGCGTCGCTGGCTCGCGCGAGCGGGGATCGCTGAGGCGCACCTTCCCTACCGCACCTCGATGACGAAGTGCTTCCCGGGCAAGGCCGCGGGAGGGAGGGGAAGCGGCGACCGCCGACCCAGCCCCGCAGAGATCGCGCTCTGCGCTCCGTGGCTGGAGCGTGAGCTCGCGCTCGTGCGGCCGAAGGTCGTCCTGCTGGTCGGCCAGCTCGCGATCGAGAGGTTCTGGGGGAAGACATCGCTCCGCGACGCGATCGGGAAAGCGCGAAGGGAGGGAGACCGCATCCTCATTCCGCTGCCGCATCCCAGCGGAGCCTCGCGCTGGTTGAACGAGCCGGCGAACCGCGCGCTGCTCGACCGCGCACTCCGCATCGTGCGTCGCGAGGCCCGCGCACTTGACATTGCAGCGAGCGCAGTCAAAATCAGGACGAGCAGGTGACGCTCATAAAGCAACCGAAGCAGGAGCCGCAGTGGCAATGGCCAAGCCGCGTTCGGACCCCGATGCCCAGGAGGAGTTCCTCACGACAGACGAGGTCGCGCGGCGGCTCCGCGTTCACCCTACGACCATCTTGCGCCGTCTCGGCGCGGTGGACGACCCAGA
The DNA here is from genome assembly GCA_041496945.1 of Candidatus Limnocylindria bacterium. Taxonomy (GTDB): domain Bacteria; phylum Chloroflexota; class Limnocylindria; order P2-11E; family P2-11E; genus CF-39. The sequence goes on along the minus strand of JBGQFO010000099.1, from coordinate 2,833 downwards.
TCCGTCCCGCTTACCTGCGGTACGGGTCGGTCGGGTCTGGCGCATCCCTCGAAAGGAATTCGAGGAATGGCTCGCCCGCTCCAGTCAGACATCTCGTCTGTCTGGTCGCCAGCGACGCCTGTTCTGAGATAGCGCGTCAGATCACTCTCGTGGGAAGGGAGGTGACCTAGATGCCAGCCAAGAAGAAGAAGGCAGCCAAGAAGGGCAAGAAGAAGTAACTCTTCTGACCTTGTGGTGACGGCGCCGCGGGCGGGCGGCGCCTGAACCGAGCATCCCGGCTACCGATTTGATCCCCGGACGCAGCGCCCAGTACGAATGGCGACACACCGGCTTCATCCCCACATCCGTTCCCACTGCTGATGGCACGACGCCGTGTGGGTGGCCGCCTGCCTCTGGCGCTCGCACTTGCTCCGGTCCTGTCCCTGGGTCTGTTCTTCGGCGCGCCCGCGCCGCTGGCCGATGCCGACGCCGTCAGCGCGACCGCGATGATGACGCTGCATAACCAGCTGCGCTCCGCGATCGGCGCGCCGACGATCCCCATGGACGCGCGCGTCGTCCAGGCGGCGCAGAGCCACGCGAACTACAGCGCGGCGAATCGCACGGGCGGCCACTTCGAGACCGTCGGCCTCCCGTACTACACGGGGTATGCGCCGCGCGATCGCGTCATCGCCGCCGGCCTGGTGACCACGTTCGTGAGCGAGGTCGCGACCGGGGGCGGCAGCGCGCTCGGTGGCGTGAGCCAGCTGTGGGACGCGCCGTATCACCGCCTCGGTCTGATGCACCCAAGCGCGTCATCCGCGGGGTGGGGTCATTCCGATCTCGCAGGTACCGCGACGGTGAGCGACATCACCTACGACTTCCGGATCCGGTCGGTGGACTTCGTGCGCTCCCCGGCGAATGGCCAGACGGGCATCCCGATCTCCTGGAGCGGGAATGAGTCGCCGAGCCCGCTTCCCGCCGGCGTCTCGGGCCCGGTTGGCTATCCGATCATGGTCGTGTATTCGGGCGGGCAGCCGGTCGACATGCGCGCCGCGGAGATCGTCGCGCCGAACGGGACCCGCCTCCCGATCTACTACGCGGCGCAGCAATTCGAGCGCGACTACCAGGTGATCATCCCGCAGCGCCCGCTCGCCGTCGGCACGACCTACCACGTGCGCTTCGACATCAACGTGAACGGCGCGATGGTCACGAACGAGTGGGACTTCAGCACGGGCTCCACCATCAGCGGTGGCGGCGGCGTGGCGTCGGCATCCGGGGACGGCGGGCTCCACGCCTCGTGGGCCGGGCAGTCGCAGCTCGCGGCGATGCCGCCGGCCGCGACGGGCACGGTCACGCTGCAGTACCGCAATGACGGGACGAAGACCTGGCAGCGCGGCGTCGCGGGCAGTCAGGTGGCGCTCGGTGTTCCGGGCGACAGCACCGCATACGACGCGATGGGCATGAACGCCGGCTGGCCGTCCGCGAACCGCGTCGCGGTCCAGGGCGAGGCGAGCGTCCCTCCGGGCGCGACCGCGACGTTCACGTTCAGCGTGCGCGCGCCTCTCGGCGCGGGGACGGTCGCGCTGCGGCTGCGGCCGGTCGTCGATGGCGTCACCTGGCTCGAGGATCAGGGCGCGTACGTGCCCGTGATGACACGCGTCGATTACCACAGCGCGTGGTCATCGCAGTCGGCGTACCCGACACTCCGGCCGGGCGCGCTGAGCGGTCCCCTCTCGGTGACGTTCCGCAACACCGGCTCGGAGACCTGGGTGCGGGGCATCCTCGGTCAAGAGGCGCGTCTGGGCATCAACGGCGACAACACGACGTGGGCCGGGCTCGCTGTGGGCTGGCTGTCCACGAACCGTGTCGCGGTACAGAGCGATGCGGTGGTCGCGCCGGGAGCGCTCGGGACATTCAGCTTCCAGATCCGCGCGCCGAGCGCACCGGGCGTCTACTACATCAACCTGCGTCCGGTGATCGATGGGGTGACCTGGCTCGAGGACGAGGGCGTCTTCCTGGTCGTGACCGTCGCGCCCTAGCGCGGCGAGTCGGTGAAGCGCACCTCGAAGGTCTCTGTGCACTTCGGACATCTCACCGTCGCCGCGTACGGCGGGTTCGGCGGGACGTCCAGATGCTCGCGGGTGACGAAGCGCGGCCCGACCTCAGACCCGCAGAACGGACAGCGCACCGCGTAGGCCAGGAACGCGTGTCGATCCGCGTCGACGCGACGCCGCTGATCAACGCTCACCGGGTCAGTCTCCTTCGATCTCTCGGCTTCGCCGCGAGACGCGCTCAAGGCTGGTGGTCTCGCTCCTCGCGGCAAAGCCGCTCGTCGCTCGTCTAGTCTAGGTCGAGTGGCGGCACCCAAGGGTCGGAACAAGGTCGCGACCGAGACGAAGACCCTTCGTGTCGGCGATGCGGCGCCGGACTTCACGCTCCGCGCGCACGACGGCAGCGAGGTCACGCTCTCGAAGCTGCGCGGCCGCCGTGTCGTCATCGCGTTCTTCGCGTTCGCGTTCACCAACACCTGAAACAGCGAGGCGCCCGCGCTGAACTCGCTCCAGGAGCGGTTCGCGGGCGGCGGTGCCCAGGTCGTGGGCATCTCGTGCGACACGGTCTACACGCTCAAGGATTGGGCCGAGCACCTCGGTGGTGTGAGCTATCCGCTGTGCGCGGACTTCTGGCCGCACGGCGCGGTGGCCCGCGCGTACGGCGTCTTCAACGAGGAGGTCGGCCGTCCCGAGCGGGCGATCATCGTGGTCGACGCCGCGGGCATCGTGCGCTACATCGACGTGCACCAGCTGCGCGAGGTCCCGGACGACGCCGAGATCGCCGAGGAGCTCGAGAAGCTGGG
>JBGQFO010000098.1:0-7554 GCA_041496945.1 Candidatus Limnocylindria bacterium | reverse complement strand
GGGTGTCCCGAGCCCGCCCACGAGCGCGAAGACCTTGTCCTCTTCCACGAGCTTCTTCACCGCCGCCACCGTCTTGGCCGGCTGGTAGCTGTCGTTCTCGAAAATGAAGCGGATCTTGCGGCCGTTGATGCCGCCCGAGTCATTCACCATCTTGAAGTAGGCGTCGATCGTGCGGTCGATCGCACCGTAGGCGCCCGCCGGTCCATCCTGCGGTCCCCAGCTGCCGACCACGACCTCTGTGTCGGTGACACCTGGTACGACCGGCTTGGCGGTGGCTGCGATGGTCGGTGCTGCCGACGCGGTCGCGGACGCCGCGGCGGGCGTGGTACCCGAACCGCAGGCCGTCACAAGCAGGGCGACGAGCAGCGGGACGACGAGCGCCGCCCGCGGTATCGATCTGCCCTGCATTCTCAAAAGTTGCGGCATCAAAGTGCCTCCTTACTTGTCTTTCCAACCCCTAGTGCCCCAGATATGCGCGTCGCACCTCCTCCCTCTGCCGGAGCGCCGCGCTCCGGTCGCCCAGGATCACGCGTCCGGTCTCCAAGACGTACGCATGGTCGGCGATGCCGAGCGCCATGTGTGCGTTCTGCTCGACGAGGAGCACGGTCGTCCCGGTGGTGCGGATCTCGCCGATGACGCGAAAGATCTCCTTGACCAGCAGCGGTGCGAGGCCGAGGGAGGGTTCGTCGAGCAGGAGCAGGCGTGGCCGTGCCATCAACGCCCGCCCAATGGCGAGCATCTGCTGCTCGCCGCCGCTGAGTGTTCCGGCGCGCTGCTGCAGCCGCTCGCCCAGGCGTGGGAAATATTCGATCACGCGCTGCGACTCCTGGCGTGTGGAACCGCCACCCCGTCGCGCGTACCCACCAAGCAACAGGTTCTCGCGCACGGTGAGATCCGCGAAGATCTGTCGTCCTTCGGGCACCTGGACGATCCCCGCACGCACCAATCGGTCGGGCCCCCATCCATCGACACGTTTACCGTCGAACTCGACGAAGCCGCGCGTTGGCCGGAGGAGACCGGAGATCACCCGCAGCGTCGTCGTCTTGCCCGCGCCGTTCGCTCCCAGCAGAGCGACGACGCTCCCATCCGTGACCTCGAGACTGATGCTGTGAAGGGCACACAGGGGTCCGTAGTAGGCCTCGAGCTCGTGCACCATCAGCAGCGGAAGGGCCACCTAGACCTCGGAGACCTCGGGCTCGCCCAGGTACGCCTCGATGACGGCGCGGTCGTTGCGAACAGCAGCCGGCGCTCCGTCGGCGATACGCCGGCCGAAGTCCAGCACGTAGAGCCGATCGCAGAGCCCCATTACGAAAGACATGTCGTGCTCCACGACGAGCACGCTCACATCGAAGCGGTCGCGCATCCGGCGGATCAGGTCCGCGAGACCCTGGATCTCCTGCTTGTCGGCGCCGGCGGTCGGCTCGTCGAGTAAGAGCAGGGCCGGGTGTGAGACGAGCGCCCGGCCGAGCTCGACCAGCTTCTGCAGGCCGAAGGGCAGCGCGGACACCACGCGATCGCGGTAGGGCGTGAGTGCTAGGAGGTCGAGCATCTCGTCCGCTCGCGCGGTCGCTCGGGCCTCGTCAGCGCCGACCCCGCGCAGGCGCAAGCCGTCACGGACCACGCCGCCGCGGAGGACAACGTGTTGTCCCACCAACAGGTTCCCCAGGGTCGTCATGCTGCGACAGAGCTCCACGTTCTGGAATGTGCGCGCTATCCCGAGCCGGATGATGTCGTGCGACCGAGAGCGCGTGATGTCCCGTCCCTTGAAATGGATGGTCCCGCGATCGGGGTCGTAGAACCGGCTGATGCAGTTGAAGACGGTCGTCTTCCCTGCTCCATTCGGTCCGATCAGGCCGACGATCTCGCCGGTGTCGACGCGCAGGTCGAGGCCGTCGACGGCGACCAGGCCGCCGAAGCTGATCGTCAGATCCGCGATCTCGAGGAGCGTCCCGCTCATCGCACGCCGCTCCCCTCGCCCAACTCGACGATCTGGCCCGCGGGCGCGCGGTCCTGCGTGCGCGTCGCCCAGCGCCGGCGCGAGCTGCGCACGACCCCGGCCAGGCCCTGCGGGAGGAATGCGATCGTCAGGATCAGGATCACGCCGAGCACGACGATGTAGAGGTTCTTGAAGTCGTGCACCACAGGGAGTCGCGTCAGGGCGTTCTGTAGGAACGTCAGCAACAAGGCCCCCGAGAGCGCACCGCCCACGGAGCCCAGGCCGCCCAGCACGATCATCGTCAGGAAGTCGATCGAGAGGAGAACGGTGAAGTCTTCGGGGCTGATGCCGTGGAGCAGATGCGCGTAGAGGCTGCCTGCGATCCCCGCGTACATGGCGCTGAGCGCGAAGGCGAGCGTCTTGTAGCGCAGGAGGTCCACGCCCATCGCCCGGGCGGCGAGCTCGCTATCGCGAATGGCGGCGAAAGCGCGGCCCGTGTGGCTCGCGACGACGTTCCTCGCGAAGATCGTCAGGAGGACGAGGACCGCCACAGCCAGGTAGTAGTAGTCCTGATCGGTACGGAACACGATCGTGAACGTGCCCAGCCCAAGCGACGCGAGCGGAAGACCGTGCAGCCCCGACGAGCCACCGGTCCACGAGCCCTGCCACACGACGAGCTGGGGGATCGCGAGGCCGAAGCCGAGAGTCGCGACCGCGAGGTAGGGACCGGAGAGGCGCAAGGCAGGCAGTCCCAACAGGAACCCGACGGCCGCGCTGAGCGCTCCCGCGAGGAGCAGCGCCACGACGAATGGCAGACCGAAGCGCAACGTGAGCAGGGCGGAGGCGTACGCCCCGATCGCGAAGAAGCCGGCGTGTCCCAACGAGATCTGGCCGGTGTGCCCGATCAGGAGCCCGAGGCCGATGGCGACGATGGCGTAGATCAGCGCGAGCGAGACCAGGTACAGGATGTATCCGGGGGCGATGCCTGGGATGGTGTTGAGCAGCGCGGGGACGACGAGCACGGCGGCCAGCCCCAGACCGTAGAGCGCCGTCGCTCGTCCGCGCGTTCGCAGCAAGCGCGCCATCACGGCCGGCCTACACCTTCTTGATCTCGTGTTTGCCCAGCAGGCCGCCGGGCCGCACCACGAGCACCAGCACGATGAGCGTGAAGGCGATGGTGTTGCGAAGCTCAGGCACTTCGAAGCCGACGACGCTGTCAATGACGCCGAGCAACAGCCCGCCGACCACAGCGCCCGGAAGGCTGGTGAGTCCGCCCACCACGGCCGCCGCGAATGCTTTGAGCGCGACGTCGCCCATCATGCCGGGATCGAGGTAGTTCAGGGGGGCGATCAGCATGCCGGTGACCGCGCCCATGGCCGTGCCCATTCCCCACCCCATCGCATTCATGCGATCGATGCTGATGCCCATGAGCTGTGCGGCCGTTCGGTTCTCCGCGACGGCCCGCATGGCGATCCCCGTCGGGGTGTAGCGGAAGAACGCGAAGAGGACCGCCATCAGCACCAGCGTCACCGCGAAGATCAGCGCGTTCAGCTGGCTCACGACGACCGTATCGACACGGAAGGGTGGACCGGCCACCGGTGCGGGAAAGGTCCGTATCTCATAGCCCCAGATCCAGCCCGCCGCCCCGAGCAGGATGAGGCTCAGCCCGACCGTGACGATCACCGGGTTCAAGATCGTGGTCGTGCTGATGTGGCGCAGTACGACACGCTCGATGAGCGCGCCGAACAGCCCTGCGAAGAGCAAGGTCAGTGCGAAGGCGACCGCGAACGGCAACTGGAGCGCGGTCAGCAGCGTGAAGGCGACGAATGTGCTGAACATCGCCGTCTCGCCCTGAGCGAAGGTGATGATCTGCGTCGTCTTGTAGATCAGGACGATGCCAAACGCGGTCAGCGCGTACAGGCTGCCGAGCGCGAGCCCGTTCACGAGGAGCTGTCCCCATGGCAGATCGATGAGGGCGTCCGGTGCAACTGAAAGCATGGTGCTTCCGAGCTCCTCGTTCCTCAGACCAACGTCAGCGCGATGCGGACCTCGAGCGTCACACGCTCAGCATCCGAATGGCGCGTTCGGCGAAGTCGTCGGCGATCGCGGTCTCGGTGAGCCGCCCTCTCGGCCGGTACCAGCGATGGACCCAGGTGCACATCCCGAGGAGAGCGAGGGCGGCGAGCTTGGGGTCGGTCCCGACGAACGAGCCGTCGCGCATGCCGTCCCTGATGATGCCTTCGAACAGGTCACGCATCGTTCGCTGCTCGGCGTGCACCTGCCGCAGCGCCGCCGGTGGCAGCACATGCTCCTCACGGAGGTACACGTGAACAGAATCGAGATTCCGCAGAACGCCGAGGACGTACGCGCGCACCATGGCGCGCAGCTGCTCGGTGCTGGTACCAGTCCCGTACGCGATGGCTCGTATCTCGCCCAGGACCCGGTCTGCTCGCCCCTCGAACAGTCGAACGAGCAGCTCCTCTTTCGAGGAAACGTAGTAATAGAGGCTGCCCTTGTAGAGGCCCACGGCATCCGCGATGTTCTGCATCGAGGCGGCGTGGTAACCCTTCTGGCGGAAGATGCGGAGCGCCGCTGCGCGGATGGATTTCTCACGCTCGGCGGACCGACGCTGCCGCCGCCGCCCGAGGGCAGGCGCCCTGCGCACCCTCCCCACCAGCCGTGCCATTGGCGGGGACGATATACCAAACGACCGTTCGGTAGAACAGCATCACCGACGAGCGGACGGATACGGGCGGGCGTAGCCTCTCGCGGTGAGCGATCGGGGGGCGATGCTGAACGCGGCCGGCGAGAGTGTCGTGGTGGAGCCGATCGCCTTCGACGATCTCGGGGATGACGAGGTCCTCGTCCGCCTGACCGCCAGCGGTGTTTGTCACACCGATCTCCACGTGAAGGTCATGAACGGCTGGGGCATGGCCTTCCCGATCCTCCTCGGCCACGAGGGTGCCGGCATCGTCGAGCGCGTCGGCCGCACGGTGACCTCCGTCCGGCCAGGTGACCGGACAGTCATCTCGTGGCGCGTCCCCTGTGGCGCGTGCGCGATCTGCCGGCGCGGCGATCCGGTCCTCTGCCAGACGCAAAGGGTCGCCCAGCCGCGCATCCGCCGCGCGCGCGATGGCCAGCAGCTCGCCCGCGTCCTCTCGACCGGCACCTTCGCTACTCGCACGGTCGTCCATGCGGCTCAGGCCATCCCGGTACCGGAGGCGATCCCGCTCGAGAAGGCCTGTCTCATCGCCTGCGGCGTCGTGACGGGAGTGGGCGCGGCACTGAATACCGCGAAGATCCGCAGAGGGTCACGCGTCGCGGTCATCGGCTGCGGCGCCGTGGGCCTGTCCGTCGTGCAGGGCGCGCGCATCGCCGGCGCCGATCGGATCGTCGCCGTCGACATCGCGCCACAGAAGCTCGAGTGGGCTCGCCAGTTCGGTGCGACGGACGCGGTCGACGCGCGGAGCGGCGATCCCGTCGAAGCCGCTCGCGCGGCCGCCGGCGGGCCGCTCGACTACGCGTTCGAGGTCGTGGGCCTTCCGGCGACGGTCGTGCAGGCCGTCGGCATGGTCGGGTACGGCGGCACGGTGGTGATCGTCGGCGTCCCACCGACAGATTCGACGGTCACGCTGCCGCTTGCGCGGGGCGGTCTCTTCCACAAGAAGGTCACCCTCACTTCGTGCAGCGGCGGCGATATGGTCCCGTCCGAATTCTTCCCGCGGCTTATGCGCTGGTATCTGGACGGTACCCTGCGGATCGACGAAATGGTCACGCGCGAGATCGGACTTGACGAGGTGGAACAGGCCTTCGCCGCGATGACCAGCGGGACCGTGATTCGGTCGGTGATTCGACTCTAGCGTCCCCGCGGACGTGGGGACCTCTATCGGGGAGCGCAATGGTTCGTGCTGACGCGGGCGTGCCTGCCGCCCCGTCTATCAGTGAGATCGCCCGCAAATGCAAGGCGCGTCGCTGACCGCGCATGGCAAGTTACAAGACCACTGCTCTGCCAATTGAGCTAGGACGGCGCGCTACACATCCCACCGCATCGAACGGGCGCGCCCCTACCGCGCAGCCACGCTCAAATGTGGGAACAGCGGCCGAGTAGTACCGGCCCATGGTCGCGGAGGGGATCGCGGAAACGCGGGGGTCAAGCACGCGGAAGTGGTAACAGCTCGGCTCGTTCAGGACGAGCGCGGATGGCTACGTCTGGCGAGCTGATCCACGGTCACACAGTCGTCGGATGGCGATGTGGTGGAGCACGAACGCCGGTCGGCGAGCACCCATTCCAGCGAGAGAATTCGGTTCTCAATCGTGCTCAGTAGAAGCTGAGGCTGACCCACTCTCCCCTCGAGAGAATCACCGGTAACACCGCGCGTAGCATGCGCGCGTGGGGACCACTTACCTCGAAACGCTGCTACAAGCGACGCTCGAACTCACTGGCCCGAATCCCGAGAGCTGGTACGACCGACTCGAGCGCGAAGAGAGCGAGCTCGACGCGGCACTCGAAGATGCCTGCGAGGGCGATCCGGCGCTCGGTTTGCGAGCGGCGCGATTGCTCCAGCGTTTCTGGTTCGCGCGGGGACGTCTCGAGCGTGGTCGCGGCTGGGTCGAGCGTCTGCTCGCGGCCTACGGCGAACGGCCGACGGCGGAGCGGGTGGAAGGACTGATCGCGGCAGCTGGGCTCGCCTTCCGAATGGGAGACACGCCGGACACGCGTCGCCAGGCTTCTCTTGCAGTCGAGCTTGCCCGTGAGCTTCACCTCGATGGGCCGCGGGTCGACGCTCTGCTGACGCTCGCGCGGGTCGGGCTGCGCGACGGCGACACACATGCGGTCGCGAAACTCGCCGACGAGGCGCGGGTGCTCGCACTCGAACTTCACGATGAGGCCCGTGAGCTCAGTGCGATCCACCATCTCGCTGAGGGGGCACGGATGGCGGGCGACCTTCGCCGTGCCCGCACGCTTTACGAGGAGAGCCTTTCGCGAAATCGGACGCGAGGAAACCGCCTCGTCGTCGCCGTCGAGTTGGTCAACCTCGCGACGGTCGAGCGGACGGAGGGGAACGTCGCCCAGGCCGAAACGAACCTTAGCGAGGCCATCGGCATCTCACGCGAGATCAAGAACAGTTACATCTTGGCAGCGTCTCTGATCGTGCTCGCCAGCGTAGAGCTGATAGCGGGGCGACTGCAGGACGCTGCGCGCTCGCTCGGCCGGGCGGACGCGATCTATTCGTCCACCGGGCTCGCTATCGATCCCGCTGACCGGGCCGACTACGACCGGACCGTCGCGGGCGTCCGCTCGGGCCTCGGGCAGGAGGCATACGCCGCCGCTCACGCGGAGGGCGAGAAGAGCGCGCTCGACGAGCAGGCGGCGGCCCGGACCTAGCTGGTCAGCGCGCTCGGAGGACGAGCCTCCCCTCCAGCGCTCCGATGCGCTCGCGAGAGAGCGCCATCGGTTTGTACCCGCCGTTCGACCACATCTGTGTTTGATCACCCCAGTGCGGTGAGTACGGCTGGCCGCTCTGACCGGTGGGAATGATCGAGAGCGACGCGTCAATGTCGGCGAGATCGACGATTTGCCGCTCCGATGCGTGGCTGCGCACCGAGAAGGGTTGCAG
>JBGQFO010000097.1:0-7591 GCA_041496945.1 Candidatus Limnocylindria bacterium | reverse complement strand
GGGCGGCGCTGGATCGCGGCACCCGGGACGACCTCGATGGCCTGGTCGCGATGCTCGAGGGCGATCTCCTCAGCCACGCGCGCGCCGAGCAGGAGCACCTCTACCCGGTCGTCGACGCGCTGGTCCGTGACCACGGCCGTGCGACCGAGACCATGGCGATCGACCACGACGCGATCGCCGGCCAGGTCACGCGCGTCGCGGGCCAGGTCGAGCGCCTCCGCGGCGCGACCGGGCGCGCGGAGCGGATCGCGGCCCGCACCGCGCTGCGCGAGGCGCTCCTCGGCCTCGAGACGCTCCTGGGCGTGCACCTCGAGAAGGAGGAGCGGGTCTACCTTCCGCTCGTCGAACGCCACCTCGCCCCGGCCGAGCAAGCGGCGCTGCTCGAGCGCATGCACCAGCGCGCGGCGCCCGCCGACGGGCAGGACATCGACGTCACCGCCATCCCGCAGCGGGAGCGCCACCCGCGCATCTTCGCGACCTTCGATCGTCTCGCGGTCGGCGCGTCCTTCGTGCTGGTGAGCGATCACGACCCGCGGCCGCTCCGCTACCAGCTCGAGGCGAAGCACCCCGGCGCGTTCCGCTGGGAGTACCTCGAGCGCGGCCCGCGCTGGCGGGTGCGGATCGGCCGGGAGGCGATGGGCTAGCCTGCGGTCCGTTCGGCCCACGAACTGGGGCCTTTCGGGCATTCCTCGATGTAGGGGTCCGCCCCACCGTGAGACCAGCAGCCGCACGCGGCGGCCGTCGGAGGTTTGTGCCATGAGCTCGGTGAGTCCGGAGCAACGCGCAGAGACGTTCCCCGGCGCATTCGCGGGCGGCCTGCTCGGCGCGCTCGCGATCGGTGTGGTCACGGCGCTCGTCGTCGGCGTCGCCGGCGCAACGGGCAACATCCGATCGGTCGCGGTGAGCGCCACGGCGGCGCCGCAGGTCGTGGCCACCGCGCCCGCGACCGGCGCGGGCACCCAGCCCGCCGCCGCGCCGGCCTCCCTCGCGCCGGCGAAGCCGGTCACGGCGAAGACCATCGCGCGTCCGGCCACGGCCGTCGAGCCGGCGATCACGCGCACCGCGCCCGCGACCGTGCGCGTGGACCTGCAGCCGCAGGAGGTCGTCGCCGAGATCGAGAAGGGCGAGACCTACACCTACTGGACCTTCAACGGCGCTGTCCCCGGCCCGATGATCCGCGTCCGCGTCGGCGACACGGTCGAGATCCACGTGAAGAACGCCACCGGCAACATCAACGTCCACTCCGTCGACCTCCACGCCGTGAACGGACCGGGCGGCGGCGCGACCGCCACGCAGACCGATCCGGGCAAGGAGACGACGGTCACGTTCAAGGCGCTCAACCCCGGCCTGTACGTGTACCACTGCGCGACGGCACCGATCCCGGTGCACATCACCAACGGGATGTACGGAATGATCCTGGTGGAGCCCGAGGGCGGCCTCCCCAAGGTCGATCGTGAGTTCTACGTCATGCAGGCCGAGCTCTACACGAGCGCCCGCCTGGGCATCCCCGGGCACCACGAGATGGACGGCGTGAAGATGGACAACGAGTCGCCCGACTACGTCATCTTCAACGGGAAGGTCGGGTCGCTCACCGGCGACAACGCGATGACCGCGAAGGTCGGCGAGAAGGTGCGCCTCTACTTCGGCGTCGGCGGATTCCTGCCGTCCTCGCTCCACCTCATCGGTGAGATCTTCGACCGCGTGTATCCCGAGGGCGCCGTGGGCAGCGCCGTGAACACGAACGTCCAGACCACGCTGGTGCCCGCGGGCGGCGCGGTCATGGTCGAGTTCACCCTCAACGTCCCCGGCACGTACCTGCTCGTCGACCACGCCCTGCCGCGCGCCATCGACAAGGGCGCCGCCGCGCAGGTCGTGGTGACCGGCGACCAGGACACCTCGATCTACAGCGGTCCGGTCGGAGGCTCAGGGCACTAGCCGCATGAGCGTGGTCCGGCGAGCGCTCGTCGCGCTCGGCGCCCTGTCGCTCCTCACCGCGGGGTGGGCCGGCCTTGGTCGCATGGGGCTCGTCGCCGCCCTGCCGTTCGGCGCGGCGGCCGAGCGCCACGGCGCGCTCATGGTCACCGCGATCGGCCTGCTCATCGCGCTCGAGCGCGCCACCGTGGTGCGGCGGCCGTGGGCCTGGCTCGCGCCCGTCCTGGCGGCGGCCAGCGCGGTCACGATCATCGCGGGGGCGCCGGCCGCGCTCGACATCGCCGCGGCGCTCGGTGCGGCGCTCGTGCTCGTGGCCGTCACCGCAAAGGGCGCGATCGCCACGCCCGGCATCGCCGTCGCCCTCATGACCCTCGGCGCGTGTGCCTGGCTGCTGAGCGCGGCGCTCCGCGCGAGCGGCGCCGCCTTCGCGCAGGTCGTGCCCTTCTGGATGGCGTTCCTCGTCCTCACCATCGCCGGCGAGCGGTTCGAGCTCGCGCGCATCCTCCGGCCGTCGCGGCGGGGGATGATCGTGTTCGTCGCGATCGTCGCGGTGCTCGCGGCGGGGACGCTCCTGACCCTCGCCGACCTGGTGCTCGGCACCCGCGTCGCCGGTGCCGGGCTGCTCGCGCTCGGCGTGTGGCTCGGCCTGCGCGACCGGCCGATAGCCGCAGCGCGCGCCCACCCGCTCGCGCGCTTCATCGGCACCGCCACACGCCTGGGGTACCTCTGGCTCGCCGTGGCCGGCGCGATCGCGTTGGCGTTCGACGGCGTGCCCGCGGGCTTCCGGTACGACGCGCTGCTCCACGCGCTCTTCGCCGGCTTCGTGCTCTCGCTCATCCTCGCGCACGCGCCGATCGTCGTCCCGGCGATCGTCGGCGGCGCCTTCGGCTACCGGCGCGCCCTCTACGCCGGGCCCGTCCTCCTGAGCCTGTCAGTGCTCGCGCGCGTCGGCGGCGACCTTCTCGAGCAGGTGCCCGTGCGTGACGCCGGCGCCGTGGGCATCGGCATCGCGCTCGCGGTCTTCGCGGTCACCATGGCGTCGGGCTTGCGGGGCCGGCGAACGGAGACGAGTACGGCAGTGCGCGCAGCGGGCCTGCGCTAACTAACGCAGCTTCAGCGCGTACCGGAGAGCGTCGTCGAGTGCGTCGATCTTCGAGGCAGAAAGCCGTCCCAAACGCCGCTCGAGCTTCGACTTCCATACGGTCTGGAGATCGTCGCAGTTGACCACGCTCAGGTCGGGGAGCCCGTCGCGATGATCGATAACGACTTCTGTCGGAGTGTCGTGGATCGAATGGGTGACCAGCGCGATGGTGGTCTGCTCGCGCCGACCACGGAGATCATCGCGCGACACGATCACGACCGGCCTCCGCTTGTCAACCGCCGCGATCCAAATCTCCCCGTGCTCGGTGGGCTTCGCCACTACTTCTTCGCCTTCGCTGCCTGCCTATCCGCCTCTCGGAAGAAGCGGCCCAGCTCTTTTGTGCCGAACTCGATGAACGAGCGTTCATCTTCGGTCATCGGCATCCGCTCGTCGGCCGAGAGCCACGCCTCTTCGTCCTCTTCCTTCGTCCGCTTCTTGAGGTACTCGCTGGCGGCATCCTGGAGCCAGGTGCTGCGGTCCTTTTTCGACCGCTTCCGGGCACGCTCGATGTCGCGGAAGAGGTCATCTGGCAGGCTGATCGCGGCCCTCTTGGTCACGCGGCCCATATTACTGGGAGTACTACTCGCGTCAAGGTAGCCAAACGCGTACCCCGCGTCGGCACGAGCAGCGCGACCGGCGCGGGCGCACCATGCGCTGACCGCGCGGCTCCACCGCCGGCACATGGGGAGGGACGACATGGCGAAGTACATCGGGCTGATCACCTGGACCGATCAGGGCATCAAGGACTTCCGCTCGACCACGCAGCGGGCCAAGTCGGCGGCGGACGCGGCGGCGAAGTTCGGCGGCCGGATCGAGACGATCCTTTGGACCATCGGGCCGTACGACCTGATCACCGTGACCGAGTTCCCGGACGACGAGGCGGCGAGCGGGTTCAGCCTCGCGCTATCCGCGCTGGGCAACGTGCGGCTCACGACGATGCGCGCGTTCGACTCGGTGGGGATGGACCGGATCATCGCGAAGACGAAGTAATGGGGGCGGGCGGACGCGCGGGCGTCTGCCCGCTACGCCTTCTCCAGCAACCCCCGGTTGTGGACGTAGAGCGCGGCCTGAGTGCGGTCGGTGAGCTGGAGCTTGCTGAAGATGTTCGAGATGTGCGTCTTCACGGTGCGCTCGCTGATCCCGAGCTCGGTGCCGATCTCCTTGTTCGCGCGGCCGCTGGCGATGAGCTTCAGCACCTCGCGCTCGCGCGGCGTGAGGTCGCTGTACCCCTGGTCGTCGTCGGGCTGCGCCGTGCCCACGCGCAGGCGGCCGAACTCGTCGAGCACGCGGCGCGCGACCGACGGGTAGATGAGCGAGAAGCCGTCGGCGACCGTGCGGATGGCGTTGGTGAGCTGGTGCCCGCTCACCTCCTTCAGGAGGTAGCCGGAGGCGCCGGCGCGGATCGACGAGAAGACGAGGTTGTCCTCGTCGTAGTTGGTGAGCACGATGACGCGGCACGAGGGGACCGAGTTCCGCACGCGACGCGTCGCGGTCACGCCGTCCCAGTCGCCCATGTTGATGTCCATGAGGATCACGTCGGGGAGCAGCTCCTGCGCGCTCTCGAGCGCCTGGTGCCCGTCGGCGGCCTCGCCGACGACCTCGATGTCGTCCTCGCTCTCGAGGATCGAACGCAGGCCGCTGCGCACGACGGCGTGGTCGTCCGCGATGAGCACGCGGATCTTGACCTTGTCGGCGGCGGTCTTGTCGGGCGGTCTCATCGCCCGAACAGCCTCGTGAAGAAGCCCTTATCGCTCGTTTCCTGTTCCTCCAAGCCCGGCTGCTGCTCGACATCCTCGATCGGACCACTCGCCGCACCGAGACCGGCGGCCATGTTCGTGTACGGGATACTGCCCCGGACGATGGTGCCGTGTCCGGCCTCGCTGCGCACGACCAGCTGGCCACCGGCGGCCTCGGCCCGCTCGCGCATGCCCACGACGCCGAAGTGGCCGCGCCCCTCGGCGCTGTTGAAGGTCCCGTCGACGTCGAAGCCCTTGCCGTCGTCCTCGATCGTCACGACGACACCCTCGGGCCCGTAGAGGAGGGCGACCTTGGCCTTCTGCGCGCTGGCGTGCTGCGCGACGTTGCGCAGGGCCTCGCCGACGATGCGGATGACGGCGCGCTCGACGATGGGCTCGAGCTCCTTCTGCGGCCCGGACTCCTCCATGTCGACCTGCAGCCCGGTCTGGCGGCGCAGGTCGTCCACCAGGCGGCCGAGCGTCACCGGGAGGTTCAGCGCGCCCGTCTCGCTCTGACGGAGCGCGGCCATGTACTGCCGGACGTCGGCCAGCGTCGCGCGCGCGTCGCGCGCGGCCTTCTGGAGCTGGGGCGCGAGGAGGCTCGGATCCTTCTCGTACGCGCGCTGGCAGCCCTCGAGCGCGAGCACCACGCCGGTGAGCTCTTGCGCGAGGCCGTCGTGGATCTCCTGGGCGATGCGGCGCCGCTCGCTCGACACGCCGCGGTCCACGACGTCCTGCGCCGACGACTTGTGCAGCATGCCCGCGAGATATTCGGCGACGGTCACGCCGAAGTCCGCTTCGACGTCGGTGTAGGCCCGCGTGGCGCGCCCGAACACGAGGACGCCGATCCCGTTCGCGCCGATCGGCGCAAGGAGGAACTGGGTGCAGCCGGGGGCCGCCCAGGCCGGGCGGTCCTCAGCCAGGCTGACCTGCTGGCGCGCGCGCTTCTTCTCGCGCAGCACGGTCGCGAGGATCGTGTCGGCCTCGTCGAGCGGCACCTCCGCGCCGACCTCGGCCTCGTAGCCGGTGCCGGCGCGCAGACGCAGGCTGTCGTTGTCGAGCTGCCAGACGCCGACCGCGTCGTGACCCATCGTGCCCGCGAGCATCGCCGTCGCGGTGGTGAGGTCGTTCGCCGCATCTGAGCCGAGCGTCGCGAAGCGCGAGAGCTCGTAGAGCACGATGGCCTGCTGCCGGTCGTCCTCGGCGTGCATGAGCTCGTCGGCCGTGGCGTACGCGCTGGCGATGTCCTGTGCGACGAGGGTGAGGGACGCGAGCTGCGGTTGGGCGTACTTCGGCTGCGCCGAGCGGTGCTTCACCGAGACCACGCCGATGATGCGGTCGGCGACGCGCAACGGCGCGATCATCGATTCCGCGATGCTGTCGTCGCTGCCGCCCGCGACCGGGCCCGAGAGGACGGTCGCCTGGCCCGACCGCGCGACGGTCCCGCTTATCCCGTCGCCCAGCGGGCGGCGCGCGTTCTTCGCGGCGTCCGGGAGCCCGCGCGAGGCGCGCACCGCGAGATGGCCCTCGTCGTCGATGAGCATGATCGACGCGCCGTCCGCGCCGTACAGGTCGGCGACCTGATCGACCGCGCGATCCAGGAGCCCGCTCAGATCGCGCATCCGCAGGGCACGGCTCAGCTCGCGCGACGCGCGCAGCCGACCCTCGAGGTCCTGCGTCTGTCGCTGCGCGCGCCACGACACGTTCAGGTCGGCGAGATCGATGGCCACGATGTCGGCGGCACGCTCGAGGTTCGTCATGTCGTTCGCGTCGATCGGCCGGGTCGAGGCCGCGATGAGCGCGCCGACGAGCTGATCCTTCCAGACGATGGGTGCCGCGGCCAGGGCGGCGGCGTTGCGGCCGTCGGCGAGCGGCAGGCCCGCGGCGTTCAGCTGCGCCGGCTTGCGCTCCTTGAGCACGGTCGCGATCGTCCGCGCGGCCGGCGTCGCCGACCACGAGATCGACGGCATGTTGAATGCGGCGTACGTCGAGGGAGCGCCCTCGCCCTGATCGGGCAGCACGACGGCGAGCGCGTCGAGGCGCGTCATCGCCGCGAGGTGGGAGAGCCTCGCTGACCAGCTGTCCGCTTCCGGCCGTGCGCTCACGCTCTCATCCGGCGGCTACGCGATGGATGCTTCGCCTTCGATCCTCAGCTCGAGCCTGTTCCGCGACCCCGCCACCAGACGCATGCGCGGCTGCTGGAGGCTCGCGAGCATCCCGGCGAACTCTTCCGGCGTCATGGACGAACGCAGCGTGACCGCGAGCGTGGCGACGCCGCCGCGGAAATCGCGCACGTACAGCGTGCGCACGACCGGAAGGGCCTGGATGTGGCGCTCGATCTCGACGAGGCGGGGGAACGACCCGATGGGCGAAAGCACGAGCTGAATGTCGCTCGTCGGCGACGCGGCCTCCACCCTCGACGGGGCGATTTCACCGGTATCGATACGCGGTGGGACTAGCTCCAACGGGGGACGTGCCGGTGCCTGCTCGGCCGCTGCGCGCTCCTGTGCGGCGCGCTCGGCTGCCGCTCGCTCCCGTGCGGCACGCTCGGCCTCCGCCCGCTCCGCGACTGCGCGTTCCGCGGCCGCTTGGGCGGCCGCTCGCTCCTGCGCCGCGCGCTCCCGTGCGGCACGCTCGGCCTCCGCCCGCTCCGCCGCAGCCGCACGTTCCTGCGCCGCTCGCTCCTGCGCGGCACGGTCCGCGGCCGCCCGCTCCGCCGCCGCCGCGCGCTCCGGCGCCGCGCGCTCCGCCGCCGCGCGCGCGTCTGCCGCGGCGCGCTCCT
>JBGQFO010000096.1:0-7631 GCA_041496945.1 Candidatus Limnocylindria bacterium | reverse complement strand
AGGACGCCAACGACGCCCCGTGCGATACGAAGCTTCGCGCCATGCGGCATCGTCGCGGTCTCCCAGCCGTCCCCGTGCACGCGGATGAGGTCGTCCCATACCACGAGGACGGGCGCGTTGCTGCACACGAATCGGCCGGGCATGTTCGGTCCGCAGGGCTGAGCGGAGAACACCGCTTCGAAGGGTGGGTCCGCGGGGTCGTACGGCTCGAGGTTGTGGACGCCGACCCTGTTGTACCGCTCCACGACGAGCGCGTCATACGCGGCCAGGATCGTCGCCCGATCAAGGTCGCGCGATCCCTGCAGGTACGCGAACTTCTCATTCGTGCCCTGGTCGTGGCGGGCGAGGTCCGTCGCTGACAGCGGCGTATCGCTGACGAGGAAGATCGCGCTGTTCGCGAGCACGACCGCGGCGACGATCCACGGCAACGTGCGTGGCATCCGGATCCCGCGGGCCAGCGCGATCGCGCCGCGCGCGGCGATGACACAGAGGCCGGGGAGCATGCTGAAGACGTAGCCGTACTCGCCGGCGTGCACCGGGAGGTAGATGACGAGCGGTGTGAGTGTCCAGGCGAGGACGAAGAGCACGCGCCTGCGCTCCGCGAGCTCGATGTGCCGGGCGGCCGCGGAGAGCGGCACCGCGACCACGAGCGGTGCGAGGAAGTACAGGCCGCGTCCGAGGAAGCGCGCCAGCTCGTAGCCGTTGGTCAGGAACGCGCGTAGGCCCTGCGTCCCGAACACGCTGTACCGCTCGTCGACGAACTGCCCCTGTGCGCGCAGCGCTTCGGAGAACGCCGCGAAGCCACCGTCGGCGAGGGCGCTCACGACGTACCACCCAGCCGCGCCGAGGACGACCGGCGCGGCGCCGACGACCGCCGCGGTGAGCGAGGTGCCCCAGGCCGCGACGAGCCACACCGGCGCGAGGAAGATCGCGAGGTCGCTGCGGAAGCCGATGGCGATGCCCCAGGCCACGCTCGCGATGACGAGGGCGCGGGTCGTGCGCGCGGAGGCGCGGGTGGGACCGCCGCGCGGCTCGGCCGTGACCGCACGCCAGAACAAGAGCGCGCAGGCGATCGAGAGCGCGGCGAGGAGGGTGTACGGGTAGGCGACGCCGGCGTAGGCCCAGAACGTGACCGCGCTCAGCAGGAAGAGCCCGCTGATGCGCGCGGTCCGCTCGTCGTACAGGCGCGCGGCGAGGAGATAGAGGAGGGCGACGGCGGCCGCGCCCGCGACGAGCGACACGAGGGTCATCGCGCGGTTGGCATCGGCGGTGAGCGCGGCGGCGGCGCGGATGAGCAGGACGTAGTAGAGATAGCCCGGCGCCTGCGGGCGCTGCTCCAGCGGCGCGAAGCGCTCGATCGCGCGCTCGTAGAGGACCGAGTCGTGGGCCCAGAGGTTCTCCGTCTGGAACGGCAGCCGCGTGAGGATCCCCAGAGCGAAGAAGAGGAGCGCGAGCCGCCAGGACATTCGCGCCTAGTCTGCCGGACGGTACCGCGGTACCGGCCGTGACGGCCATCCGCGCGTCGACGTCCCACGCGCAGGGTCGGCGCCGCATGGTCGCCGCGGCGCCGCCCTCCACGAGCGTGGCGCGCGTCGCATCCTGCGCGCTCTGGGGTCTGGAGGCCGCCCCGGTGACGGTCGAGGTCGATGTCGCGAGCGGACTTCCCAGCTTCACGGTGGTCGGCCTGCCCGATGCCGCGGTGTCCGAGGCCCGCGAGCGGGTCCGCGCCGCGGTGCGGAACTCCGGCTTCGAGTTCCCCCTGCGCCGGGTCCTGGCGAACCTCGCTCCGGCCGAGCGGAGGAAGGAGGGGAGCGGCTTCGACCTCGCGATCGGGCTCGGCGTCCTGCGCGCCACGGGCCAGCTGACCGCCGACGTGCGGGCGCTGTGCCTTGGAGAGCTCGCGCTCGACGGAACGGTGCGGCCGGTGCGCGGGGTGCTGCCACGGGTACGCGGCGCGCTGGGTAGAGGCATGACCGACGTGCTCTGCGCGGTCGAGAACGCGGCGGAGGCCGCAGCCGCGGGCGCGCGCGCCGTCGGGATCGGCTCGCTGCGCGAGGCGGTCGCACACGTCTCAGGCGAGATGCCGCGTTCGCCGGCCGCCGTGCCGCCACCCGCCCCGGTGCCGCGCGCGGCTGTCGACCTCGCCGACATCTCGGGTCACGAGACGCCGAAACGCGCTCTGGAGATCGCGGCGGCGGGCGGACACAGCCTCCTCCTGGTGGGACCGCCGGGCACGGGGAAGACACTCCTGGCGCGCGCGCTGCCGGGCATCCTGGCGCCGCTCGACGACGACGAGGCCGTCGTTGCGAGCGCGGTCCACAGCGTCGCCGGGCTCGTCGACCCAGCACATCCGCTGCTCGCCGCGCGCCCGTTCCGCGCACCGCATCACACCGCGTCGCACCTGGCGCTCGTTGGCGGCGGCTCGCCGCCGCGGCCCGGGGAGGTCAGCCTCGCGCACACCGGCGCGCTCTTCCTCGATGAGCTGCCGGAGTTCTCTCGGAACGTGCTCGACACGCTGCGCGAGCCGCTCGAGGAGGGCTCGATCACGCTGTCGCGCGCGGCGGCCTCGGCGACGTATCCCGCGCGCGTGACGCTCATCGCGGCGATGAACCCGTGCCCGTGTGGCCACGCCGGCGATCCGCAGTCGCCATGCACGTGTCTGCCGGATGCCGTGGAGCGGTACCACGCGCGCCTGTCCGGTCCGCTCATGGACCGCATCGACCTGCGCGTCCACGTGCCGCGTCTGGCCTATGAGGCCCTGCGTGACGAAGGCCGCGAACCGTCACGCGTCGTCCGCGCGCGTGTTCTCGCGGCCCGCGAGCGGATGCGCGCCCGCATCGTCGGGAGCGGGCGGCGGACCAACGCCGAGCTCACCGTCGCCGAGGTGCGTGCGCACTGTCGCCTCGACGCCGCCGCGGATGCGCTGGCGCACGAGGCGATGCGGACGCGACGGCTGTCCGCGCGCGGCGTTCATCGCGTGCTGCGTGTGGCGCGGACCATCGCCGATCTGGCGGCGTGCGAGCAGATCCGCGGCGAGGATCTCGGGCTGGCACTACTGCTCCGCGGCGGGCGTGAGTGATGCTCCTCCGCGGTGCGGCGTGAGCGCCACCTCCCCGTGGCACGGCGTCTTTGACCTCGCGGCAGCCGACGCCCGGTACCCGCGCGCCTTGCGCGAGCTGCGCCGGCCGCCGGAGCGCATCTGGGTCGACGGCGATCTCCGCGTCTTCGACGCGCCGGCCGTCTCCATCGTCGGCACGCGCCGGATGACCGGCTACGGGGAGCGCGTGGCGCGCGAGCTCGCGCTGGGGTGCGCGTCGGCCGAAGTCGTCGTCGTCTCCGGCCTG
The DNA here is from genome assembly GCA_041496945.1 of Candidatus Limnocylindria bacterium. Taxonomy (GTDB): domain Bacteria; phylum Chloroflexota; class Limnocylindria; order P2-11E; family P2-11E; genus CF-39. The sequence continues at coordinate 4,287 of JBGQFO010000096.1, read as the reverse complement.
GCGCAGGGCATCGATAGCGCCGCCCACCGCGGCGCGCTCGACGGTGGCGGTAGGACGGTGGCCGTGCTCGGCGAATCGATCCCGATGTTCCTTGCGACGGTGCGGGGCCGGCGGCGTCCGCTCGTGCCGCGGATCCGCGAGCGCGGCGCGCTGTTCTCGGAATACGCGGCGCCGTTCGCCGCGAAGCCCTGGATGTTCGCGCAGCGCGATGCCACGATCGCGGCGCTCGGATCGGCCGTCGCGGTGGTCGAGGCGGGGGAGCGATCGGGCGCGCTCATCACCGCGCAGCACGCGCGCGCCCTCGGCCGGCCGCTCTTCGCCGTGCCGGGGCCCCTCGGCTCGGCCGCGTCGGTCGGCACCAACGCGCTCATCGCCACGGGCCTGGCGACCGCGCTGATCTCCGCGGATCAGCTGCTGCGGGCGGTCGGCCGGCGGGAGCCGGCAACGGACGTCGCCGCCGTCGATGCGCTGCTCGAGGCGCTGCGCGATGGACCGCTCGGCGTGGACGAGCTCGCCCGGCGGCTGCGGCTGCCGGGCGGCGCGCTCTCCGCGCGGATCGCGGCGCACCTCGTGCGCGGAACGCTGGCCGCGCTGCCGGACGGTCGGCTGCGCCGCGGCGGATAGCTCTGTCAGACTCGGCCTGGTGACCGCGCCGATCGCCCGGATCCTCGACGCGCGCGGAGCCACGCGCGTGCGGTTCTCCCCGGACGGCGCATGGATCGCCTACGTGACCGACATCACCGGCACACCGCAGCTCTGGCGCGCACCCGTGTCCGGGGGCGCGCCCGAGAGGCTCACCTTCGATTGCGACCGCGTCGGGGCGTACCGCTTCTCGCCGGACGGGACGCGCATCGCGTACGGCGCGGACATCGGCGGCGACGAGCGCTGGCAGATCTGGGCGATGAACGCCGACGGGACCGGCGCCCGCCGCCTCACCGATCGGGTCGACCGCATCCACCATCTGCGCGGGTGGACGCACGACGGCCGCTCGCTGCTCGTGCACGCCAACGTGCGGGACGCGCGCTACTTCGACCTGTTGTCCATCGACGTGGAGAGCGGCGCGTCACGGGCTCTCCACCGGCACGACGGCACGGCCTCGAACGCGACGGCGCTCGAGGACGGGTCGGTCGTCGTCACGCTGAACCGGGCGCGCAGCGACGAGAACCACCTGGTCCTGGTCACGCCCGAGGGCGCGGCGCGGCAGCTCACGTCGGACGATCCGCCGGCGCTCTATGCGATCGCGGGCGCGGTACCCGGGGGCTTCGTGGTGCGGAGCGATCGGGGTCGTGACTTCGTCGGCCTCGCGACCTTCTCGCTGAAGAGCGGTGTCCTCACGCCCCTCCGGGCACCGGAGCGCGACGTCGAGGACGCCGACGTGAGCGGGCGGCTCGACGCGTACGTCGTGAACACCGACGGCCACTCGGAGGTCCGCATCGCCGACGGCGAGCGCGACGAAATCACCACTGGCCTCCCGCCCGGATCCCTGGCGCAGGATCTCATCGGGGACGGGCTCGCCCTCCACGATGGGACGGTCGCGGTGGCCTGGGCGCGCTACGACGCGCCCTCGTCGATCTTCGTCGCGCGCCGCGGCGAGGGGGCACGCGAGATCGTGCCGCCCGTCCTCGCCGGCCTCTCGCGGGACGAGCTTCCGGTCTCGCGCCTGGTGGAGTGGCCGACCTTCGACGGCAGGCGGATCCCGGGATTCCTGCTCACGCTCCCCGGCGCGCCCGACGAGCCACGGCCGACGGTCATCGACGTGCATGGCGGCCCGGAGTCGCAGGCGAGGCCGAACTGGAATCCGCGCAGCGTCGCCCTGGTGGCGAACGGCTTCAACGTGCTCTGGCCGAACGTGCGCGGCTCGAGCGGGTACGGAAAGCCGTACCGGTCGCTCGACGACGTCCGCCTGCGGATGGACTCGGTCCGCGATCTCGACGCGGCCGCGGCCTGGCTCGCCGATGCGGGCATCGCGCCGCGCGAGCGGATCGGCGTGATGGGGCAGTCCTACGGCGGGTACATGACCCTCGCCGCGCTCGCGTTCTTCCCCGAGCGTCACTGGGCGGCCGCGGTGGACCTCTACGGGATCGCGAGCTTCATCAGCTTCTTCGAGCACACCGATCCGTGGCGGCGTCCGCTGCGCGCCGTCGAATACGGCGATCCGGTGAAGGACCGCGACCTCCTCGTCTCGATCTCGCCGATCACCAGGCTCGACGCGATCCGCGCGCCGCTCATGGTGATCCACGGCGCGAACGATCCGCGCGTGCCGATCCTCGAGACCGAGCAGATCGTCGCGGCGCTGCGCGCCAAAGGCCGTGAGGTCGAGTACCTGCGGTTCGAGGACGAGGGCCACGGCTTGGCGAAGGCGAAGAACCGCGCGGTCGCCTACCCGAAGGTGCTCGCGTTCTTCCAGCGCCACATGGGCGCCTAGCGCACGCGGCGCGGTGGCTTGCCCTTCGGCGTGCCCGGTGGTGGTGGGTCCACCGCGCACATCTCGGCGAGCTCGGCGGGCATGATGCGCGCGGGGTCGTGCGCGAAGATCGCCGTGGTCCGCTCGAGCGAGCGCGCGACGAGACCGCTGCAGATGAGCTGGCCGTCGACCGCGAACGCGAGCTTCCCGCCGGTCACGAGCGACACCGCGATGCTCACGATGGTGAGCCACCCGTAGTCCGCGTCGATCGAGCTCCTCGCGAACGCCGCAGCCTCGGCGCGATCCTCGTCCGACGCCTCGATGCGCACGACGGTGTACTGCGTGGGGTCGTAGTCGTGGATGGTCCGCTGCTTCACGCCGTTGCCGAGCGCCTCGACGATCCCGCCCTGATCGTCGACGACGAGCGCGGTGTGGTTCCAGTACGTGTACTTCGCCGAGGCGCCGCGGTAGCGCAGGCCCTGCCCGAACCGGATGAGGCGGCTGGTCCATTCGTCGCCGTGCGTGAGGATGAAGTCGCCCGGACGCGGCGCGCCGGGCAGCGCGTGGGGACCGTCGGGTCCGTGCGTGAAACCGGTCGCGCAGGATCCCGCCGGCACCTGCTCGACACTCCCGCAGGGAAGCCGCGGCGTGGCCATCGGCCAAGGCTACCTGCGGCAGGTCGCGGATCAGTAACGGCCGGGGACTGCGAGACTCCTGGGATGCGTGAAGAAGCCGTCCGCATCGCTGGTCGTCTCGAGGGGACCCTGCGCATCCCGGACGTCGAACCACGCGGCATCGTCGTCGTGGCGCACCCGCTGCCGACGCACGGCGGGACGATGCGCAACCCGCTCGTCGCGGCGCTGTCGCGCGCCGTGGCCGACCGCGGCTTCTACGCACTGCGCTTCAACTTTCGGGGTGTCGGCGCGAGCGCGGGCGAATGGACCGGCGGGCTGGAGGAGTGGCGCGACCTCGGTGACGCGGTCGCCCACGCGCGCGGCATCGCGCCCGGCCTGCCGCTCGGCATCACCGCGTACTCGTTCGGCGCGGTCATGGCGCTGCGCTGGATCGCCGAGGGCGGTCGCGTCGACGGCCTCGCGCTCGTGGGCCTGCCACTGCGATCGGTCGACCAGGGTCGGCGGGCACTCCCTCCGGTCCCCGATGGGACGTTCGTCGTCGCGGCCGAGCACGATCAATTCGGGAGCGCGGCGGAGCTGCGCGAGGCCTATCCGCGCGCGCGCATCGCGAGCGTCGGCGGCGTCGATCACTTCTTCGTCGGCAAGCGCGACGAGCTCGGGCGTCTCGTCGCGGACGAGCTGGCCCGGGCGCTAGCATCGACGGTCCCATGACCGCCGAGATCACGACGCCACTGCCGGCCGCGCCGGCGAAGCGCACGCGAAAGCGCATCCTGACGGGCGACCGCCCGACGGGCCCGCTCCACGTGGGCAACTACGTCGGCACGCTCGCGAACCGGGTGAAGCTGCAGGATGAGTACGAGACCTTTCTGCTCGTCGCCGATCACCACATGCTCACGACGAAGCTCGACGGTCTCGCGGAGATCGAGCAGAACATCCGCGACGACGTCATCGACAACCTCGCGGTCGGCGTCGATCCCGAGAAGGTCACCTACCTGCTCCAGTCGCTCATGCCGCAGATCCCCGAGCTGCATCTGTACTTCTCGATGCTCGTCTCGGTCCCGCGGGTGCAGCGGATCCCGACGCTGAAGGATCAGCTGAGGGACCACGGCCTCGCCCAGCCGACCTACGGTCTGCTCGGCTATCCGGTCCTGCAGGCGGCCGACATCCTCGCGGTGAAGGGCGACCTCGTGCCGGTGGGCAAGGACCAGGAGTCGCACGTCGAGCTCACCCGCGAGATCGCGCGCCGGT
>JBGQFO010000095.1:0-7635 GCA_041496945.1 Candidatus Limnocylindria bacterium | reverse complement strand
GACCGCGAGCTCCTTCGTGCCGGGAGGGAATGCGACGACGAGCGTGCCGGCTTCCGTGCCGGCTTCGACGGTGAGCTTCGCTTGGGACGTCGAGGTGGGGGTCTTGTTGGTGTGAGAGGGGTTCTGTGTGGGGGTGGTGGTGAGCTTCTTGTTGATCGCCGCGTTCCCGGATGAGGTGTCGACGAGCGGCACACCGCGCGCGATGGGGACACCGATGACGACGACATAGGCGGAGATGAAGGCTGCGATCAGCCCGCTTCCGAGCGGCGCGCGTGACAACGCCACTAGGTCGTCCCCAAGAGCACTCGGCTCCCCTTCCCCAGCTGTCCCCCCGCGCGCTGTCCCGACGCGCGAGCCAGAGGATGATGGGCTTCGCGCCCACGGCAGCGCAAGCCCGCAGTTCGAGATTCACCGAGGGGCGTACCCGGACGGGTCGGTCTCTCTCCTTATCTAATACGAACCACCCGCGGACGGACCGCTACCGGGTGCCGATGTTTAGCGGACCTATGCGTTCCGATGCACTGGCGGGCCCCGACGACGGGCCGTACCCCACCCCTAGGGCGAGGTTTTCACCACGAGGACGTTCTCCAGGCGCCGTAGATCGACGGCCGGCGCGATGATCGCGCGCTGGTAGGCCGCCGCCTCGGCGTTCTGGAGCTGGAGGACCTTCCCGATCACGAGCCCCTTCGGATACAGGGACCGGAGCTCGTCGCCGAGGCCGAGCCCGGCGGTCACCACGACGTCGCCCGTCTTCACCGGCTCGGTCTGGAGGACCCAATCCATGATGAGCGAGTCCCCGTACTGGCCCCGGACGATGCCCGTCGCGCGGGAGCCCTCGACCAGGGCCGAGACGGTCGAAGAGGGGTCCGTGATGAGCAGCACCTTGCTGTAGTTGGTGCCGACCTCGGATACGCGCCCCACCAGACCCTGCTCCGACAGCACGACGTGACCCACTCTCACCCCATCGTCGCTGCCGACGCCCAGCACGATCGTCGCGAGGATGTTGCTCGGATCGCGCGCGATGACCGGCGCGGCGACGGACTGGAACCGCACGGTCTTCGCGATCTCGCCGAGCTTCGCGGCCTGTTGCGCCGCGAACGCGGCCTCGCGCAGCTGCACGTTCTCGAGCGTGAGCCGGTCGACCTCGGTCCGCAGAGCGGCGTCCTCCGAGCGGAGGGTCTGGATCTCGGTGATCGCCTGGACGAAGCGATTACTGGTGATGCCGGTGTCGGCGAGGATGCGCTGCACCGGAACGAGCAGCTGCGTCGCGAAGACCGCCGCGCCGCGCACCGGATCGCTGTTGCGCGCGAGGAGAAGGACTATCGAGATGCCGAGCAGAGCAGCGAACGGACGAGCAACGCTCGTCTGCGCGCGACGCGTGTGGCCGAACGAAGTCACCGCGGTACCGCGGCGTACGTCTCGACCACCAGGCTGCGATCGTAGGTCGCGAGATCCTCGAGGATCTTCCCGCAGCCACGCACCACACACGTGAGCGGATCCTCGGCGACATGGACCGCCATCTGCGTGGCCTCCGAAACGCGGGTGTCCAATCCGCGGAGAAGTGCGCCGCCGCCCGCGAGGTAGATTCCCTGGTCCATCACGTCCGCCACGAGCTCGGGCGGCGTCTCCTCGATCGTCTGTTTGATCGCGTCGACGATCTGCTCCACCGACGGCTCGATCGCCTCGCGCACCTGCGCGCTCGTCACCTCGATCGAACGTGGAAGACCGGTGAGCAGATCGCGGCCGCGGAAGAACGTCGAGACCTCTTCGTCGAGCGGGTACGCGGACCCGATCGCGATCTTGATGTCCTCCGCGGTGCGCTCGCCCATCAGCAGATTGAACTCGCGTCGCGCGTACGCGACGATGTCCGAGTCCATCTCGTCGCCGCCGATGCGGATCGAGCGCGAGACGACGATGCCACCGAGCGACGTGACCGCGACCTCGGTCGTGCCGCCGCCGATGTCGACGATCATCGAGCCCGTCGGCTCGTTCACCGGAAGACCCGCACCGATCGCGGCGGCCATCGGCTCCTCCACCAGACGCGCCCACCTGGCACCGGCGGAGATCGCCGCATCCTGCACCGCGCGCTTCTCGACCTCGGTGACACCCGATGGGATCCCGATGACGACGCGCGGACGCGGGAAGAGCAACGCGCGGTCGTGCACCTTGTCGATGTAGTGCTTGAGCATGAGCTCGGTCATGTCGAAGTCGCTGATCACGCCGTCCTTCAACGGACGGATCGCGATGATCGACGCCGGCGTGCGACCGACCATGCGCTTCGCCTCCGCGCCGATCGCGAGCGGAGCGCCGGTGCGCAGATCCTTCGCGACGACGGACGGCTCGGCGATGACGATGCCGCGCCCACGCACCCACACGAGCGTGTTCGCGGTGCCGAGATCGATGCCGATGTCGCGGGAGAAGAGGCCGAACAGGCCATCGAGCAAGACGAAAACGTCCCTTCCGACGAGCGCAGCTGACTCGTCCGAAGGATAACGGCCCCTCGCGACGAAACGCTCGACTGCTACGGCGCGGACGGTCTCGCGGTGGGCGTCGCGGACGGCGTGGGCCGGTTCGTCGGCGCCGTCGTCGGGTTGATCGGCGTCGGCGTCGGCAACACCGACGGTCGCGGCGACGCGGTCGGGGGACGCGGCGTCGGCGTCGCGTCGGCACGCGGCGCCGGTGAGCGCGTCGGCGTGAGGCTCGGGCGGCGGGTCGGGGTCGGCGTCGTCGGACGGCGTGTCGGGAACGGCGTCGGCGTAGCCGTCGGCTGCGGTTGCCCGGGGACAAGACGCGCTTCGCCCGCTCCGGACAGCCCGGCGAGCCGGATGGGCTGGTAGCGGTCGTCGTAGGCGACGACGCGGTGGACGGTTCGCGGCGGCGTCTCCTCGAACACCCACATCGCGCTGTGCTCGGCGTTGGCCCAGGCCTCGAAGAGCCGGATGTGCCCGAGGCGACGGGGGTCGCGGCCGGTCGTGAGGTTGAGCGCGTCGCCCGGCCGGAGGTCGGCCTTGGCGATGGGGAACGACACGTTCCAGATCGAGTCGGTCGTGTAGCGCGATACGCCCCAGGTCCAGCTCACGTAGGCCGAGCAGTCCATCCCGTTGACCGTCGAGTTCCCGCCCCAGACGTAGCGCAGGCCGAGCAGGCTCGCCGCGCGCTCGAGGATGTGGTTGCGGACGGCGACCGTCTCGTCCGGCGCCGGGGGTGGCGGTGGAGGTGGCGGCGGAGGCGGCGCGGGCGCCGGCGCGTTGGCACCCTTGGGGTCGCCGATGAACGTCGCCAGCGACTCGCGGAACGTCTTCGCGTAGTCGCCCCAGGCACTCTCGGTCGCGGCCGCACGAACGACGAGCACGCGGTCGGTCTCACGCGAGAAGAGGTAGCGCGTGAGCACATGCAGCCCCTCGTACGTCGCTTCGTCATCGAGCGTCGTGAAACCCGGGACGCTGCCGACCTCGCGCAAGCCGCGCGCGCCACGATCGAGATCGAGGATGTCGCTCCCGATCCGCGCGACGCCGATGGAGATGACCGCGGTCGCGTCCGCCACCAGGCCGCTCGTCACGGGGATCGGGGACGCGTACAGCTGCGCGTCACCGATCCGCACCTGGAACCGCGCGACCTCCTGGACGGGCTCCGGCGGATCGGACTCCGGGTTGAGCGCGGTCGCGGGGCTCCTCACCCAGCCCGGTGGGGGCACGATCGTGACCCCCATGTCCGCGTCGGTGAAGCGGTCGGCCTTCGGGCGATAGGGGTCCTGGAAGTCGTTGGGGTGCACGCGGGCCTCGGTCCGCGGGTCGGGCTCGGTCGTATCCCCCGCCGCCGACGCGCGCACGCTGGGCAGGGGCATGGCGATGACAAGCGCTGCCGCGACGGCCAAGAGGGCACGCTGCGCGTAAGGAGTTGCACGGACTGCTCCCACCTGACCGCACAACGTGGCGACCGCCGGACCCGTGTCTGGCTGTCATCGGATTGATACCGGTCGCGCTCAGGTGAAGGCACCGATGCGGCGAAGGCTGACCCATCTCCCGGCGCCGAAGACGAGGTGGTCCGCGACCTCGATCCCCAGCAACCGCCCGGCCTGCGCAGCGTCCCGGCTCGTCCGGATGTCGTCGGCCGACGGGGTCGGATCGCCGCTCGGGTGGTTGTGGGCCAGGAGGATGCCGGGAGCCTGACGCCGGACCGCCTCGGTGAAGAGCTCGGCGATGCGGACCGGAGTGCCCGAGACGCTGCCCCAGTAGGTGGGCGCCACGGCGATGAGGCGCTGCTTGCGCGAGAGGAGGCCGATGATCAGCTGCTCGCGCTCGAGATGGGCGAAGTGCGGCCCGAGCGCCGCGGCCGCGAGCTCGGCGGTATCGCAGCGCTCGCCGTCCGAGCCGGCGATGACGACGCGCCTGCCGAGCTCACACGCCGCGGCGAGGCGCACCGCCGTCGCGAGCCCGAGGCCACACGTCATGAGGCGGGCGGTGTCGGACTGGCCGAGCGACCGCAGGCCGCCGACAGCGCGGAGCAGCTCGTTCGCGATCACCAGGGCCGAACGCTTGGCCGTCCCGCTTCCGACGATGAGGGCGAGGAGCTCGTCGTCGGAGAGCGACGCCGCGCCGCGCGCGACCAGGCGCTCGCGTGGACGCATCGACTCGGGCCATTCGCGGATCGGGACAAAGCGAATATCGGCAGACGCTTGTCGTACCCGGCTTGAGCGAGACGATGGCTCGTATGACTTCGGGCGGCCCGATGTTCAGGTCGAGATCTTCTCCGTCGCGTCGCGCGCACCGCTCACCGCCGCGGTCGACTTCCCGCCGGGGTGCACGGTCCAGTCGCGCTCGTCGAAGTCCTTCGCGCAGTACGGGCAGATGTTCCACTCCAGGCGGATGAGCTTCCCGCACGACGGGCAGACGCGCTTCAGGCGCGTGCGGCAGGTCGGACAGAGGATGTAGTCCTCGTGCACGCGCTCACGGCAGGTCGCGCAGACCACACGCTGCTCGGCCTCCGCGAGGAGGCTCTCCTCGGCGAGCTGCCGCTCGTACGCCTCCCCCAGCGTCTCGCGTGGACGGACGACGAGATACAGGAAGAGGCCGAGGATCCAGGTGCCGACCACCACCAGGCCGGCGACGTACGGGAGGACCCGATTCTCGGTCCGCTGTTGCGCGTCACGAACGGTCCAGAACACCGTCGCGAGATAGAGGCCCAGGACGTAGAGACCCGCGCCCCGGAGCGCGAGCTGCACGATCGCGTTGTTGACGAATGTCGTCCAAATACCACCGAGATCGGGCATCGCGTCTAGACCTCCGCTCGCAGCCGCTGATCGCGGCGAACGCGCTCGCGCCAGTACTCGAGAAGATCCGCGAGCGTCTGTTCGAATGGGATGACGGGCTCCCAGCCGGTCGCGCGATGGAACTTCGCCGTGTCGGCCCACAGAATGGGGACGTCCGACGGGCGCAGGCGGGCGGGATCCTCCTGCGTGCGGATCTTCACCTTTGAATGCGTGAGCAGGATGTCGAGCATCTCGCGGATGGACCAGCACTTGCCGCGCCCGACGTTGTAGACCTCGCCCGGCTCGCCCTTCTCGAGCGCGAGCCAGTACGCGCGGACCATGTCGCGGACATCGGTCCAGTCGCGCTTGCTCGTGAGATCGCCGTGGTAGATGCCCGGCTCGTGCTTACCCGCTTCGATGAGCGCGATCTGGCGCGCCATCGTGCTCGTGACGAAGATCGTCCCGCGGCGCGGGCCGGTGTGGTTGAAGCCGCGCGTGACCACGATGTGGAGCCCATACGACTTGAAGTACTGGAAGGCGAGCTTGTCCTGCGTCACCTTGCTCACCGCGTAGGGCGACAGCGGTCGCAGCGGGTTCGTCTCCTTCATCGGGACCTCATCGGGATGGACGAGGCCGTACTCCTCCGACGATCCGGCCACGTGCATGCGGATCTGCGTGTCGTGGCGGCGGATCGCCTCAAGGATGTTGAGCTGTGACTCGACGTTGTTGCGAAGCGTCGCGGACGGCTCGTCGAACGAGGACTGCACGAACGACTGCGCCGCGAGGTGGAAGATGCGCTGCGGCTGCACGGTGGCGACGAGCTTCTCGGCCGCGCCGGCGTCGGTGAGCTCGCACTGGAGGAGGGTCACGCGGCCTCGGTGCGAGTCGTCGCGGAGCGTGGCGCCGTCGGGATAACGCCCTTCGACGACGTCGATCTTCCGCTGGGCGTTCAGGTCCTCGAGGTTCTCCATGCGCGAACGCCACCGATACGTGCCGTAGACGGCGACGTCGGGGTGGTTCGCGAGGATGTACTCGGCAAGGTGGCTTCCGGCGAAGCCGGTGATGCCGGTGATCAGGACCCGCATTCGCCGTCGAGCCTAGCAAAGCCCATGCCGACCCTGGTCGGCGGGTCCCAGTACTGCGCCGCCTAGCGGCTGCTCCGTCTGGAACCCCATTGCTTGCGCATGGGGTCCCAGTAATACGCCTTCCAGCCCGAGCTGATCTCCTTCAGGAATTGGGCCGGAACGCCGGTCTGGGTGAAGGTGATCTTCGCGCCACCCGGCGCTTTCGCGAGGGCGAAGGTGGCCTTGGAGTACACGCCCTTCGGCCAGTTGTTCGCGCGCCAGGTCTGCACGATCCGCTTGTCCTTGGTGAGACGGAGGTGCTTGCCCTCGAGGTCGTGGCCGACGCTCCACTTCCCGCCGACGCGGCGGCTCACCTTCGTCGGCTGACCGGAGAGCGCTCCGTGGCGCGTCCCGTCCATGAGCGTCTCGTAGAGGTCGCCGGGCGTCGCGCCCCTGATGAGTGCGGTCTGCTTGATGGTCGCCATCGTTCCCCTCCTGTGACGCTGCGACACTAGCGCCACATGCCGATCCTCGACATCCGTCGTCATGCGCAGCGCCAGAACACCGACGATCAGCAGTCCGCCCTTTCGACAGCCGGCCGTGCGATGTGCGAAAACCTGGCGAAGGGCGCGCCGCGGTACGCCCTCGTCGTGGCGAGCCCGCTGCCGCGGGCGAAGGAGACGGCGCAGCGCATCGCCGGCCGCCTCGACGCCGTCGAGCCGGCCCTCCTCCCGGACCTCGGCAGCCACGCCTCGAGCCTCTTCGGCGAGAAGCGCACGCTCGCGGACTGGGCACGTATCCTGGGCGACTCCGCCGATGGTCGGAGGTTCGCCGACGAGCAGCTCCCGGCCTGGGCGCGCCTTGCCGCGCGGGTAGGCGAGAAGGACCGCGTGCTGGCGATCTCGCACGGCGGGATCGTCGACCTGCCCGCTGTCCTCTTAATGGAGCGTCTGCACGTCCCGCTGGACGTCCCATCGTTCGGGTACGGCGAAGGACTGCGGGTGAGCTACGTGAAGGGTCAGCCGACCGCGCTCGAGCTGCTGCGGGCTAGCTGACCGTCGCCTGCGAGGGCAGGAAGCGCCGGATCGCCTCGACGATGGCCTCGTGCTCGACCGCGAGCACGCGCGCCGACAGCGCGGGCACGTCGTCGCCCTCGAGGACCGGAACGCGACGCTGCACGATGACCTCGCCCAGGTCCACGGTGTCGGGATGCACGCGGTGAACGGTGACGCCTGACTCCTTGGCCTTCGCCTTCAGCACGGCGGCGTGCACCTTGTCGCCGTGCATCCCCTTGCCGCCGAAGAACGGCAGGAGCGCGGGGTG
>JBGQFO010000094.1:0-7673 GCA_041496945.1 Candidatus Limnocylindria bacterium | reverse complement strand
GGTCGGCGTCGGGGTGGAAGTGCGCGTCGAGGTCGCTGTCGGTGTCGCGACGGCCGTCGGCGATGCGAACCCCGGGGCACCCGTCGGCGTCGACGTCGCGGCCTCCGAGGGGCTGGGCGCGGACGCGACGGGCGCGCCGCACGCGGCGATGAGCAGGACGCCGGCGATGAGAAGGACCCGCACGCCTACAGCATGCCGCACGCGCGCGGCCCGGTGCTAGACCTCGAGCTCGAGCCCCTCGCGCGCGACGAGCACCTCGAGCCCGGCGAGCCGTTCGCGGCCGGCGCGCTGCGCGTCGCGGCCGATGTGGTCGAGCGCGTCGTCGTTCCGGTCGGGATCGTGGTGGAAGAGGATGAGCCGCTTCACCTTGGCCCGCGCGGCGACGTCGATGGCCGCGTCGATGGTCGAATGGCCCCACGTCGCCTTGAAGTCGCTCGGCAGGTACTGCGCGTCGTGAATGAGCGTGTCCGCACCCTCGGCCAGTCCGACGACCGGATTGGGCTTGCCGCTGAAGGGATCCTCCGTGTCGGTGGCGTAGACGACCGAGCGGCCGTCGACCTCGACGCGATACGCGAGCGCAGGGGCGGGATGGAAGATCGAGGTGGCGCGCACGCGAAACGGACCGATGCGCTCATCCGAGCCCTCGTGCATCTCGCCGATATCGAGCTTCGCCGGAAGGTCGTCGAGGTCCACCGGGAAGAACGGGTCGTCCATCCCCATGCCCAGGAGGTCCTTCATCGAGCGCGACTGCTTCGGACCGATGATCCGCAGGCTGCTGTTCGCGACGAACGCCGGCCGGAAGAACGGGATGCCCTGGATGTGGTCCCAGTGCAGATGCGAGAGCAGGAGGTCGACGTGCAGCGGCCGCGCGCCGTTCGCGCTCATGAGGCTGATCCCAAGCTCGCGCAGCCCGGTGCCGGCGTCGAGGACGAGGAGCACGCCGGTCGAGTCGCGCACCTCGACGCAGGCCGTGTTGCCGCCGTAGCGCACCGTCGTCGGTCCGGGCGTGGGGATCGAGCCCCGCGTGCCCCAGAAGCGGATGTGCACCTAGGGCTTCGCCTCCGTCGCCGGGCGATCGCGCTCGGACAGACCGCCCGCGGCCTCGGCGATGCTTCCCATGCCCTGGTCGCCCGGCTTCGGCCACGTCGGCTTCAGCTCCTCCATCGTCTTCTCGAGCGTCGGGAGGGCGTCGTGGACCGCCTTCATGACGCGCGGATCGAGGTGCTCGCCGGCCATGCCATCCATGATCTCGAGCGTCTTCGCGAGCGGATAGGCGGGCTTGTAGTAGCGCGGCGCGGTGAGGGCGTCGAAGACGTCCGCCGCCGCGACGATGCGCGCGCCGATGTGGATCTTGTCCGCACCCAACCCCTTCGGATACCCCTTGCCATCCATACGTTCGTGGTGCTGCGCCGCGATCAGTGGCACCTCACGCATGTCCTGGGGGAAGACGAGGTGCTGGAGGAACTCCCCGGTCTTCTCGGCGTGCGCCTTCATGTACGCGAACTCCGCCTCGTCGAGCTTTCCGGGCTTCTGGAGGAACTGGTCGCGCACCGCGATCTTCCCGTAGTCGTGGAGCAGCGCGGCGGCCTGGAGCTTCTCCAGGTCCTTCCCCACCCAGCCCAGGGCCTGCCCGATCACCACGGCGTAGCGCGTCACGCGCTGGCTGTGACCGGCGGTCTGCTGGTCGCGCGCGTCGACGGTCGCCGCGAGCGTCTCGATGAGGCTCTGCCAGAGGCGCTTCTGCTCGGCGATGAGCTGGGCGTTCTCCACGGCGACGGCGGCGGATGCCCCGAGCGAGGCGAGGGTGTTTTCGTCGACCGCCGTGAACGCCCCGCCACCCCGCTTGTTCACGACCTGGAACACGCCGATGACCCGGCCCTCGTTCCCCTTCATCGGGAACGTGAGCAGGGTCTTCGTCTTGTACCCCGAGAGGCGGTCGGGCTCGGGATTGAAGCGCGCGTCCTGATACGCGTCGGGGATGTTGATCGCCTGTCCGGTCAGCGCGACCGAACCGGCGATGCCGCGTCCGACCGGGAAGCGGATCTCCCCGGCGCCGAGCGCGACGCGCGACCAGAGCTCGTTCCGCTCGCGGTCGACGACGAAGATCGTGGCGCGGTCGGCCGCGAGCAGCGACGCGGTCGCCTCGGCCATGGCGAGGAGGAGCGCATCCAGATCGGTGACCGACATGAGCCGCCGGGTGATGTCGAGGATGACGTCGAGTCGCTGGCCCGCGGTGCGCCGATCGATCGCGCGACGATCGGGCCTCGCGCGGCGATCCTCGCCGATCGGCGGTGGCGCCTGCCCGGCGCGCCGGTCTCCGGGTGCCGAGCGACGCTCCGTCGCGCGTCGCTCGCCCTTGCCGTGGCCGCTCAATCGGACGTGAGCTTGGCCATGACCGGTGCCACCGTATCCGCGACCTGCTCGAGCAGCATCTGGTCGCGGCGCTCGAACGTGCCGTCGCGCTTGTTGAGCGCCTGGATCACGCCGACGGTGCGGCCCTTGTCGCCCCACACCGGCACGACGAGCATGTTCAGCGTCCGGAACCCGGTGCGCAGGTCGAAATTGCGATCGAAGCGGGCGTCGGCATACGCGTCGGGCACGTTGATGGTCTCGCCGCTGAGCGCGACCAGACCGGCGAGCCCCTTGCCCAGCGGCAGGCGGATCTCGGTCGAGGTGCGCTGCGCCACGCGAGCCCAGATCTCCTTCTTGACGTGGTCGACGACGTACACCGTGCAGCGCTCGGCGTCGACCGCCTGCGCGCAGAGCTCCACCAGCTGGCGGAGGTAGGTGTCGCGGTCGTGCTGCACCGAGAGGTGGCTCAGCTTCATCTGGATGAGCGCGATCTTGTCGTCGATGATCACTAGTGGTACCCCGCCACCGCGGCCTTCGTGACGTGGACCTCGGGCGGCGCGGCGGGATTGGGGTTCGCGATCGGGCCGATCCGATTGACCTGATAGCACTTCACCGGCTCCGCGCGTCCCTTCACCGCGATCGCCCCCAGGTCGATCGACTCGACGTCGTTGCCGAGCGCGGCGAGCGTCTCCGCGCTGCAGGCGACCTGGTCGCGGCGCGCGATGTCCGACGAGGTGAGCCGGGAGGCGACGTTGGCCGTGTCACCGATGACGGTGTACTCCATCCGGCCCTTCGCGCCGAGGAAGCCCGCGACGACGCGGCCGGTGTTGATGCCGAAGCCGAACGACACGTCGGGACCACCCTTGGTTCGCTCCTGCTGGATCCACTTCTGCATCTCGAGCGCGCATTCGACCGCGCGCTTCGGATGCTCCGGGACCTCGATCGGCGTGTTCCAGATGACCATGATGTTGTCGCCGTTGTACTTGTTCACCGACCCGGAGAAGCGATTCACGACCTCGACCATCCCCTCGAAGTAGCGGTTGAGGTGACCGAGGAGCGTCGCCGGCGTCATGCCCTCGGAGATCGTGGTGAAGCCGCGGATGTCGCCGAAGAGGACGGTGACCTCCTTGTCCTCGCCGCCGAGGCTCAGCTGCCCCTGCTCCTCCTTCTCCATGATCGTGCGCGCGACCGATGGCGTGACGAAGCGACCGAAGGTGCTCTGCGTGCGCGTCACTGCGGTCCGCTCCTCCACCAGGAGGTAGCCGAGCGCGATGACCCACCAGAACACCGAGGGCACGACGTATCCGATCGAGGGGACCTCCACCGGACCGTTGCCGACGTCGCCGCCGGTCTGCGCGTTGAAGAGGAGATAACCGCCGAGCACGTACAGGCCGAGGGCCCCGAGCCCGTAGAGGAAGCCGCGCAGGTGCCAGCGCGCCACGAAGAAGATGCCGACCGCGACCATCACGAGCATCTGCAGGAGCGTCGTGAGAAAGCCCTGGCGAAGCACCGGGTAGCGGTTCGTGAACACCGACTGTGCGGTGTTGGCCCAGATCTCGACGCCGAACATCTTCTGGCCACCCTCGGTGTTCGGTGTCGGGTAGTCATCGGGGATGGCCGTGACTGAGTGGAAGCCGACGAAGACGGTGCGCCCGGTGATGAGCGCCTTCGGGACCTTACCCGCCGTCACGTCCTTCATCGACACGATGCAGAACTCGCCGGCGATCTTGCAGAACCCCTGCTGGTTGAACGTCGGCGTCGCCGGCGGTGATGCGTAGTAGACCGAGGTGCCCCCGCGCGCGTTGAGCGGGAGGACGCGGTCGCCGAGCGGCGCCGGGACGATGAGACGGTCGCCGTCGAGACGCGCCTTCGTGAGATCCGCCCGCAGCTGCTTCGCGGCTGCGACGAGCGGAAGCGCGTAGTACCGCTTTCCATCGGGGCCCTCGATGACCATCTGCGCGTCGCGCACGCGGCTGTCGGGGTCGGCGGTCACGTTCACCGAGCCCAGCCCTGCCGCAGCGGCGGCGAGCTCGGGGATGGGCAGGTTCAGCGCGCCGAACTTCGTGACGTGATCGCCGAGGACTCCATCTCCGATCCCCTGCATCGCGAGATACACGTTCCCCGCGTCCTTGATCGCCGCCGCGAGCGCCGCGTCGTCCTGAGCGCTCGGAGACTTGTCGTAGAAGCTGATGTCGAAGTTGATGCTCGTCGGGTTCATCGCCTTCAGCGATGTGATGAGCTCGGCGTAGAGGCGTCGCGGCAGCGGGTATACGTCGGAGCTCTTCACCGTCGGCTCGTCAACGGCCACGATGGTGATCTGGTCCCGCACCTTCGCCGGCGAGACCGACAGGGCCTTGTCGTAGACCACTGTCTGGAACGTGGTGTCGAGAAGCTGTGCCCACAGCGCAAGGGCGCCGAACGCGACGGCGATGGCCACGAGGCCGCCGAGCACTGCCCGCTGCCGCGTCTGGCGCTTCGCGAGCAGTCGATTCACGGTGGCGATTCTAGGGTCGAACCGCCCGCCGAAGCACCGCGCGCAGGACCGCGATGGCGCGTGTGTAGTCCGCGAGTGAGAGGCGCTCCATGGGTGTGTGGTCGTAGCGCGAGTCGCCGGGACCATACGCGACCATCGGGCAGCCCCAGGCCGGGGCGAGGATGTTCATGTCGGACGTGCCGGTCTTCACCTTGAACGTCGCCTTGCCACGGGCGTCGGCGATCGCGGCGACGAATGCGGAGGCCAGCGCCGTGGTGCGCGGCGTGCGGGCCGGCTCCTCCGACGCGATGAGCTCGACGGCGAGCTTCGCCTCGCCGGTGTAGCCCTGCGCGACGCGACGCAACTCTTGCGAGACCTCGTCAACGGTCAGGCCCGGCGGGATGCGGTAGCCGATGCGCAGCTCCGCGCGCTCGGTGAGACCGTCGCTCATGCCTCCCTGGACACCTTCGAGGCGGCAGTCGAGTCGATCGAACCGGGTGCGGCCGGCGGCCCGCGCCTCGCTCGCGGCCTTCACCTGCTGCCATAGCGCGAGCGCCTCTTCGGTGCACGTCGGACCAGGCATCGCGCCGTGACGCGCTTCACGCGCGAGCGTGACGCGCATCGCGAGCCGGCCCTTGTACGCGACCGTGATCGCGTCCCAGGCCGACGGCTCGCCGATCACGCACCAGTCGGGCGCCGGGAGCGTCGCGCGGTGGCGAGCACCGGCGCTCGTCGGCGACTCCTCTTCGACCGCGCCGACGACGGTGACGCGCACGCCCGGCACCGGCACGGTGGCCGCCGCGACGAACGCGGCGAGCGGACCCTTCGCATCGACCGCACCCCGCCCGATGAGCTCGCCCTGCTCGACGCGGACGGGGATCTCGCCGGGGACGGTGTCGATGTGTCCGAGGAGCACGACGTGCCGCGGCCCCTCGCCGATCTCCCCCACCGCGTTCCCCGCGTCGTCGACCGTCGCGCGAAAGCCGCGCTCCGACATGCGCGCGACGAGCCACTCGACGGCCTCACCCTCGTGGCGCGAGACGCTCGGGATCGCGACGAGCCCGCGTACGAGCTCGAGATCGTCATGCCCCATCGGCTAAAGCCCGACGGGGTGCCAGACGGTCTTCAGCTCCAGGAACGCGGTGATCTCGTACGGGCTCTGGCTGTCGGGACGGCCGCGGACGATGCGCTTGACGTTCTCGGCACCAAGACGCTCGAGCTCCGCGACGTCGCCATCGGCACCGCAGAGGTCGAGGCCCGCGACGTCCATGTGCGAGGCGAGGACGGGCGCGAGCTCGGCGCGCAGCCCGGTGATGATGTTCACCACCCCCGGCGGGACGTCGGCCGTGGCGATGCACTCGGCGAGCTCGATGGCCGCGAGCGGGTGTGCCTCCGACGCGATCACGACGACGGTGTTGCCGCCGACGATCGCCGGGAGCACGCGCGTGACCAGGCCGAGGAGCGCCGGCGCCGCCGGAGCGATGATCCCGACGACGCCGGTCGGCTCCGGGATCGTGAAGTTGAAGTACGGACCGGCGACGGCGTTCGCGGAGCCCACGACCTGCGCGAGCTTGTCCGCCCACCCCGCGTACCAGACGACGCGATCGATCGCGCGCTCGACCTCGGCCTCTCCGCGGCAGGCCGCGGCGAGCGCCGCACCGCGGGCTTCCATCATCTCGCCGAGGCGGTAGAGGACCTGGCCGCGGTTGTAGGCCGTCGCGCCCGACCAGGCCACGCCGGCCTGGCGCGCGATGCGCACCGCGTCGCGCAGATCCTTGCGCGAGCCGCGCGCGACGTTGGCGCCCTCCACGACGATGGTGCGACCCGACTCGGAGCGCGGAAACGCGCCGCCGATGAAGAGCTTGTAGGTCTTGCGGACGGCGAGGCGGGTCATCCCTCGTCGAACGCGAGGTACGGCTCGAGGCCGTGACGCCCGCCCTCCCTGCCGAAGCCGGACTCCTTGTAGCCGCCGAACGGCGACGCGGGGTCGAAGCGGTTGTAGGTGTTCGCCCATACGACCCCGGCACGCAGGCGCTGCGCCATCGCGAGGATGCGCGAGCCCTTCTCGGTCCACACGCCGGCCGACAGACCGTAGGGCGTGTTGTTCGCCTTCTCGACGGCCTCGTCCGGCGTGCGGAACGTCAGCACCGACAGCACCGGGCCGAAGATCTCCTCCTGCGCGATGCGGTACGACTGCGCCACATTCGTAAAGACCGTCGGCGCGAACCAGTAGCCGCGCTCGGGCAGCTTGCACGGTGGCTGATAGATCTCCGCGCCCTCGTCGACGCCCGACTGCACGAGCCCGGCGATCTTCTCGAGCTGCGCCTTCGAGTTGATCGCGCCGACGTCGGTGTTCTTGTCCAGCGGATCGCCGACGCGGAGCGTGCTCATGCGCCGCTTCAGCTTGGCGATGATCGCGTCGTAGATCGATTCCTGGACGAAGAGGCGAGAGCCCGCGCAGCACACGTGGCCCTGATTGAAGTAGATGCCGTTCACGATCCCCTCGACCGCCTGGTCGAGCGGCGCGTCGTCGAAGACGATGTTCGCGGCCTTCCCGCCGAGCTCGAGCGTGAGCCGCTTGCCGCTGCCCGCGACCGCGCGCTGGATCGCCTTCCCGACCTCGGTCGACCCGGTGAAGGCGATCTTGTTCACGTCCGCGTTCGCGACGAGCTCCGCGCCGGTGCGTCCGTCGCCGGTGACGATGTTCACGACGCCGGGCGGAAGCTCGGCCTGACGCAGGACGTCGCAGAAGAGGAGCGCGGTGAGCGGCGTCGTCTCGGCCGGCTTCAGCACCACGGTGTTGCCCGCGGCGAGCGCCGGCGCGATCTTCCACGCGAGCATGAGCAGC
>JBGQFO010000093.1:0-7994 GCA_041496945.1 Candidatus Limnocylindria bacterium | reverse complement strand
GGCGTGGAGATCCGTGCGGTCCGCCGCGCGGGGTACGTCCTGCGGCCGATCCAACCAAGCGTGGAGGTGGCGACATGAGGAGATATCTGCTGGTCCCGTTCACGGCGGCGGCGCTGCTGCTGCTCGGCGGGCAGGCGCTCGCCGGTCCGGAGTGGTGCGACGACGGGAGCCCGCCGCCGAACGACTTCCGTCTCCGTCCGACGGGCACCGGGAGCTTCACCGCGCCCACGTCGTGGCTGAACAGCACCACCGGCGGCGTGCTGCTGCTCCCCGAACACATCAACACGCTCACCGGTGGCGTGGCCCGCGGCATGGCCGAGGCGCTCGAGAACGCCCGTCCGTACAGCACCTTGCCGAGCGCCTCGAAGTAGGGCGTTGAGCGTCCCGGCGGTCCAGACGCGGCGGGGAACGAACTGGATCCCCGCCACCGCGATCGGGCTCGCCTTCGGGAGCCTCGCGGTGCTCGGCGCCCGGGCGGATCCGGGTGGCCTCGACACCGCACCGCTCGCCCTCGCGATCGCGCTCATCTCGCTCGCGGCGCTCGTGCGACCGTTCGAGCCGGCGCCGGGCGAGAAGTTCAGCCTTGCGGCGGCGGTCGCGTTCTTCGGCGTCCTCGTCCTGCCCGGCGCGCAGGCGGTCGCCGCGGTCGGCCTCGCGGAGCTCGTCGCGCGCGCGATCCGCCGCACGAGCCGCGTGAGCGCCCTGGTCAACGTGACGAAGTCCGTCGGCGCGGTCGCGGCGGCGTCGCTCGCCGGGGACACGATCGGACCGCAGATCGCGACGGCACCGGACGTCCGTGCGGTCGCCCTTGCCGGCGCGCTCTACCTCGCGCTCACCCTCGCACCGATCGCGGCGATGATCGCGTGGACGCAGGGTGCGCGTGCGGTGCCCGCCTTCATCGCGCGCGAATGGCTCCCCACGAGCACGCTCATCGCGATCGGCGCGCTCGCCGGAGCCGTGTGGCTCGCGGCGCCGGCGTTCATCGTGCTGCTCGCCCTCCCGCTGGCCATGGTCGAGATCGCGGGCCGCTCGGCGGCGCGCGTCCACGTCGCGCACGCTGCCGCGGCGAAGGCCCTCGATGCACAGCGCGCCTTCGTGAGCGACGCCGCGCACGAGCTGCGCAACCCGCTCGCCGCGATCCGCGGCAATCTCGCGTATCTGCCGAGCGAGACCATGAGCGCCGAGGAGCGGGACGCGCTCGCCGACGCGCGCCGCGACGTGGCCAACCTCGGCTCGCTCGTCGACCGGCTGCTCGTCCTCTCGAAGGCCGACGTCGCGAGGGACCGCGCGTCGTCGGCGGACCTCTCGGCGATCGCGGCCGCGGTCGCGCGGGCCGCGAAGCGGCGTCCCGAGGTCGCGCTCGACCTCGACCTCGGTGACAACATCGTCGTCGCCGCGCCGCCCGAGCTCGTGGAGGCGGTGGTGCGCGACGTCGTGACGAACGCGGCGGCGTACACGGAGCGCGGCTTCGTGCGCATCACCGTGCGCGCCCGCGGCGAGGCCGCCGAGCTCGAGGTGCGCGACAGCGGTGTGGGCATCCCACCCGCGGAGCTCCCGCGGGTCTTCGATCGCTTCTACCGCGGCTCGACGGCGCGGCGCCTTGCGCCGGGAAGCGGCCTCGGCCTGGCGATCGCGCGCCGCATCGCCGAGGCCCACGGGGGCTCGATCCTCCTCGAGCCGGCGTCCGGCGGCGGGACCATCGCCCGCGTGTTCCTTCCGCTCGCCACCCTACCGCTCTAGCGCATTCGTACGAGCGCGGCGTTCAGTCCGCGTTCAGCGCTCGTCGATAGGGTTCGTCTCCGGCAGAGCATCGCCGCTCGACGCGCGCGGAATGGGGAGGTCGGCGTTAGTGCCGATATGAGGGACGACCGCGGCCAGGCGTTCGTGGAGTTCGCGCTCCTGCTCCCGATCCTGATGCTCATCGTCGTCGGGCTCATGGAGTTCGCGGTCTTCATGAATGCGCGCAACGCGGTCGAGTTCGCCGCGCGCGACGGCTCGGTGCTCGCGGCCGAGGGCGGGAACACGCCGGGGACCGACTGCGTCGTCCTGGACAAGGTCGAGCGCGACATCGTCGCGCCGGCGACGAACATCCGCATCCAGACCATCAACATCTTCTGGTCGGACAAGAACGGCGACCAGATCGGCTCGAACACGAACACCTACACGCGCACCGGATCGACGACCTGCAGCTACGGCGGCGGCACGACACTCACCGTGCCGTACACCCTCACCAACCCCAGCTACCTCGAAGGCGCGCGCTGCGACGTGCTCGCCGGCTGCGGCGGCACGCATCCCGGCCTCGACACGATCGGCGTCCGGGTGACGTACCAGCACCACTGGATGACGACCGTGGCGGAGCAGACCGGCGGGACGATCACGTTCTCCGTCGGCAGCGCGACGCGGATGGAGCCGCAGCAGTGAGGCGCTTCCTGCGCGGCGACGTCGGCCAGGGCACGGTCGAGCTCGCGCTGGCGCTGTCGCTCGTCCTGCTCCCGATGCTCATGGGCATGCTCGAGTTCGGCTACCTCTTCAGCCAGGGCATGACCGTGAACACGGCATCCCGCGAGGGAGCGCGGATGGGCGGGAACCAGGCCAACGGCGGCGGGCCGCTCGGCTGCGGCGCCGGCCAGTCCCCGAACGCGGCCAACGTCGACCCGCAGATCGTCGCGGCGGTCGAGCGCTCGCTCACCGCCAACGGGGCGCTCATCAGCCTGCCCGATGTCCTTCAGATACGGATCTTCAAGGCCACCGCCGCCGGCCAGGAGACGGCCGGCGCGGTGAACGTGTGGGTGTACAGCCTGAACGGCGGGCCGGTCATCGACGGGCAGGCGCTCGATTTCGTGAGCCAGTCGACCGGGTGGGCGGCCTGCTCGCGGGTGAACACGCTGCCCTCGGACAGCGTCGGCATCACCATCCGCTACACCTACCGGGCGCGCACGCCCCTGCGCTACATCTTCCCCGCGCTCGCGGTGATCAACATGTCCGACACCACGATCATGACGCTCAATGCCACGCAGTGACGGCTTCCACCGTGACGAGCGTGGGCAGACGATCATCATCGTCGGGCTCCTCGTCACCGTGCTCCTCGGCTTCATGGGCCTGGTGGCCGACGTCGGCTGGCTGCAGATCGGCATCGTCCGCGCCCAGCGCGCCGCCGACGCGGCGGCCCTCGCCGGCGCGCCCTACCTGCCCGGGAACGTGCCCGGCGCGATCGCCGCCGCGCGGGCCGAAGCGACCAAGAATGGCTTCACCAACGGGGTGAATGGCGCCGTCGTGACCGCGGCGCAGGACGCGGTGAACCCGAACCTGCTGAACGTCAGCGTCGCGGCCCCGGTGCGCACGTTCATGAGCGGCCTGTTCGGCGTCGCAAGCTTCCCGACCAGCCGCGCGGCGCGCGCCGAGTTCATCCTGCCCGTGCCGATGGGCAGCCCGCAGGCCTACTACGGGATCTACCAGCTGTGCGTGAACGGCGGCACCTGCAGCGCGGTGAACGACCCGGGCGGCACGGCCATCGCGTCGCAGGGCTTCTGGGGCGCGGTGATCACCTACGGCGGGAACCGCGGCAACGGCGACCTCTACTCGACGCACTACAACGGCAGCCCGACCCTGAACACCTATTACGACGCGAACGGCTACCAGTACATCATCGACTTCCCGACGGGTACGGCCGGCGGGCTGGTGCGGATCTTCGACGCCCCGTTCTGCGCCACGGGCAAGGACACCGGCGGCGGCAGGCAGCAGCTCGGCACGGGCGACCACTGGATCGGCTCGCCCGCGAACGCCGTGACCACCGAGTTCACCCTGTGGGACACGCACGGGACGCCCTACGACACGACGGACGACACGATCGTCGCGACCGACGGTGGTCTGTTCTCGAACGAGAAGCAGCTCGACAAGGGCGCGGCGTACGGCGGCGACCGCAACTACGGCGGAGGCGTGACCAGCGGCAACTACAACAGCCCGCCGACCGCATTCACGGACTGCGCCGGCGATCCGTATCACAACGCGTGGTTCACGATCAACGCGAGCAGCCCGATCAACACGGGCGGCCAGTACCGGCTGCAGGTGAAGACGAGCAGCGCCGGGAACGCCGCGACGAACGCGGAGAACATGTTCGGGCTCATGGCGACGACCACGTCGGTCGGGACGACGCCGCACGTGTACGGGCAGAGCCGCATGTGCGACTACGTGAACGTGGTCGCCGGCAGCCAGCTGTTCTACCTCGCGCAGATCGCCGCGGTGCACGCCGGGAAGACGCTGCAGATCACCGTGCACGACCCCGGCGACGTCGGCGGCAACGCCTACCTGAAGTTCGAGCAGCCCGGCGCGACCGGGTACAGCGACGCGAGCTTCAGCTGGACCGCGAGCGGCGGCGGCAGTGGCAACAATGTGACGCAGCTTCAGGTGGCTTCCGGCGGCGCGAGCCTGTTCGACAACCAGATCATCACCATCGTGATCCCGCTCGCGGCGACCTATACCGCGCCCACGCCGCCGGGCGAGCCGGGACCGGGGTGGTGGAAGGTCCTCTACAACGTCACCGGCGCCGGGAACGACACCGCGACCTGGTCGGTGACCATCCGCGGCAACCCCGTCCACCTCATCGTGCCCTAGCGGCAAGCGCCGAATTCGGTCTCGCGACCAACCTCGGTCGCAGCCGGCGTCGGCGCGGGGCTGACGGAGAGGGACCCCAAACACCGGCCTTGACAGCCTTGAGCGTCGGCGTAGTGTTCGCGCTCTGCCTCTGGTACCAGATGTTGTGCCGGCCGGGGCGGCGGGGGCGACATCTAGTGACAGGGGCGTGAGTTTGAGAAGGAGGGGTCTGGGATGACCTTTCGGCCGTCTGCTTCCGCGGCTAGCGACCAGTTTCGGCGAGCACTCCTTCTTCTTCTCGAACCCGCACCACACCGCTCGACCGCTCGCGCTCTCTAGGGGGGTCCGCAGATGACCATCACCGAACTACCGCGTCAGTCCGTCCCCAGCGAGGGGCCCCGCAAGGGCCTGCGCGTCGAGCGTTACTTCACCAAGGAAGGCGTCCACCCCTACGACGAGATCGAGTGGGAGCGTCGTGATGCCAAGATCGGTGGCGGTGACACCGGCACGGTCTTCGAGCAGAAGGGCGTCGAGGTCCCGAAGTTCTGGTCGATGACCGCGACGAACGTCGTCGCCTCCAAGTACTTCCGCGGCAAGCTCACCTCGCCCGACCGCGAGTGGAGCGTGAAGCAGATGGTCGACCGCGTCGTCGATCGCATCACGACGTGGGGCATCGACGGGGGTTACTTCGTCACCGAGCGCGACGCCGAGGTGTTCAGCCACGAGCTGAAGTACCTGATGATCAACCAGCACGCCTCGTTCAACTCGCCGGTGTGGTTCAACATCGGTGTCGAGGGCGTAACTCAGCAAGCGGCTGCCTGTTACATCCTCTCGGTCGCTGACGACATGCACTCGATCCTCGAGTGGTTCACGACCGAAGGGATGATCTTCAAGGGCGGGTCCGGATCGGGCATCAACGTCTCGAGCATCCGCTCGAGCAGGGAGCAGCTCTCCGGCGGCGGCTACGCCTCGGGTCCGGTCTCCTTCATGCGCGGCGCGGACAGCGTCGCGGGCTCGATCAAGTCCGGTGGCACGACGCGGCGCGCCGCGAAGATGGTCGTGCTCGACGCCGACCACCCCGACGTGCGCGAGTTCGTCTGGTGCAAGGCGAAGGAAGAGAAGAAGGCCTGGGCGCTCGGCGAGGCCGGCTACGACATGAGCCTCAACGGCGACGCCTGGCACAGCATCCAATTCCAGAACGCCAACAACTCGGTTCGCGCGACCGACGACTTCATGCAGAAAGCCACAAGCGGCGCACCGTGGGAGCTGAAGGCCCGCATCGACGGCTCGATCATCGAAACGACCTCGGCGCATGCGCTGCTCCGCGACATCTCGGAAGCGGCGTGGCAATGCGGCGACCCGGGGATGCAGTTCGACACAACGATCAACGATTGGCACACGAGCCCGGTGTCGGGCCGCATCAACGGATCGAACCCCTGCTCAGAATATATGTCGATCGACGACAGCGCCTGCAACCTCGCCTCGCTGAATCTCATGCGCTTCGTGCACTCCGACGGCGAGTTCGATGTGGAGCGTTTCGCGCGCGCCGTGGACGTGGTCTTCACCGCGCAGGAGATCCTTGTCGGCTTCTCCGATTACCCGACGGCAACGATCACGCGCAACGCGAAGTCGCACCGGCAACTCGGCCTCGGCTATGCGAACCTCGGCGCGCTCCTCATGCACCGCGGCCTGGCGTACGACAGCAACGAGGGCCGCGCGTATTCGGCCGCCATTACGGCGGTCATGACAGGCGAGGCCTACGCGCAGTCCGCGCGCATCGCCGCGGTGGTCGGCCCATACGAGGCGTATCCGAAGAACAAAGCCGGGCACGACCGCGTCATGGACAAGCACCGCGCGGCCGCATACAAGATCGTCCCTGACCTCGTCCCGCCGACGCTCCTCTCCGCGGCCCGGCAGTCCTGGGACGACGCGGTCGCCCTCGGGAGGACCCATGGCTACCGCAACGCGCAAGCGTCAGTGCTCGCGCCGACCGGCTGCCTGGTGGGCGACAGTTTGATCAGCACCAGCCGTGGTCTGGTTCGTCTTCGCGGGCTCGGCGACACGGAAGGCGACAAGTGGCAGCCGCTCGATCTCGATGTTGCGACTGACGCCGGGCCACGCAGGGCAACGCAGTTCTATGTGAACGGGATCGAGCAGGTCGTCTCGGTCGAGACTTCACGGGGGTATCGGATTCAGGGCACCCCAACGCACCGGGTCAAGGTCGTGCTCCCGAACGGTGAGTGGGTCTGGAAGCGGTTCGCCGAACTCAAGGAGGGCGACACCGTCCCGCTAATGCTGAATGCCTTCGTCGGAGAACCGCGTGAAGTGACCCTGCCCCCGCTAGGCGAGCTCTACTGGACGTCGACTGCGACCACCCGCGTGCCGCGCACTGTGACACCCGAGCTCGCGGAGTTCGTCGGCTATTTCATGGGCGACGGATCGCTGCACGCCAAGGGTCTTCGCATGACGGTCACGCTCGGCGACAACGACGTCATCGAGCGCCTCCTCACGCTGGGTGAGCGGCTTTTCGGCATCACCGGCAGCGTTGAAGCAGGCGAGGGGTGCGCGAACCTTTACTTCAACTCGGTCCCGCTGACGATCTGGTGGGAAGCCTGCGGCTTCGCCAAGCTTGCCCCGAGCCCATCACACAAAGGCAAGGGCTGGACGCCGCACATCCCCGACGCGGTGCTCTCCACGAACGACCGCGCCGCGTACGCGGCGTTCCTGCGCGGCCTCTTCGAGGCGGACGGCGGTACCTGGGGCGGCTACGCCTCCATGAGTACGGTCAACGACCGATTTGCTCGCGATGTCCAGACGATGATGCTCGCGCTCGGCTTCGTGACAACGCGAAAGACCGACGCCGCTGACACCAACTGGGGATCGCACGAGCGTTACGTCATTCGGCTTCTGAATGTCGCCACCGCCCAACGTTTCCTGGATCAGATCGGATTCATTTCGTCGCGGAAGACCGCCGCGCTGCGCGCAGGCGAACACCGCCAAGCGTCCCGCTTAGACCACATCCCAGTGACGCGCGCGCTGGTCGACGAACTCCAACCGGCCAACGACAACCTCCGGAAGGCGATGCTGCTTTCGCTGTCACGAGGCGAGGGCGTATCGCGCCGCGCGGCGAGCGCGCTTCTGGAGCGGACTCAGAGCGAGGATGTCGAGCAGCTGCTCGGGTTCTATTACGACACTGTCGGAGCGATCGAGACCCTTGAGGACCAGCCGACCTTCGATCTCTCGATTCCCGACAACGTCACGTATGTGGCGAACGGCTTTGTGAGCCACAACACCATCAGCTTCATGATGGATTGCGACACGACCGGCGTTGAGCCGGACATCGCGCTCGTGAAGTACAAGCGCCTCGTCGGCGGCGGGATGCTGAAGCTCATCAACGGCACCGT
>JBGQFO010000092.1:0-8096 GCA_041496945.1 Candidatus Limnocylindria bacterium | reverse complement strand
CGGCGGCGAGAAAGACGCGCTAGAGGGTCAGCGGCGCTGGATGTCGAAGGGGCCGGCGCGGACGCGATCGACGCGCACGATGACCGCCACGCCCCGCTGCTCCTTGTCCTGATCCTTCTCCGTCTGGATGACCCGTGCCCAGACCGCGTCGCGCTCCGGGCCGGCGTCGACGATCCGCGCTTCGCCATAGAACCGCAGCGAGCGCCGGTCGCGGACCGGGTTGCGCACCCAGATCGCGACCTTCGCATTCGTTCCGAGCGCCGCGTAGGTCTCGCGCTTGCTGCGCTCCCACCACGCGAGGTGGTCCTTGTCCCAGACCATCGTGCTGCCCTTGTAGGCGAGGTCCGGCTGGCCGTCGTTCGCCGTGGCGACGAGCGGCGTGGTCAGCGCCTGCTCGTGGTCCGTGCGGGCGTTGTTCACGATCTCGGCGAACTGCAGCAGATCGATGTCCGTGATCGGTGGGGGTGGTGGCGGGCCGGCCGGGGGCGTCGAGGACATCTCCGCCCGACGCTAGCAGGTCGGCTATCGGACAATCCCAGCGATGGTCACACCGTCCATCCAGAAGCGCGTCGCCGATCTGCGGGCGCGGATCGAGAAGGCCAACTACGAGTACCACGCGCTCGACCGGCCGACGATCTCGGACGAGGCCTATGACGCGCTCATCCGAGAGCTGCAGACGCTCGAGGAGAAGCATCCCGAGCTCATCACGCCGGAGTCGCCGACGCAGCGCGTGGGCGCCGCGCCATCGTCGCGCTTCGCGCCCGTCGACCACGTGCGCCCGATGCTCAGCCTCTCGAACGTCTTCGATGAGGGCGAGCTCCGTGCGTTCGACCAGCGCGTGCGAAAGGGTCTCGGCCGCGACGACATCGGGTACGTCTGCGAGCTGAAGATCGACGGCCTCGCGGTCAACCTCGCGTACCAGGACGGCGTCTTCGTGCAGGGCGCGACGCGCGGCGACGGGCTCATCGGCGAGGACGTCACCGCGAATCTCCGGACCATCAGGTCCATCCCGCTCACGCTTCGCGAGCGCGTCGCCGGGCGCGTCGATGTCCGCGGCGAGGTCTACCTCCCGACCGCCTCCTTCGAGACGACGAACCGGGAGCGTGCCGAGCGCGGCGAGCCACTCTTCGCGAACCCGCGGAACGCCGCCGCGGGCGCGGTCCGGCAGCTCGACCCGAAGGCGACCGCGAAGCGCAACCTCGCGATGTTCGCGTACTCCGCCGCCGGTCTCGAGGCGCGCTCGCAGGCGGAGCTGCTGGCGCGGCTCCTCGCGCTCGGCGTCCGCACCAATCCGCATTGGAAGAAGGCGAGCGACATCGAGGCGGTGCTGTCGTTCGTCAACGAATGGAAAGAGCGTCGGCGTGACCTCGACTACGGCACCGACGGCGTCGTTGTGAAGGTCGATCGTGCCGATGACCAGGAGCGGCTCGGCTTCGTCGCGCGGAGCCCGCGCTGGGCGACCGCCTTCAAGTTCCCGGCGGAGCAGGCCACGACGACGATCGAGGACATCCTCGTCTACGTCGGACGTACCGGCGTGCTGACGCCGGTCGCGGCCCTCGCACCCGTCCTCGTCGGCGGGACGACCGTCCGCCGCGCGACGCTGCACAACCTGGACGAGGTCCGGCGTCTCGACGTGCGAAAGGGTGACCGCGTGATCATCCAGCGTGCGGGCGACGTCATCCCCGAGGTCGTTCGGGTGGAGGTCGACGCGCGTGTGAAGGGCAAGCGCTATCCGCAGTTCCACATGCCCGCGACCTGCCCGGTCTGCGGCGGCGCAGTCGAGCACGTCGAGGGCGAGGTCGCCTACCGCTGCGCGAACCCGGTCTGTCCGGCGAAGACCGGCCAGCGCATCGGGCACTTCGTCGGACGCGGCGGGTTCGACATCGAGGGCATGGGCTGGGCGCTCGTCACGCAGCTCCTCGAGCGCGGGCTCGTGCAGGACCCCGCGGACGTTTTCTTCCTGAAGAAGGAGGATCTCCTCGGCCTCGATCGCTTTGCGGAGAAGAGCGCGACGAACATCCACGAGCGGATCCAGGCGGCGCGGAAGCGTCCTCTCGCGCGCGTCATCAACGCGCTCGGCATGCCCCATGTCGGCGAATCCACCTCGGAGGATCTCGCAAGCTGGCTCGCGCCGCGGCTCGCGAGCGACCCGACCTTCGCGGATGCCCTGCGCGCGCTGAAGGACGCGACGGTCGACGACCTTCAGGCGATCCCGGGCGTCGGCGAGGTCGTCGCGCGTGGCATCTACGAGCACGTGCACGACGCCGAGGAGCAACGCGGGCTCGATCGATTGGCGAACGCGGGCATCTTGGTCATCCCACCCGCGCCGCGGCCCGCGGACGCCGGCAGCCCGTTCACGGGAAGGACGATGGTCTTCACCGGCACGCTCGAACGGCGATCACGTGAGGACGCCGAGGCGCTCGCGCGCTCGCTCGGCGCGAAGGTCACGGGCTCGGTGAGCGCGAAGACGGACCTCGTCGTCGCCGGCGCCGGCGCGGGGAGCAAGCTCGAGAAGGCGCGTCAGCTCGGTGTCAAAGTCGTCGATGAGGACGCGTTCGACGCTATGCTCCGCTCAACGGAAGGGTAGAGAGGGACTTTGTACCAACCACAGACGGCTCCACGTCCTGCCGCGCCCGCGGGCACCGCCGCGGCGCCGGACGTGCCTGCGATCCCGCTGCCGCCGGAGCCGCAGACCGTCGAGCAGACCGGGCTCACCGTCGGATTCCTCGCCGACCTCGCGCTCAAGACCCTCTACCTGCGCGGTCAGATGAGCCTGGGCGAGATCGCCTCGGCCCTCGGTCTCCCGATCACCGGCGTCACGGACCGGGTCATGGAATTCCTGAAGACGGAGCGGCTCGTGGAGATCCGCGGCGGGGCCGGCATCTCCTCCGCGTCGTATCAGTTCGTCATCGTCGACCGCGGCTCCGAGAAGGCGCAGGAGGCGCTCGCGCGCTCGCAGTACGTCGGCAAGGCGCCGGTGCCGCTGGCGACGTACGTCGCGGCGGTGCAGCGCCAGTCGATCTCGAACATCCATGTCACGTCGGACGACCTCACGAAGGCGTTCTCGCACATGGTCATCCCGCGCGAGACGCTCGCGCAGCTCGGACCGGCGGTGAACTCGGGCAAGTCGATCTTCCTCTTCGGCCCGCCCGGCAATGGCAAGACGACGATCGCCGAGGTGCTCGTCTCGCTCCTCAAGGGCGAGGTCGTGCTCCCGTACGCCGTCGAGATCGATCAGCAGGTCATCAAGGTCTACGACCAGGTCTACCACCGCATGGCCTACGAGCCGGCGGTGGCCGAGAAGATCCGCTACGACCACCGTTGGGTCATCAGCAAGCGGCCCATCGTGATGACGGGGGGCGAGCTCACGCTCGAGACGCTCGATCTCATCTACGACGAGACCTCGAAGTTCTACGAGGCGCCGTTCCAGCTGAAGGCCAACGGCGGCATCTTCATGGTCGACGACTTCGGCCGCCAGCGCGTCTCACCGAAGGACCTCCTGAACCGCTGGATCGTGCCGCTCGAGAAACGGGTCGACTACCTCACGCTGCACACCGGCAAGAAGATCGAGATCCCGTTCGACATGCTCATCATCTTTTCGACCAACCTCGACCCCGCCGATCTCGTCGACGAGGCCTTCCTCCGCCGGATCCGGTACAAGATCGGCATCGAGGCGCCGACCGTCGAGCAGTACGAGGAGATCTTCAAGCGCATGTGC
The DNA here is from genome assembly GCA_041496945.1 of Candidatus Limnocylindria bacterium. Classification (GTDB taxonomy): domain Bacteria; phylum Chloroflexota; class Limnocylindria; order P2-11E; family P2-11E; genus CF-39. The sequence continues at coordinate 4,378 of JBGQFO010000092.1, read as the reverse complement.
GCGCGCAAGAACATCGAATACCGCGCCGAGGCGATGAGCCAGATCCTCGCGATCTACCGCAAGAAGAACCTCGGACTTCGTTCCTGCCACCCGCGTGACATCCTCGAGCAGATGATCGACATCGCGCGCTTCCTCGGGCAGCAGCCCGCCCTCTCGTCGCAGCTCATCGACATGGCCTGCGACTCGTACTTCGTCACGCTCGATCCCATCGGCGCGCCGAAGGAGTCCTAGCCACCCCGCGATGGGACTCGGCGCGCAGAGCGACGGCCTCGCGCCGACGCCGCCGATGGGCTGGAACTCCTGGAATCGCTTCGGGCCGTTCGTCTCCGAGCGGCTCATCCTGGAGACGGCCGATGCGCTGATCTCGACGGGTATGCGCGACGCGGGGTACGGGTACGTCGTCATCGACGACGCCTGGCACGAGAGCGTCCGCGACGACGACGGCGACCTGGCGGAGAACCGCTGGGCCTTCCCGCACGGCATGCGCTGGCTCGCCGACCAGATCCATCGCCGCGGGCTCCGCTTCGGCCTCTACACCGACGCGGGGACCAAGACCTGTCAGGGCTACCCCGGTTCGCTCGGGAACGAGAGCCGCGACGCGAGGCACTTCGCCGATTTCGGCGTCGACTTCCTGAAAGTGGACTGGTGTCACACCGAGGGGCTGCGAGGGCGCGCGATCTATCCGAAATGGACCGCTGCCATCCGCGCCACCGGCCGCCCGATGGTGCTCTCGATCTGCGAGTGGGCCCGCGATCAGCCCTGGGAGTGGGCCGCGAGCGTGGGCCACATGTGGCGCACCGCCGGAGACATCGCCGACACCTGGGACAGCGTGGTGGCGATCGTCGATCGGCAGGTGCCGCTGCATCCCTTCGCCGGGCCGGACCACTGGAACGACCCCGACATGCTCGAGGTCGGGAACGGCGGCATGACCGACGACGAGTACCGTGCCCACTTCTCGCTCTGGGCGATCCTCGCCGCTCCGCTCATGGCCGGGAACGACCTGCGGGCGATGAACGAGCCGACCCGCGCGATCCTCACGGCGCCCGAGGTGATCGCGGTGGACCAGGATCCGCTCGGGAAGCAGGGCCGCCGCATCCAGCGGACCGTGAGCACCGACGTGTGGGTGCGCGATCTTGTGGGCGACGCCCGCGCCGTCCTGCTGCTGAACCGCGCGGACGCGCCGGCGCGGGTCGAGGTGACCTGGTCCGACCTCGGGATCGCGACGCCGCGGTCGGTGCGCGATCTCTGGGCGCGCGCCGACCTGTCGGTGCGCGCCGAGGGGTGCGACGCGTCACTGGCCGCCCACGCCGCCACGTTGCTCCGCGTCACGCCCGCGCAGGCGCCTTCGTGAGCGATCGCGCTATGGCTTCGTGAGCACGACCGCGTTCGGCAGGAGCCGGCCGGGGCCGACGCGGTACGCGCCGCCGCTGTAGAGCGCGGCGCTGCCGCCGCCGTCGAGGTTGAGCGCGTCCGTCGCGCCGAGCGCCTGGACGACGAATGCGGCGTCGGTGACCGACGCGCCGGCGACGATCACCAGGAACACGTACGTCGCGTTGGTTGCGATGACGCCGCGGGTACCGGCGCGCGTCTGCGCGGCGGAGAGCTGCGCGGAGAAGTCGAGGATCGCTCCGCCGACCATGAGCGTCGGGTAGTTGGCGATCCCCGCGGTGACCGGCGCGCGGCCGTATTCGGTGAAGGTCCGGAAGAAGCGCGGCGTCCTTCCGTTGAATGTGGCCACGCCGTTCGCGCCGTTGCCCAGGCTCAGCCACTTCGCGAGCGAGCTGTTGTAGACCTCGTAGTCGTAGCGGTAGGCCTGCGTGACGCAGTCGGCGTAGTCCGGCGGGCAGAAGTAGCTGCCGTTCATCCCGGCGTAGCCACCGGGCGTCTCGGCGATGTACTGCGCGAGCGGCTTTGCCGGACAATCCCGCGCGCAGTCCACGGTGTTCGCCGTCACCGTGCGCACGGTCACGTCGGAGAGACGCTCCTTCACCAGCCACACGGTGAACGTGCCACGGGAGGTCCCGACGGCGAACCGCGAGTAGCCCGTCGGTGCGTTCGGCGGATCGATCGCGATCGGCGTGGGTGTCGGCACGGGCGTCGGTGCGGCGGTGAGCACCGGCGTCGGCGCCGCGGTCGGAGCGGCCGTGGGTGCGACGGACGCTGACGGGGTGGGTGTGGACGTCGGCGCGGGCGCGGCAGCCACGACCACGGGCGCGGCGATCTTCACGGGCGCGCCCCAGTCGCGGAGCGTGCGGTCGGCGACGTAGAAGAGGCCGTCGGCGTAGGTGTACTTCGTCGAGACCCGGGTCGGCAGGAGCGCGCGCTGATCGACCTGGATGCTCGCTCTCACCTTCGTCGCGATGGGACCGGCCCCCTCGGCGTAGTCGACCGTGAACACGTAGCAGGGCGGCTCGTCGCACGGCGTATCGACCTCCTGCCTCACCGGGCCGGTCCGGAGGACCGCGAGCACCGCGGGCCCGAGCACCGTATCGAGCACGAAGCTCTGGCTCACGGTGAACCCCGGGTCCGCGGCCTGCTCCCAGCCGACGCCGGTCACCTCGGTATAGAGATCCTTGCCGATCAGGATCGTGTGAAGCGTCGTCGTCCCGGTGATGTTGTCGACGCCGACCATCTCCCGCAGGTTCGGCGCCGACACGGTCGTCGTCGTGATGGCGCTCGCGGCCTTCACGCCGACGCTGCCGTCCGCACCCATGGTCTTCACCGAGCCCCCGAGGATCGACCGATCGGTCCAACCGTTCTGCGCGCCGAGCGTGTCGATCACCCGGGCCACGATGTCCGCGCTGGTGACCGGTGTGGAGGTTGGGCTCTGGGTCGGCGATGACGTGGGCGAGGCGCTCGGCGATGCGGACGTGGTCAGCGTGGGCGTCGCGCCGGCCGTGGCCGTGGCGCGAGCCGTGGACGGTGCGGCCGTCGCGCCGAGCACCGGCACGAAGCCGCCGCCGACCGGGGAGGGCGACGGAAGAGCGGGAAGCTCGGAGCACGCGACCGCGAGCGCCGCGAGCGCCGCGCAGAGGATCGGTCGGCCCCTCACCGAGCCGCGATGCTACCGGAGGCGCGCCTCGTACCGACGCGCCTGCGGCACGACACGGATGCGGTCGGGTACCAATGGCACGAAAAGCCGGAGCGCCGAGATGACCGAGCGGAACCAGATCCGCTCCCGCGCTCGCCAGGGCAACCCGAACGCCAGCCGCAGCGACGGTGGAAGGAGTCCCGCGGTGAACGCGTCGAGCGGCCAGTACATCGGCCCGGGCAGCCAGAGCACCGGTCGGAGGACCTGGCGCGCGACCGCGACCCCGCAGGCGTCGGGGATGACCTCGGCCGCGAGCATGTGCCGCTCGTACCGGAGCAGCGCGCCGAACGTCGCCGGCAACGTCTCCCTCGTCGCGCCGAGATGGCCGGCGAAGAAGCGCGCCTCGGCCCAGTAGGCCTCCCGCTCCTCGTCGTCGAGGCGTCCCCGCACCAGCTCGTAGAGCCGGAGCGAGGTGAGCACGAGGGTGACCTGCACCCAGACGACCAGCGCCGGATCGCCCGCGTCGTACGTCCTCCCGCTCGCGGCCGTCCCACGGACGGGCACGTGACGCCGTGCGATGCGACGCAGCCCGGCATTCGCCTGCGGTGACGTGCCGAAGACGATCGCGAGCGTCGTGTCGAGCGTGCGAAGCAGACGGCCGAGCCGATCGTGCGTGAAGTCCGAGTGCTCGGCGACGCCCGCGGCGACGAGCGGGTGCGCGATCTGGAGCAGCAGCGCGGCGGTGCCGCCGAGTAGCAGGAACGCCTCGCGGTTCAGACGCCGCGCGACCGACTCGCGCGGGAGGATCCCGAGGTCGCTCACCGTCGTAGTGTGCCGCTGTCGCGAGCGCGGCAAGGAGCGAGGAGGAGGGAAGACATGGCCACGACGGCCATCCACCACCTGCTGGTGGAACGCACGACTGGGGGAAGAGCGTCGCCTTCTGGCGGCAGCTGGGCTGGGATCTCGTGGAGGATCACGGGACCGCCGGCACGCTCGTGTCGCCGGGCGGCGGCCCGTACATCTGGCTCGACCAGGTCGGCGCGGGCGTCACGCCGGCGCTCGACGTCTACTTCGACGTGCGGGACCCCGGGTCGTTCACGGCACAGCCGCCGGTCGAGGTCGTCGAGCCGTTCACCGCGACGCACTGGGGGACCCGACTCATGACGGTGCGCGATCCCGACGGCCGCAGCGTGAGGCTCGAGGCGCGCTAGCTGAAGTCCTCCTAGACGTACGTCGCACAAAAGAGCCCTCCGACTAGGGTGCGGGTGTTCAGCACCACACCAAAAGCCGGAGGACCGCTTTGTACCGTACCGCTCGCACCACGCCGTTGTCCCGTGTCGATCTGCT
>JBGQFO010000091.1:0-8337 GCA_041496945.1 Candidatus Limnocylindria bacterium | reverse complement strand
TCTTCGGACGTCCAGCACAAGAACGAGTTCGAGATCAAGGACTTCAGCTTCGGCATCGAGAACCCGACGACGATCGGTTCCGCGACCGGCGGCGCCGGCGCGGGCAAGGTCAAGTTCAACGAATTCACCATCAAGAAGACCACCGACAAGGCGTCGCCGATCTTCTTCAGGAACTGCGCGGCGGGCGCGCACTACAAGTCGGTCGTGCTCACGGCACGCAAGGCCGGGGGCGACCCGAAGAACGCCGGCAAGGACTTTCTGAAGCTCACGCTCAGCGACGTGCTGACGAGCAGGTACGAGAACACTGGTCAACGCACGCCGCCGGGATCGGTCGTCGTCATCTCGCCGCCCGTCGATACGGTCGGCGGCCCGATCGGCGGTCTCGGTAACAGCGGGCCGGGTGACGGGACTCCGGAGGACGGCATCTCCTTCCGCTACGCGAAGATCCAGGAGTCGGTGAACGCGACGCAGATCCCGGTCCCGCCGACGGCGGGCGGCATGCTCGCGTTCGATCCGGCGACGAACACGTTCAAGGTCTCCGACGCCCCCGGCGGTGTCTTCACCGTCGGCTCGATGGCTGGCGTCGTCTCGCGCGCGGCGATGGAATTCGACGTCGCAATCCTCATCGGACTCCTCACCGCGCCCTTCAGCACCGCGACGCTCGGCCTCACCATCAATGGCATGCCACCGGGCCCCGGGAATCAACCGCCTGGTCCGGTGAACGGTTTCGCCGCCCTGAACGTCGCGCCGACGACCAACACCGGGCCTCAGCCACATCTGTTCGATGTGATCCTCTACACGCCGGCCGACGGCGCCCTCACGGTCGAGGATCTGACGCGACCGGGCAGGCGCATCGGCACGCTCACCCTGCTGTCGGATGGCACACCGGTGACGCTGGACATCGATCTCACCGACCTGGTCAAGAGGCGTCATCTCGATGCGTTCGGCATCCGCATCCAGCTTCGCGGCGCACCCGTTCCGGGCCTGACGGACGACAAGGACGAATCCAACGACGATCGTGGCGACGACACGAACGACGGCGAGAAGGACGACGACAGGAAGCCGACCCCGCCGACGAATTTCGTGGGGTCGTTCACTGTGAATCTGGTCTTCGACACCGCCTAGGGTCCCGATCACGTCGCAGCCATGAACGGGGGCGCTTCGGCGCCCCCGTTCTGCGTTACCGGCCGCATCGGCGACCTCCATCTATGGTAGAACAGACGTTCTAATCGACCAGGTGGGGGAGCGCGTTGCCTGGCTACGTGGAATTGCATACCCACAGCTCGTACTCGTTCCTCGATGGCGCGTCGCCGGTCGATGACCTGGTGGCCGCCGCAAAGGAGCGCGGCATGGACACGCTCGCGCTCACCGACACCAATGGCCTCTACGGCGCGGTGCGGTTCTGGAACGCGGCGACCGCGGCCGGCATAAAGCCGATCTGGGGCGTCGAGCTGCAGACGCTCGACTTCGGACACCTCCTGCTCATCGCCAGGGACGAGATCGGCTGGCGGAGCCTCTGCCGGACCGTGTCCGCGGCGCAGCTCGCCGGCGAGAAGACCAAGCCGCAGGCCACGCTCGCGCTCGTCCGCGAGAACCCGGACGGGCTGTTCGCGCTCACCGGCTGCGCGCACGGCATGGTGCCGCGCGCGATGCGCGCGGGCGACGTCGACGCGGCGCGCGAGGCGCTCGCAACGCTCGCCGGGATCTTCGGCGAGCGCTGCTTCGTGGAGATCAGCGATCACCACGACCCGGGCGATCCCGCACTCTGCGACGCGCTCGTCGAGCTTGCCTCGGAGCAGGGCCTCGGCGCGGTCGTGACGAACAACGTGCACTACGCCTGGCCACAGGGACGGCGTCTACACGACGTGCTGCGGTGTATCGACCTCGGTGTCACCCTCGACGAGGCGGGTGACCGGCTCAAGCCGAACGGCGAGTACTGGCTCAAGGACGAGGTCGTGCTGCGCGAGCGCCTGGGGCGCCACGACGAGGCATTCCGCAACGCGCGCGCCATCGCCGACGCCTGCACGCTCGATCTGGCGATGATCGGTCCCGGAGGACGCGAGCTCGGGAGCATGACCGGGCGCGAACGTCTGCCTGGATTCCCGGCGCCCGCGGGCCACACCGCGTTCTCCTTCCTCTACGCGCTCTGCCAGTACGGCGCGCGCGCGAAGTACGGGCAGATGACGCCGCGGGTCTCCCGCCAGCTCGCGCACGAGCTCGATGTCATCGAGCGCTGCGGCCTCGCGGAGTTCTTCCTCATCAACTGGGACATCGTCCGCTTCTGCAAGGAGCGGAGGATACCGGCGCAGGGCCGTGGCTCGGCCGCGGACTCGATCGTCGCGTACGTGCTCGACATCACCAAGGTCGACCCGATCGCTCACGACCTGCTCTTCGAGCGCTTCCTCACCGAGGACAGCCGCACCATGCCGGACATCGACCTCGACATCGCGACGAACGACCGCGAAGAGGTCATCCAGTACGTCTACAAGAAATACGGGGAGCGCTACGCCGCGATGGTCTGCAACGTCGTCACGTACCGCGCGCGGTCAGCCTCCCGCGAGGTGGCCAAAGCGCTCGGTTTTCGTCTCGAGACCATCGACCGCATGGCGCGTTCCATCGACCAGTACCACGTCGACCCCACGCAGCTGCCCTCCGCCGCGCAGCATCCCGCTTACAAGCATCCGGACCGCGAGGCGGAGCACGGGTGGGAGGGGCCGCGCACGCTGCCCGACACGCTCGAGGGGCTCGTCGGCACGATGGACGAGAAGGAGCGGACGCGTTTTCCGCTCTTCCGCGAGCTCACCCTCGCGATCGCGGACTTCCCGCGCCACCTCTCGATCCACAACGGCGGGATGCTCATCACCGCGCAGCCGCTCGTGGACACCGTCCCGATCGAGCGCGCGACCATGCCTGATCGCAACGTCGTGCAGTTCGACAAACGCGACATCGAGGACCTCGGTCTGGTGAAGATGGACCTCCTTGGCCTGCGCACGCTCTCGCTGGTGAAGGACGCGGTCGCGGATATCGCGTCGAGACACGGCGAGAGCCTCGAGCTCGGGACGCTGCCGCTCGACGACGAGGCCGTCTACGACCTCATCTGCGAGGTCGACACGATCGGCCTCTTCCAGGTCGAGTCGCGCGCGCAGGCGCAGGCCCTGCCGCGCGTGCGGCCGCGGAACTTCGCGGACATCGTCGTCGAGGTCGCGATCATCCGGCCGGGCCCGCTGCAGGGGAACATGGTGAACCCGTACATCCGCCGCCGGCAGGGGCGCGAGCCGGTCGCGTACGCGCACCCGTCGCTCGAGCCGATCCTGCGCGAGACGCTCGGCGTGATCCTCTTCCAGGAGCAGATCCTCAAGGTCGCGATGGCCGTCGCCGGCTTCACGCCCGCGGAGGCGGACCGGCTGCGGCGCGCGATGAGCCGCGCGCGATCGAGCGCGGACATGGAGACGCTGCGCGGACCGTTCGTGGCCGGCGCAAAGCAGAGCGGTGTTCCCGACGACATCGCGCACGAGGTCTTTCGTCAGATCGCCGCATTCGCCGAGTTCGGCTTCTGCAAGAGCCACGCGGCCGCGTTCGCGCTCACCGCGTATCACACCGCGCACCTGAAGCTCTACTATCCCTCGGAGTTCTACGTCGCGCTGCTCAACAACCAACCCATGGGGTTCTACTCACCGGCGGTGATCGCCGGCGATGCCAAACGCCACGGGGTCGCGATGCTTCCGGTCGACGTGAACGCGTCCGAGGTCAACGCGGTGTGCGAGACCGCCGCAACGCACGACCTGCCCGACCTCTCAAAGACCATCGCCCGGCATCGCACGTGCCGCGTTCACGACGTCCGTCTGGGCCTCACCTCCGTGAAAGCGCTGGGCGACGCCGAGGCGGCGGCCATCGTCGCTGAACGCGCGCTGAACGGCGCGTTCCGCTCGTTCGACGAGTTCGCGCGGCGCGTCGGGCTCAAGGAGGAGGCGCTACGCAACCTCGCGCTGGTGGGGGCGTTCGACGCCTTCGGTGAGCAGCGCCGCGCGCTCCTGTGGCGCGCCCGCGATGCGCACCGCGCCTCGCCGGCCTTCGTGCGCCCGACCCTTGCGCTGTCGCCGGCGGAGGCGCCGGCGCTCCCCGTCCTGTCCGAACGCGAGCGCGTGGCGCTCGACTACCGCATCACCGGCATCCCCACGGGGCCGCAGGTCATGCGTTTCTACCGTGAGGAGCTGGATCGGCGGAAGGTCCTGCCGGCGATCGCCCTCGGGGAGCATCGCCACGGCGAGCTGGTGCGCGTGGCGGGCGCGATCGTCGTCAAGCAGCATCCCGAGACCGCGAAGGGCCATGTGTTCCTCTCGCTCGAGGACGAGACCGGGATGGCGAACGTCATCATCCGTCCGGCCACCTACAAACGTTTCAAAGTGGTGCTCGACTCGACCGCGGCGGTGGTCGTGACCGGCCCGTTACAGCTCGTCGACGGGGTGACATCGGTCCTCGCGGCGCGGCTCGACGGGCTCGATCTGTTCGTCGAAATGCGGTCAAGAGACTGGCATTAGGGGCAAATCAGGCACACCGCCGGGCCCCGACGGCAGCGGCCGAAGTATCTGAGTCTGGTCAAAGCGGTAGCAGGCACTTGTGACCGCGGGCGCTGCCTGTCCAGACTGGGGGCGGGGAACAGGAGACGGCCGCTCGCGGTTGACGGCGGCCCGCGGACGCAGGACAGGGGGAAGCGTGGACATCTCGAACGATCGTCGAGCGCAGGATCTGCTCGACTCGATCTTCCGCGTCGCCACGGAGCTCGTCCATGGCGAGCGCGTATCGCTGCTGTTGCGGGACGAGGCGACGTCCGACTTCATCATCGCGCGCGCGATCGGCCTGACCGACGACGTGCGACGCCAGGTTCGCGTGAAGTCGGGCGAGGGGATCACGGGCCATGTCCTTGCCTCGAAGCGCGCGCTCCTGGTGCGTGGCGCCGCCGACATGCCGCCCGGCCTCAGCGGCGGCAGCTACCGCTCCGAGTCGTTCGTCTCCGTGCCGGTCCTCGTGGACAACGAGCCACGCGGCGTGCTGAACGTCGCGGACCACGCCGACGGGCGTGCGTTCGGAGAGGAGGATCTTGCGACGCTCGAGATCCTCGCGGGCCACATCGGCGCGTGCCTCGTCCAGCAGGAGCAGGGCGAGGCACTTCAACGTATGGCCGAGACGGACCCGCTCACCTGGCTCTTCAACCGGCGCCACTTCGACAAGCGCCTCGAGGGCGAGACGAACCGCGCGCTCCGCGCGGAGCACCTCCTGGCGCTCCTCATGATCGACGTCGACAAGTTCAAGACGATCAATGACCGCTTCGGCCATCGTGTCGGCGACCAGGTCCTCAAGGGCGTCGCCTCCGCCATCAAGCAGGCGGTTCGCCTGTACGACGTGCCGACGCGCTACGGCGGTGACGAGTTCGCGATCATCCTCCCTGAGGCCGACACCGACGTGGCCTCGCGCGTCGCGCGCCGCATCTTCGAGAAGCTCGAGGCGATCGCGCTGCCCGGCGAGATGCGCGACGCGGCGATGCAGATCGGGCTCTCGATCGGCGTGGCGACGTTCCCGCGCCCGCTGGCGGACGCGGGCGCCCTGGTCGAGGCGGCGGACGCCGCGATGTACCGCGCGAAGGAGGCCGGCGGTGGCGTCCGGGTATGGGAGCACTCCTTCGCCGATGGCCCACGTGGCGCGATCCGCTCCGGCCGTGTCGCGCTCCCGCCGGCTCCCTACCTCGCCGAGCCGGCGCGTCTGGCCACGCAGGAGCTCCAGGCGCTGCTTCCCGAACCACTCGCGGCGGAGTGGAACGCGGTGGTCGTCGGTCGCGACGGCCAGGTCCTCACGATCGCGATCCCCGCGCCGAACGCGGCCGCCGTGGACGCGCTGTCGAGGGCCACGGGCTACGCCATCTATCCGGTATTCAGCAACGCGACCGATCTCGAAGCGACGCGACGGCGGCTCGCGAACCCCTAGCGCCGCGCCGCGGACAGGTACGCTTCGCGCCCATGTGGCGCACCGGCTTGATCGGAGGGGTCATCGCGCTCGTCGCGTGCGCCTGCGGCCCCGCGGCCACCACACCGTCGACCGCGACCGCCGGCGCGACCGTCACCGCTGCCGCTCCGTCATCCACCGCCGCCGCGGGCGAGCTCGAGAAGATCAGGGCGCGAGGGACGCTCCTGGTCGCGATCCGCGTCGAGGCGCCGCCGCCGAACCGCGCGATGGGCGACCCCGCGCACGCGCAGAAGCGTGCGTTCGAGACAGCCGTCATCACGCTCGTCGCGAACGCGGTGTTCGGTCCGAGCGTGAAGGTCCAGCTTGTGAGCCAGGGTGGTGATCGCCTGGCGGCGCTCGGAGGGAGCGCCGACGTCGCGATGGTCACGGAGGCGCCGACGTCACGCGATCGTGCGCTCGTCTCCACGGCGTATGCCGCGAACTCCGTCGTCGTCGCGGCGAAGGACGGCGGACCGATCGCGCGCCTCGAGGACCTCGCCGGCAAGACCGTCGGCGTCGCGCAGGACGAGCTGGTCACGCGCGATCTCGTGCAGATGTTCTTCCAGCAGCGCGCCGTCACGGTGACGCTCGACACGTACATGGGCGTGAACGGAGGCGCCACCGCGCTGGACGCGGACAAGGCGGCCGCTTTCGTCGGCGACGGGATCGGGGTGACGTTGCTGGCGACGGAGCGCAAGCTCAAGGTCATCACGCAGATCGGGCCGCGGCCATACGTGATCGCCACGCGTCAGACGGCGCCGGACCTGGCGAAGGCCATCGACGCCGCGCTGCAGGATGCGCTGAAGAGCGGCGCGATCAGGGACGCGGCGGCAAAGGCGGGCTTCCCCTACACCGCTCCGTAGCGGGCGCGGGCACGTCGGCGCGCTCCATACGCCGTTCGCCGTGGCTAGGCCGGACTGGTCTTCGGCCTCGCCTCTTCGCGCGTGACGCCACCGTCGGAGCCGCGGAACAGGTAGCCCACACCGGGCACGGTCTGGATCACGTCGCGTGACTTGCCGTCCTGCGTGAGCTTGCGGCGCAGACGGCTCACGTTGAGCTTCACGAGGTCCCCACCGACGTCGGCGTCGTACCCCCACACGCCCTCGAGGATCTCTTCCTGCGTGAGGACGCGGCCGGGGTTGGCCATGAAGTGCCGCAGCAGCTTGAACTCGGTGGGCGAGAGGTGGACCGGGATGTCCGCCGCGGACACCAGGTGCGTCGCCTCGTCGAGGATGAGGTCGCCGGTGCGGTAGACCGAGGGCGCCGGTCGCCCACGGGTGCGGACGGAGCGTCGCAGGATCGCCTTCACGCGCGCGACGAGCTCCTTCGGACGGAATGGCTTGGTGATGTAGTCGTCGGCGCCGAGCTGGAGGCCACGCAGCACGTCGCTCTCGTCCTGTCGCGCGGAGAGCAGCAGTACCGCGACGTGATCGTCGACGTGGCGGATGCGTTCGAGCACCACGAAGCCCGTCAGCTTGGGGAGGTTGATGTCGAGCACGACGAGATCGGGGCGCTCGCGTGCCACGCACTCCACGGCGGTCTCGCCGTCGTACGCGCGTACGACGTCGTACCCCTCGCGTCTCAGTGCGTAGTCCAGCAGCTCCACCAGATCGCGGTCGTCATCGACGACCAACAACTTCACTGCGGGGTTGCCTCCTCAGTCAGGTGCCTGGCTTTGGGCAGCGTGAAGTGTACGGAAGTGCCGTGTCCCGGCGCGCTCTCGACGCCGATCTCTCCGCCCTGCGCGTGGACGATGGCCCGGCAGATGGCGAGGCCGAGCCCGACCCCGCCGGCCTGCTCCCGGACCTCGCGCGAGCGGAAGAAGCGCTGAAAGAGGCGCGGCTGCTCGTCCTCCGGGATGCCAGGCCCCTCATCGTGCACGGTCACACGGACGAATCCTTCGCGCGTGGCGGAACCGACGACGATCCGCGTCGCCTCGGGCGAGTAGCGGCTCGCGTTGGTGAGGAGGTTGGCCAGGACCTGCGCGGTCCGGCGTGGATCCGCGATCACGCGGTCGGAGTCGGCGTGGAGCTGGGTCACGAGCTGCTGTCGCTTCGAGTCGAGGAGCGGTTGCACGAACACGAGGGCGTCCTGCAGGGTCTGAAGAAGGCTCGCCGGCATCGCCCGGACCTGGAACGTGCCCGCCTCGATGCTACCGGCGTCGAGCAGGTTCTCGACGAGGTGTTCGAGGCGCAGCGCGCTCCGCCGCAGCGTCGACACCATCGAGCCGAGCTCGTCACGCGACATCGAAAGAGCGTCCTCGAACAGGAGATCGAGCGTCGCGGACAGCGCCGCGATCGGCGTGCGCAGCTCGTGCGCCACCTGCAGCATGAAGTCCTC
>JBGQFO010000090.1:0-8451 GCA_041496945.1 Candidatus Limnocylindria bacterium | reverse complement strand
CGGGTTGTCGCCCTTGCGCGCGATCTTGTCGATCTCGTCGATGTAGATGATCCCGCGCTGCGCGCGGTTGAGGTCGAAGTCGGCGGCCTGGATGAGACGGAGCAGGATGTTCTCGACGTCCTCACCGACGTAGCCGGCCTCGGTGAGGCTCGTGGCGTCGGCGATGGAGAACGGCACGTCGAGGATGCGCGCGAGGGTCTGCGCGAGGAGCGTCTTTCCGCAGCCCGTCGGGCCGATGAGCAGCACGTTCGACTTGCCGAGCTCGACGTCGTCGACGCGGTGACCCGCGGAGACGCGCTTGTAGTGGTTGTACACCGCGACGGAGAGGACACGCTTGGCCTGGTCCTGTCCGATCACATACTGATCGAGGATCTCGTTGATGCGCCGCGGGCTCGGGATCTTCTGGCCGAGGGTCCGCGCCTTCGGCGCCTCCATGAACTCCTCGTCCACGATCTCGCGGCACAGGGTGATGCACTCATCGCAGATGTAGACGCCCTGGCCCGCGATCAGCTTGCGCACCTGGTCCTGGCTCTTGCCGCAGAACGAACAGCGATACGGCTTGCCGCCCTTCGCTGTCGTCGTCATCTAGCGGGACCCCACGGGCACGGAAGTCGCCACGGCGGGCGGACGGACCTTCTCCTCGGCCTTCGCGAGCGCGATGAGCGAGTCCTTGCCGACGAAGATCTCGTCGATGAGCCCGTAGGCCTTGGCCTCCTCCGCGCTCATGAAGCGGTCGCGGTCCACGTCGTGCCGGACCTTGTCGACGTCCTGGCCGGTGTGCCGCGCGATGATCCTCATCAGCTTGTCGACGAGGGTCTCGAGCTCCTTCACCTGGATGAGAACGTCGGGGGTGTTGCCGCGGAATCCGCCGGAGCCCTGGTGGATCATGATCCGCGAGTTCGGCAGCGCGTAGCGCTTGCCCTTCGCGCCCGCGGCGAGGAGCACCGCGCCCATCGACGCGGCCTGGCCCACGCAGATCGTGCTCACCGGCGCCTTCAGGTACTGCATCGTGTCGTAGATCGCGAGGCCGGCGGTGACCACGCCACCCGGCGAGTTGATGTACAGGTAGATGTCGCGCTCGGGGTCTTCGGATTCGAGGAAGAGCAGCTGGGCGATGATCAGGTTGGCCATCGTGTCCTCGATGACGTCCCCGATGAAGATGATCCGTTCCTTGAGCAACCGCGAGAAGATGTCGTAGGCGCGTTCGCCCCGGCCGGATTGCTCGATGACCATCGGTACGTAACTCGTCGCCGGCACGTCATCCCTCCTCGCGTGAGTGGTCCACCCAGTGTACCCACCAACGGCTACGATTCCGGGCCAGGAAAGCATCAAGAGTGGGTCGAATGCCGCGGTCGCTGGCCCTCTACATCGCGGCGTCGAGCATCTACGCCGCGCTGGTCTTTCTCGCCGTCCACGCGACCTACGGCATCGAGCTCGGACGAGCCGGCGTCCGCCTCCCGGACCCCGAGGCGCTCCTCAGCTCCATCGACGCGGTGTCCTTCGCCATCTGGATCGGCCTCTCGCTCATCGCCGCGATCGTGCTGTACAGCCTCGCGCAGGCGCTGGAGGGCGCGCGCGACGTGGGCCAGCAGCGGCAGGATGAGATCGCGTCCATCTTCGTGCTCGGCCAGGCGCTCTCGGGCACGCTCGAGCTCGACACCATCGCGGAGCGCTTCCTCGCGTCGGCGCAGCGGTCGCTCGATCCGTCCGTGACCGCCGCGCTGTACATCCACGACGACGCGGTCGAGGGGTTCCGCCTGGTCCAGGAGCGCGGCCCACACAGCGGCCGCCTTGGGGCGCCCCGCTACTCCGCCACCTCGCTGCCGGCGCCCATCCGCACGCGGGTCGTCGACCACCAGCAGTCCCTCGTCGTATCCGACGCCGCCGCGAGCGCGGCGTGGCCGCCCCTCGCGACCGGGCTGGTGGAGCCGGCGTGGGTCCGCGCGTTCGCCGCGATACCGCTCGTCTCGCACGATCGCCTCGTCGGCATCGCGCTCTTCGCGTCCAGCCGCGCCGGCGCCATCACCGCCGACACGCTGCAGATCGTCGCTCTCGGCACGCAATTCGTCGCCTCGGCCGTGCGGACCGCAATCACGTTCACCGAGGCGGAGGCGCGCGCGGATCGCGAGGCGATCGTCAATCGCGTCGCGCAGCGGGCGCGCGCGTCCCTCGATCCGGACGTGGTCCTGCGCGCGACGGTCGAGGAGCTCGGTCGCGCGCTTGGGGTGCGGCGGGTCGTCGCGGCGCTCGGCGCACGTCCCGACGATCTGCGCGTCGCCCACGAGTGGAGGGCACCCGGCGTACCTCCACTCGGCAGAGGCATCTCCGATCTGGCCGCGATCCGCCAGGCCGCGCTCACCGGCCGCACCGCGCAGGTGAGCGACGAGGCTTCGCACCTCGCGACGCCGATCGTGATCGCCGGCGAGCTCGCCGGAGCGCTGTCGCTCGAAGCCGACGCGAGCCGTGACTGGAGCGTGCATGACGTGCGCCTGGTGGAGGCCGTCGCGCGCGAGCTGCGAGTCGCGATGGAGTCGGCACGCCTCTTCCAGGCACGCCAACATGAGAACGAGCGGCTCCTCGCGCTGCAGCGAGCCTCCGCGGTGGTCGCGGCCCGCTCGACGACCCGCGACGTGATCGATGAGATCCTGCGGACCGCTTCGTCGCTCCTCGGCCAGGCGAGCGCGTCGATCTATCTGTGGGACGCCGCGGCCGAGGTCCTCCGGCTTGCGCAGAACGCCGACCCCGCCGGCCGGAACGTGAGTGTGGTGCTGGCGCGCGGCGACGGCATGTCCGGGGATCTCCTGGCGAAGCTCGAGCCCGTGGTCGTCAACGACTACGCAGCCTGGGCCGGCGCGACGACCACCGGTGTGGAGACCGGCCTTCGCGCGGTCCTCGGCGTCCCGCTCGTCCGCGCGGGCTCGCTCCTGGGCGCGATCGTGCTGCGCTCCTACGATGCCCCCACGGCCTTCACCCTCGATGACGCGCGCCTCCTTGGCCTTTTCGGGGACCAGGCCGTGGCCGCGCTCGTGAACGCTGAGGCGTTCGAGCGCCAGCGCGCGGCCATGGACCAGCTCGAGAAGGTGAACCGCGCGAAGTCCGAGTTCGTGTCGATCGTCAGCCACGAATTTCGCACGCCGCTCACGGGCATCCAGGGCTTCAGCGAGATGATGAAGAACGAGGACCTGTCGCTCGCTGAGATGAAGGAGTACGCGGCGGACATCAACAAGGACGCCCACCGCCTCAACCGGATGATCACCGAGATGCTCGACCTCGACCGGATGGAGGCGGGGCGGATGACGCTCCACCTCGAGACGACCGATCTGAACGCCATCGTCCGTGATTCCGCGGACCGCGTGCGGCCGAACGCGCCCGGACACCCGATCACCCTCACCCTTGACCCGGCGCTTCCGCTCCTCTCGGCGGACCGCGATCGCCTGACGCAGGTCGTGGCGAACCTCCTCTCCAACGCGGTGAAGTACTCGCCCACCGGCGGCCAGATCGTCGTCACGACGGCGCGCGACGGGTCGAGCGCACGCCTCTCCGTGCGCGATCACGGGATGGGTATCCCCGCGGACCAGCTCGAGACGATCTGGGAGCGCTACTCGCGGGTCGAGACCGAGAAGACACGGGGCATCCAGGGCACCGGTCTCGGGCTCCCCATCGTCCGCCAGATCGTGACGATGCACGGCGGCACGGTCTGGGCCGAGAGCGAGATCGGCCGTGGCTCGACGTTCCACGTCGTTCTTCCTCTTGCGGCGAACGCGCAAGCGGTACAGGCTTGAGCGAGATGGGAACGATCGTGTTCGTCGAGGATGACCCGACGATCCGCAAGCTCGTGCAGGCGGCCCTGCGGGCGTCGCCGCATGCCATCCATTTCGCGGCCGATGGGCGCGAGGGTCTCGCGCTCGTCGAGCGCGTGCTGCCCGACGTGGTCTTCACCGACGTCTCGATGCCGGAGATGAACGGGCTGGAGCTGGCGGATGCGATCCGCGCCCGCCCCGCGCTCGCGAAGGTGAAGATCGTGTTCGTGACCGCGTCGCTCCAGCGCGAGCAGATCGAGCGCTACCTCGCGCACGGCGCGGTCGCGTATCTGGGCAAGCCGTTCACGATGGCCGACCTGCGGCAGCACATCGACCGCCTGGTGCCGGCGTGAGCGGCGAACGGATCGTCTTCGCCGACGATGAGGAGCAGATCCGCAAGCTGCTCTCGACGTACCTGACGCGTCAGGGCTATGACGTCGTGCTCGCGACGGACGGCTTCGAGGCGCTGAAGGCCATCCGGCAGCAACCGCCGGCGCTCGTGATCACCGACGTGATGATGCCGAACATGAACGGCTTCGAGCTCACGCGCCGGCTGCGCGCCGATCACAAGACCGCGCGCATCCCGATCCTCATGCTCTCCGCACGCAAGGAGGCCGGCGACGTCCTGACCGGCTACTCGGAGGGCGCGGACGAGTACGTGGCAAAGCCGATCGAGATGTCCGTCCTCGCGGCGAAGATCGACGTGCTTATCAAGCGCATCCGCACGACGGCCGGCGAGATGGTGAAGCGCGGCGGACGCGTGGTCCTGTTCGCGCACGGAAAGGGCGGAGCGGGCACGACCACGATGGCGACCAACGCGGCGGTCGCGCTCGCCGAGACGAAGCTCTACCGCGTCGCGCTCCTCGACCTCAACCTCGAGTTCCCGAACGCACACCTGCTGTTCGACCTGAAGCCCACGCAGACCCTGGCGCACCTCGCCTCGCTCGATCCGACAGCGCTCGACGAGAGCGCCTTCGCGAAGGTCCTCCAGCAGGACCGCAGCGGCGTGCAGCTCGTCACCGGGTCGGACCTGCCCGAGAACGCCGAGCTCGTGACGGTGCCCCTGGTGCAGCACGCGATCGACCATCTGCGGAGCACGATGGACTACGTGATCGTGGATACGCCGGCCACATTCAGCCAGCAGGTCCTCGCGGCGGTCGACGCATCCGACGCGATCGTCATCGTCACGGAGCCGCACCTCGCAGCGATGAAGGCGGCCAAGGATTGGGTCGACGTCCTCGAGAAGCTCTCCTACCCCAGGGAGCGCGTCGTGATCATCGTGAACCGGACGACCCAATCGGGGCTCGAGACCGACCAGGTCGCTCGCTTCTTCAATCGTAAGCCGGACCTCGTCGTGCCGTTCACCCTCGTGTTCGACGAGGCCTCGGACCGCGGGCGGCCGCTCGTCGCCCTGCGACCGGACAATGCCGCATCGAAGGTGCTTCGCGACCTCGCCGCCCAGCTCACCGTGCTCGCGCCGGCAGGTCGCTGACATCCGCATCCGCTTCTGGGGGACACGGGGCTCGATCGCCGCGGGCGGACCGGAGACGATCCGCTTCGGCGGCAACACCCCATGCATCGAGACCGTCACCGACGACGGCACCCTCCTCATCTTCGACTGCGGCACCGGCGCGCGGAAGCTCGGCCTCTCGCTCGCGACGAAGGGCGCGATCCGCGCGCATCTCCTGCTGTCGCACACCCACGGCGACCACATCCAGGGGTTGCCGTTCTTCCTCCCGGCCTTCACGCCCGGCAGCCAGCTCACCATCTACGGCCCCACCGGCGTCGATCGCTCGCTGGCGCAGGCGGTGGGCGGCTCGATGGACTACGCCTATTTCCCGGTGGCGCTGTCCTCGCTACCGGCGCGGTTCGACTTCGTCGAGCTCGACGAGACCGAGTTCACCATCGGGAGCGTGCGTCTCCGGACGCAGTTCCTGAATCACACCTCGCCCTGCATCGGCTACCGCGTGAGCGTGGGGGCCGCGACGTTCGTGTACTCCACCGACCACGAGATGCACGCGAACCCGCCGTGGCGCGCGGATCGCCCGATCGGTCTCTTCGATCCGGCCTACTTCGCGCACGACGGTGACAAGCGTCACGCCGCCTTCCTCGCCGGCGCTGACGTGCTGGTGCACGACGCGCAGTACGCCGGCCGCGATATGCCGGTGAAAGCCGGGTGGGGCCACAGCACCGTCGAGTACGCCGTCGACGTCGCGCTCGCGGGGAGGGTGAAGACCCTCGTGCTCTTCCATCACGACCCGAACCGCGACGACGCGGGCATCGACGAGCTCATCGCCACGGCCGAGGCGCGCGTCGCCGCCGCGGGCCTGCCCCTGCGGGTCCTCGCCGCGGCGGAGGGCGAGGAGCTCGTCATCGACGAGGGCGCGGTCGCGCCGGTCGTGGAGATCGAGCCCGCGGCCCCGCTCCTGCCCGAGCGCGCGCGCATCCTCGTCGCGGACGACGACATCACCCTCGTGCGGATCCTCGAGACGGTCCTCCACGGCGACGGCTACGACGTCGATCCGGCGTACGACGGCCAGGACGCGCTGAACAAGGCGAACGCGCGCGAGTACGACCTCGTGCTCATGGACATCCAGATGCCGCTCCTCGATGGGCTCGCGGCGTGCCGGCAGCTGCGCCTCTCCGAGCGCTACAAGAACACGCCGTTCATCGTGCTCACCGCCCGCACGCGCCAGGACGACATGACCGAGGCCTTCACCGCCGGCTTCACCGATTACATCCGCAAGCCGTTCGCTCTTCCGCAGGTGCGGGCCCGGGTGCGCTCGTGGCTCGCGCGGACGGCCGCCCACCAGGTGTGACCCGACGCGCCCCAGCCGGCGTAATACAGGCCGACCACAGCGGGAGGTGGACGATGCCGGAGCTGAACGAGACCCAGCGGTATTTCGTCGAGGAGCACATCGAGGACTTCCGCGACGGGCTCATCACGCGCCGCGAGCTGGTGCGCCGCGTCACGCTCATCGCCGGCAGCTCCGTCGCCGCGACGACCATCCTCGCGGCGTGCGACCTCTCGCCGCGGACCGGCGCGGGCGGCATCGCCACGCCGACCGGCGCCGCGAGCGCGGCCGCGACCGCGGCACCGACGGCCAGCGCCGGCTTTGTTGCCGCCGGGCCGTACGCGACGCCGCCCGCGAGTCCCACGGCCGATGGCGTCACGGTGAAGCCCGACGACCCGCGCATCAGCGTCTCGAAGCCCGATGTGCGGGGCGCGGACGGCGCGTCGCTCATGGCGTACCTGGCAAAGCCGAATCTCTCGGGCCGGGTGGCGGGCGTCGTCGTGGTGCACGAGAACCGCGGGCAGACCGAGCACATCCGCGACGTCGTCCGCCGCGTCGCCACCGCCGGCTTCGTCGGCATCAACATCGATCTCGCCGCGCGCGACGGCGGTGCGGACAAGATGACCGACCAGGCCGTGTACAACGCCGCCCTCGGGAAGCGCTCGACGGCCGACAAGCTCTCCGACCACAAGGCCACGATCGACTTCCTCAAGACCCAGACGAGCGGCATCGTCGGCGTCACCGGTTTCTGCTTCGGCGGCGGCGAGACCTGGAACATCCTCATCGCCGGCCTGGACGTGAAGGCCGGCGCTCCGTTCTACGGGCCGCAGCCCTCGAACTACACCGACCTCGCGAAGACGAAGGCCGCGGTGTCCGCGGTCTACGCCGAGCTGGACACGCGCATCACCGGCTCGGCGCCGCAGATGGAGGAGCAGCTCAAGAAGGCCGGCGTGCCGTACCAGATCACGGTGTACCCCGGCGTGAACCACGCCTTCCACAACGACACGAACGGCCCCGATCGCTACAGCCCGGTGCAGGCGCAGAAGGCCTGGGTCGCGACGATCGAGTGGTTCAAGAAGTACCTGAGCTAGGAATGCTCGAGCTGGCGGCCTACGTACGCCGTCCAGTCGACCCGAAACTCATGGGTAGCGGCGCGCTATTTCTTCTCCAGCATCGCCCGGAGCGCTTCGCGGCCTTCCGGCGTCGCATCGGTCTTCGTCGGGACGATGATCTTCGGCTCCTCCGGCTTCGCGGCGCCGGCGCCGTGGAAGTCCGCGCCCTCGCCGCCCGCCCTCTTGATCGCCGCGCTCTCGGCATCCGGTGAGTCGAGGCCGATGATCTTGTCCACCGTCTTGCGGTTCCGGATCGAGCGCGCCAGGGACGCGAGCACGACGGGGTCGCGCATCGCCTGAGGATCCTGCTGCGCGAGCGGGGTCATCGCGACCTGCGCCGCGAGCTCCTGACCGGTGACGGTGATGCCCTCCTTCTTCGCGATGGCGTCGAGCACGAGCATCGCCTTCGCGCGCCGCTCCGCCGCCGGCCGCCACTCGTCGCGCAGCTCGGCCTCGGTCTTCCGCGCCTGCAGCAGGAACTGCTCGAAGCTGAGGCCCTGCTCGCGGACGCGCGCCTTCAGGTCCGCGACGAGGTGGCCGATCTCGTCCTGCACCAGGAGCTCGGGGACCTCGACCGTCGCGACCGTGAGCGCGTGGTCCATCATCTTGTCGGCCGCTGCGTCGCGCGCCTCGTGGAACGCGGCGTGCGCCAGCTCGTTCTTCACCGCGCGGCGCAGCTCGACCACCGTCCCCATGCCGACGGTCTTCGCGAAGTCGTCGTCCAGCGCGGGGACGATCTTCTCG
>JBGQFO010000089.1:0-8641 GCA_041496945.1 Candidatus Limnocylindria bacterium | reverse complement strand
CGGGCGGGAAGACCGCGCCGACGGCGGATCCGCTCGCCGGACGCTATACGGCGACGGGCGGGGGTGGCGCCATCGCGGCCGTGAACGCGCTCGCGAAACGCTTCTCGGAGCTCCATCCCGGCGTGGTGTTCCAGATCGACGAGACCGGCTCCGACGCGGGCGTGAACCTCGCGACCACCGGTGGCGTCGATTTCGGCTTCACCAGCCGCGCCCTGACCGCCGCCGAGTCGAAGGACCTGTCGTCGGTCGGCATCGGCCTCGCCGGCACCTGCGTCATCGTGAACGCGGCAAACCCGATCAAGAACCTCACAAAGGAGCAGGTGCGGCAGATCTTCGCCGGCGACATAAAGAACTGGAAGCAGGTCGGCGGCCAGGACAGCGAGATCAAGGTGTTCGTCCGCGAGGCGAACGCCGCGACGCGCGGATCGTTCGAGGCCTACTTCTTCGGCGGGAAGGCGACCTACTCGAAGGATGTGACCGAGGTCTTCGAGCTCGAGCAGACGCTCAAGGCCGTCGGATCGTTCCAGGCGTCGATCGGGATGGCGACAGCGAGCTCGCGCACCGCGGGAGAGTCCACCGTCAGGCTGCTCTCGATCGACGGCGTCGCCCCCACGCCCGAGAACACGGTGAACGGCACCTACAGGATCGGCCGTCCGCTGCTCATCGTGTTCCCCGCCGACGCGGCCAAGGTGCGCCCCGCGGTCAAGGCGTTCCTCGACTACGTCCGCAGCCCGGAGGGGCAGGCGCTGGCCGCAAGCACGTACTGACATGCCGCGCCTCGGCCTAGACATCGGCTCGTTCCTCGCGCCAAGCATCCGGCGCACCCTGCTGAGCCGCACCCTCGTCATCGCCGTCGTCCCGATCATCCTCATCGGCTCGCTCGCCGTCGGGCTCTCGCAGAACCTCCTTCGGGCACGCTTCGACGATGAAGCGCAGGTCGTCGAGAGCGCGACGACCAATGGCATCGGGGACCGCATCACGCTTGCGCAGCGCGGCAGCGCGGTGCTCGCCGCGCTTCCGGAGGTCCACGATCTCGCGCAGGCTCGCGACGCGGCGGGCCTGCGGGAGCTGCTCATCCCGCTGAAGTCGCGGCTCGCGCTCGATCTCGCCTTCATCTCGGATCCGAAGGGCGAGATCATGGCCGGCGCGCAGGACTTCAGGCCGGGAGACACGCTGCCGCCGGAGCTGGTCGTCCGTGCGGCGGCGCGCGCCGAGGCGTCGTACGTCATCTACTCGGAGCAGCGCGGGCTGATGATCCGAGCGATCACGCCGATCGGGAGCAGCACGCCGCAGAGCGCGCCCGGCTACGTCGAGACGGGATCGCTCCTCGATGACTCGTTCCTGAAAACCCTCCGCGCGTCGTCGGACTCCGAGATCGCGGTCATCGTCGACGGGCAGGTGAAGGTGTCGACGGTCGCGATCGACGCCGCGGCCCTGCCGAAGCACTCGGAGACCGACTTGCTGGTCGGCCCGCTCTACTCGGAGGTCACGATCAGGGGAGCCCGCTACGCGGCGATCTCGACCCTCTTGCAGTCGCACTCGACGCAATCGCAGGAGCTCGTGGTGTTCCTGCCGCTCGCCCCGCTCGAGGACGCGCAGCGGCAGATCGCCGCCGCGATCGTCGCCAGCGGCGTGATCCTGGCGATCCTCGCGTTCGCGCTCTCCTACCGCACCGCGCGCACGCTGACCTTCCCGCTCGCGCGCCTCGCGACGGCAGCGCGCCGCATCGAGGAGGGCGACCTCGCGATGCCCGTCGCGTCTGGCTCGCCGCACGAGATCGGCCAGCTCGAGCGTTCGTTCGGCTCCATGGCCGGTGCGCTGCACGCGCGCGACGCGCGCAACGACGCCCTGGTGAACGAGCTGCGCAGCGCGAACGTCAAGCTCGAAGAGCTGAGCCGCCTCAAGTCCGAGTTCATCGCGAACGTCAGCCACGAGCTGCGCACGCCGATGAACGCGATCATCGGCTACACCGACTTCATGCTCGAGGGTCTGAATGGACCGCTGAACGAGCAGCAGATCGCCGACCTGAAGCGCGTCCACCTGGCGGCGGCGAACCTGCTCGGGATCATCAACGGCCTGCTCGACCTCGCGAAGATCGAGGCTGGGCAGATGGACGTCCAGCCGCAGCGCTTCAGCATGGGGGCCATCGCCGACGAGGTCGTCGACCTGCTTCGCGAGAACGCCCGCGCGAAGGGCCTCGCGCTGCGATCCGAGATCGAGCCTTCACTTGCGACCGCCTGGGCCGACCCGTATCAGGTACGCCAGGTCCTGACGAACCTTGCGGGCAACGCCGTGAAATTCACCGCGCGGGGGGAGGTCGTCATCGGCGCCGCGGAGGAGAACGGGATGATCGAGGTCGTCGTGCGCGACACCGGTGAGGGGATCGCGCCGGAGGCGCAGGCCTTCATCTTCGACGAGTTCCGCCAGGCCGACGGCTCGTCGCGACGGCGCCATGGTGGAACGGGTCTCGGCCTGGCGATCGCGCGGCGACTCGTGTGGATGAACGGCGGCAAGATCTGGGTCGCGAGCGAGCCCGGCGCCGGATCGCGGTTCTACTTCACCGTGCCGACGCAGGCACGCACGCCGTCGGCCCCGGCGATCGTCCCCGCGCGCTAGCGGCCGATCCGCTCGGCCAGCACCTTGTTGATGACCGCCGGGTTCGCCTTCCCGCCCATCTTCTTCATCACCGGGCCGACGAGCGCCCCGAGCGCGCGAGCGTTGCCGGCTTTGTAGTCCGCGACGGCCTGCGGGTTCTCGGCGATCGCGGCGTCGACTGCGACGGCGATCGCGCCTTCATCGCTCACCTGCGCGAGACCCTTCGCCTTCATCACGGCGGTCGGCTCACTGCCTGTCGCCCAGACCTCCGCGAGCACGTCCTTTGCCGCGGTCGTCGACAGCTCGCCGCTCTTCACGAGCTTCACCAGCGCGCCGATGTGCTGCGGCCGCAGCTTCGTGGCGGCGAGCGAGCCGCCGTCGCTCCTCACGATGCGCAAGACCTCGCCGGTGACCCAGTTCGCGACGGCCTTCGGCTCGCCGCCCGCGGCCGTGACCGCCTCTTCGAAGAAGTCCGCGAGCTCGCGATCGGACACGAGGATCCCCGCGTCGTAGCCGGACAGGCCGTAGACGCGCACGAAGCGCTCGCGGCGCTGCGTCGGAAGCTCGGGGATGCTTGCCCGCAGGCGCGCGACGAGCTCGCGCGAGATCTCGAAGCGCACGAGATCCGGCTCGGGGAAATAGCGGTAGTCCTGCACGTCCTCCTTCGACCGCTGAAGGAAGGTCTGCCCGCGCTCCGGGCTCCAGCCGACGGTGATCTTCCCCTTCCGCGTGCGGATCTCCCCGCCGTCCCGCCACTCCTGCCACAGACGTTCGGCCTCGTACGGGACCGCGTCGCGGATCGCCTGATACGAGTTCAGGTTCTTTATCTCGCTCTGCGGCGGCCAGCGGACCTCGCCGCCCTCGTCGAACCGGATCGACACGTTCACGTCGAATCGGCCGGCGCCCTCCTCCAGGCGCATCGCGCTCACGCCCGCGCCGACGATGATCTCGCGCAGCGCGGTGACGTAGGCGACGGCCTCGTCCACGGAGCTCAGGTCCGGCTCGCTCACGATCTCGAGGAGCGGCACACCGGAGCGGTTGAAGTCGATGAGCGCGTACCCCTCGCCGTGTTTGGTGTTCGCGGTGTCCTCCTCCAGATGCGCGCGGTGGATGCGGACCTTCTTGCTGCCCTGGCCCGAGGGGATATCCAGCCAACCGCTCACGTTGAAGGGCAGGTCGTACTGGGAGATCTGGTAGCCCTTTGGCAGGTCCGGGTACATGTAGTTCTTGCGGTCGAACTTCGTGTGCTCGGGCACGTCGCAGTTGAGCGCGAGCCCTGCGGTGATCGCGAGCTCGATGGCGCGCCGGTTCGGCACCGGCAGCGCGCCGGGGAGGCCGAGGCACACCGGGCAGACGAGCGAGTTTGGCGGCGCACCGAACCATTGCGCCGAGCACGCGCAGAACATCTTCGAGCGTGTGCCGAGCTCGACGTGTGTCTCGATGCCGATGACGAGCTCGTATGGTGCGTTCGTCACGGCTGTTGCGGCTGGGGGATGCCCGTCGGCACCGGCGCATTCGTCCGCTCACTTGCTTCGATGACGCGGCTGAGATTCACGATCACGCGATCACCGCTCACCGACACAAGGTACCGGTCAAGGTCGCGAAGGCCCCCTTCGAAGGAGTGCCCGGTCGCGCTGAACGTTGGCGCGTGCGCACCCGCGCAGTGCCCGATGAACGTCCGCTGATCCGCTGAAGCCGGGCCGCCCATCGAATCGATCGTGCAGGCCTCGGCCCCGCCCGGCGTGTAGAGCCACGCGCGCCGGATCGCGTAGACCTCGCCCTTTCGGGGCTGCGTGAGCCAAAACGAGCGCCGTTCGTCGAGGATCGGCGTGGCGATCAATTTGGGGGGAGCGCCGACCGCGGGGATGTCGGTTGCGGCGAGCACGAGTCGATCGCCGGCGACGAGCGCCGGCGGCGTCACGACGAGCGGCGCGAGCGCCGCGACCGAGATCGCGACGATCGCGACGAGGCCGACGACGAGCAGCGCCGCGACGAGCAGGTACTGCTTCCACACCGGCGTGGGGTCGAGCGATTCCGGCCCGGCCCACTGCTCGACCGGCTGGTCCTCGTAACGCGTGCCCATGGCTTAGAGGCGCGCGACGAAGCGCGCGATGCGGTCGCAGGCCTCGCCGATGTCCTCGATCGACGCGGCATAGCACGCGCGCACGTGGCCCCTGCCGCCCTCGCCGAAGGCGTTGCCGGGCACGACGACGACCTTCTCCTCCTTGAGGAGGCGCTCGCAGAACTCGTCGTCGGAGAGACCGGTCGAGGTGATGTTCGGGAAGCAGTAGAACGCACCACGCGGCTCGAAGCAGTGGAGGCCGATCGCGTTGAAGCGCTTCCACATGAGGCGCCTTCGCTCGTCGTAGGCGGCGACCATCCTGTTCACCTCGGGCTCGCCGCTCCGCAGCGCCTCGAGCGCCGCGTACTGCGCGGACGTCGGCACGCACATCACGGTGTACTGGTGGATCTTCATCATCTGCTCGACGATCTCGGCCGGCGCGCAGGCGTAGCCGACGCGCCACCCGGTCATCGCGTAGGACTTCGAGAAGCCCGCGAGGTAGACGGTCCGCTCCTTCATCTCGGGGATCGACGCGATCGAGTGGTGCTGCGTCCCGTAGACGAGGCGGTCGTAGATCTCGTCGGCGTACACCAGCAGGTCGTGCTCCACCGCCAAGCGCGCTATCCCGACCACGTCCGCGCTGGTCAGAACGGCCCCGGTCGGGTTGTTCGGGAACCCGAGGAGGATGCCGCGGGTGCGCGGCGTGATCGCCCTGGCCACGGCCTCCGGCGTCAGGCGGAAGTCGCTGGACTCGTCGGTCGGCACGGCCACCGGCACGCCACCCGCGAGAATGATGCCCGGGACGTAGGCCACGTACGACGGGTCGGCGACGATGACCTCGTCGCCGTCGTTCAGCGTCGCGCGGAGCGCGAGGTCGACCGCCTCCGACACGCCGACGGTGACCAGGATCTCGTGATCGGGGTCGTAGCAAATGCCGCGCAGCGTCGCGGTGTGCTCGCTGATGGCGACCCGCAGTGGCTTGATGCCGTAGTTCGAGGTGTACTTCGTCTTGCCCTCGCGGATCGAGCGGATGGCGGCCTCGCGGAACGGCTCGGGCGTGATGAAGTCCGGCTCCCCCACGCCGAGCGAGATGACGCCCTCGACGCCGGCGATGAGATCGAAGAAGCGGCGGATGCCGGACGCCGGCAGCCTGGCCACCTTCGCGTTCGTCAGCGGGCGCATCGTCCTCATGCCGCCACCTTCGGCCGCAGCTCGTGATGCTTCGTCGCGCGCTCGAACGCCGCGGCAACGCGGAACATCATCGCTTCCTGGAACGAGTTCGCCATGACCTGGAGACCCACCGGGAGCCCCTCGGACAGGCCGCAGGGGATGCTCATGCCCGGAAGGCCGGCGATGTTCCCCGGGAGCGTGAACACGTCATTCAGGTACATCGCCAGCGGGTCGTTCACCTTCTGCCCGATCTTGAACGCGACCGTCGGCGAGGTCGGCGTCACGATCGCGTCGCACGTCTCGAAGGCGCGATCGAACTCCGCCTTTATCAGCGTGCGCACCTTCTGCGCCTTCACGTAGTAGGCGTCGTAGTAGCCCGCCGACAACGCGTACGTGCCGAGGATCATGCGCCGCTTCACTTCGGCCCCGAAGCCCTGGCCGCGCGTGGCGCGGTAGGTCTGGAGCAGATCGCGGCCCTCGACGCGCTGACCGAAGCGCACGCCGTCGTAGCGCGCGAGGTTCGAGGAGGCCTCGGCCGGCTGGATGATGTAGTAGACCGCGAGGCCGTGATCGGTGAGCGAGAGGCTGACGTCGACGAGCTCGGCGCCCTGCCGCTCGTACTCCTTCAGGGCGTCGCGTACCGCGCGATCGACACCCTTCTCCATCCCAGCGATGAAGAACTCCTTCGGCACGCCGATGCGGAGCCCCTTCACTCCCCGAGCGAGATCGCGGCGTAGATCCTCGGCCGGGAGCGGCATCGTCGTCGCGTCGTTCGAATCCTTCCCGAAGAGCGCCTCACAGACGATCGCGCAGTCCTCGACGGTGTGTGTGAACGGCCCGACCTGATCGAGCGAGGACGCGAACGCGACGACGCCGAAACGGGAGACCCGTCCGTAGGTCGGCTTCATCCCGATGACGCCGGAGAGCGCGCCGGGCTGGCGGATCGAGCCACCAGTGTCCGTGCCGAGCGCGAAGAGGGCCTCGCTCGCCGCCACCGCGACCGCGCTGCCGCCCGAGCTTCCGCCCGGGACGCGCGTCGTGTCCCACGGATTCGTCACCGGACCGAACGCGGAATTCTCGTTCGAGCTGCCCATCGCGAACTCATCGAGGTTCGTCTTGCCGATGGTGACCGCGCCCCGCGCGTCGAGACGCTCGACGACCGTGGCGGAATACGGCGGGATGTAGCCCTTGAGGATCTTCGACGCGGCGGTCGTCTCGAGGCCCTTCGTCCCGATGATGTCCTTGCAGGCCCACGGGATCCCGCAGAGGAGCGGCGCGTCCGCCGAGCGCAGGCGCGCGTCGGCGGCCCTGGCCTGCGCGCGCGCGTGCTCGTCGGCGACGAGCAGCCAGGCGTTGAAGCGGTCGGCGTGCGCGCGCGAGAGCGCGGCGTCGGTGAGCTCGGCGGCGCTGGTCTCGCGACGGCGCAGGAGCGCGGCGGCCTCGGTGATGGACCCCGGGAGCGCGTTCATCGCTCCTCGAGCACTTCCTGCACGCGGAAGAACTCGCCGTCGCGGCCGCCCTTCGGCGCGTTCGCGAGCGCCTGCTGGGTGGTCAGGCCCGGACGCGGCTCGTCCTCGCGCTCGACGTTGTGGATCGGAAGCGCCGACGCCGTCGCTGGGATCTTCGAGGTGTCCACCTGGGCCAGCCGGTCGACCGACTCCAGCACGACCGACAGCTGACCCGCGAAGCGCGTGATCTCGTCCTCGGTGAGCGCGATCCTGGCCAGATCGGCGACGTGAACGATGGTCTGGCGGTCGATGGGCATACTCCAAGTCTAGGTGCGCGTCCTGGCCATGCTCACCCTCGTGCTCGCGGCGTGCGACCCGGGCGCGGCCACGAGCCCGCGCACACCGACCGCCTCCGCGCCACGCGCCGATTCCGCGCCTGCCGCGACACGGGCGCCGGCAACGCCGTCGCCCGCCGCGGCGGGGCTTCCCCACGTCTTCGTGATCGTCATGGAGAACACCGCCCTGGGGCGCGCCCTGCGCTCGAAGCCGATCGCCGCGCTCGCGGCGCGCGCGCTGCTGGCGACGGACTACCACGCGGTGGCCCGCCCGAGCCTGCCGAACTACCTCGCGCTCACGTCGGGCAGCACCTGGGACATCACCGACGACGGCTACTACTCGCTGCCCGCGACCGGCCTCGGCGCCCAGCTCAGCGCCGCCGGCATTCCCTGGCGCGCGTACATGGAGGGACTCACCGCGGCCGGCTGCATGCGCAGCCCGTACCCGTACGCGCTAAAGCACGATCCCTTCGCCTACTACGGCGGCGCGTGCCCCGCGAATGTCGTCCCCCTCGAGACGCTCGATGCCGATCTCGCCAAAGACGCGCCGAACTTCGTGTGGATCACCCCCGGGCTGTGCCACGACGCGCACGACTGCGCCATCGACGAGGCTGCGGGGTGGCTCGACGGGCTGGTGACGCGCATCACCTCGTCGCGCAGCTGGGGCCCCCGCAGCCTGCTGGTGATCGTCTGGGACGAGGGCGACGGCGGCGACGCGAGCCTCGTTCCGCTCATCGCGCTCACGTCGAGTGGTCGCACGGGCGAGATCACCGCGCCGTACGACCACTACTCCCTGCTTGCGACGATCGAGGACCTGTTCCGCCTTCCCCGCCTCGGTGCGGCGAAGGACGCCCGACCGGTGACCGAGCTGCTCGCCCCCTGACGAGCGGGCTAGCTGAAGTCCTCCTAGACCTTGGTCGCAGACCAGAGGCGGAGCCACTGGTCAGGAGAGAGTCCGTCCAGGCCTCGGTGTGGGCGTTGCGCATGGTAGTCGGCGAGCCATAGCGCGATCGCATAGCGGCGCTCTTCAT
>JBGQFO010000088.1:0-8682 GCA_041496945.1 Candidatus Limnocylindria bacterium | reverse complement strand
GTCGCGCGGCACGAGCCGGTCCGTCGGCAGGAGCAGGTCGATCGCGGGATGGCCGAGCCCTTTCGCGCGCAGTCGACCGTCCGGGGCCGCGCGGCCGACGAGCGAGTAGGTCCGACCCAGCAGGCGATTCGCATCGGCGACGTCGCCGGCCAGCAACGCATTGCGGACGAGTGCGGCGGTCACGGCCCGGCGCTCGGAATACACGGTGTCGATCACGTCGACGACAAAGCCATGCCTGACACCAAGGGACACGAGCGTCCGTATGTCGCCGACCCGGTCGTGCCCGAAGCGGAAGTCTGGGGCGACGATCACTCGGCGCACCTCGCCGGCATCCATCACGCGCGATACGAATTCGTCCGGCAGCTGATGGGCGAAGTCATCGGTGAAGCGGACGACGGCGACGGCATCCGCACCAGCCTCGAAGAGAAGCTGGGTCCGCTCGGCCGTGTCGGTGAGCGCCGACCGAGGCGCCGCAGGCGCGAGGTACTCGATCGGGATCGGGTCGAAGTGCATCGCGAGCGCAGTGGCGCCGTCGCGGCGCGCTGTATCGCGGAGAGCCTGAAGAGCCGCCCGGTGGCCGATGTGAACGCCGTCGAATTCCCCGATCACGAGGTGCAGTGGCCCGCGCGGCCAGTCGTCGTATTCGTGAAGAACGGGCAAGCCGCCTGGTGCGGTGATCGCACGCACGCCGACAGGCTAGGGGTTCCGGTGCATCAGGGCTGTTTCCTCGGCGCACCGCCGGACGTCGGAAAGAACGCCCGGGCGAGGTAGGTCCTCCCGAAAGGGTCTCAGGACTTAGGCGGCCCTGGCGCGTGGGGACGTCCCCGCGGAGAGGTGCGCCGACAGGAGCGGCTCGATGAGGGCCGCGGCGGCCGGCTTCGCGAACAGAAAGCCCTGGCCCAGGCTGCAGCCGAACGATTCGAGCAGTTGCCGCTGCTCCTCGGTTTCGACGCCTTCGGCCACCACATCTAGCTTGAGGGTGCGCGCGAGCGCGACGATGCCGCGCAGCAGCGCCATCTCGGTCGTCGACCCTCGCGTGATCTCCTTCACGAAGGAACGATCGATCTTCAGCGTGTCCACCGGGAACCGGCTGAGGTACGCGAGCGAGGAGTAGCCCGTGCCAAAGTCGTCGATCGCTAGGTGGACGCCGATCGCCCGCAGCGCGTCGAGTTTGCCGACGGCCTGGTCGGCCTCCTCCATCAGGACGCTCTCGGTGATCTCGAGCTTGAGGCGTTCGGGCTGGATCCCGTTCCCGCGGAGCGCGGCCACGATGTCGTCGACGAGCCGCGGCGCACGGAACTGGCGCGCCGAGAGGTTCACGCTGAGCGTGATGGCCGCGGCGCGGTCGCCCCATTCTGCGAGCTGGCGCAGGCTCTCCTCGAGGACCCACAGCCCGATCGGCACGATGAGACCGGTCTCTTCCGCGATGCCGATGAAGTCGAGCGGCTGCACGAGGCCGCGAGTCGGATGCTGCCACCGGACGAGCGCTTCGAGTTCGCTCACCGACCCGTCCTCGAGTCTGACGATCGGCTGGTAATGCACGCGGAGCTCGCCGCGCTCGGTCGCGTAGCGTAGGTCGGTCTCGAGCTCGAGCCGATCCATCACGTTCTTGCCCATGGCTTCGTCGAAAGTGGAGGCTCGCCCCTTCCCGGTCGTCTTCGCGCGGTACATCGCCAGGTCGGCCTTGCGGATCAGCGTCTCGGGCTCGTCGCGCTCACCGGCGAGCGCGATGCCCGTGCTGACGTCGACGAAGAGCTCGTGAGAGTCGATGTGGATCGCCACGCGGAGGGCCTCAGCGATCCGGTTGGCCACGTCGAGAGCCGCGCCGGGTCCGGACACCGAATCGAGCACCACCACGAATTCGTCGCCGCCCACGCGCGCGGCCGTGTCCTCGGCGCGGAGGTGGCTCCGGATCCGCGTCGCGGTCTCGACCAGGACCTGATCGGCGATACCGTGACCGAGGCTGTCGTTGATGACCTTGAAGTTGTCCAGGTCGAGGAACAAGACCGCGACGAGGCCGGGTTGACGCGCGCGGCGCGCGAGGGCTTGCCCGAGGCGGTCGAGGACCAGCGCGCGGTTCGGCAGGCCGGTGAGCTGATCGTAGAAGGCGAGGTGCGACAGCTGCGCCTCGAAGGCCTTGTGGTCGGTGATGTCATGGAAGGTGACGACCAGCCCGGCGACCGCGGGTCGATCGAGCAGATTCGTGCCCGCGACCTCGCAGGTGCGCCATCCGCCGTCGGCGTCGGCGATCCGGAGCTCAGTCCGTACGGTCACGTTCGGGGTCGCGAGCGCCTGGGCGTACTGCGCGCGGGCGACCGCCAGGTCGTCGGGATGGACGAGGCCGATAAAGCGCCCGTCCTCCGGCAGCGCGCGCCACAGGTGCTGCGCGGCCGGGCTCGCGTACGTGATGTGCCCGTCGGCGCTGAGGATGGTGATCACGTCCGTCGCGTTGTGGACCAGCGAACGGAAGCGCTCCTCGCTCTCGCGCGCGGCCGCGAGCTGTTGGACATTCGCGTCGTCAGCGCTGCGTCGGTAGCGCTCGAGGAGCCGCCAAAAGAGCGCCAGGAAGGCGATGCCGAGCCCGAAGACCCCGATGGTGGCCCAGGACACCCACTCCTCGGTCGTACGCATCCCATCCAGGACGCTGTGCGCGGCGGCCGAGTGCTCGTCGGCCTCGGCGAAGACCCTTTCCTGGACCGCGTCGAAGATCGGGTCGACCCGCCCCGTGTCGATCTCGGTCGTGAGCGCGACGTCGCCGTTGTCGACGGCGGCGAACATCTCGGCCGTCGCAGCCAGATAGCGGGTGTGATCGGCGAGGGCGGCGTCTACGATGGCGACATCCCCCTCATCGCCGATCGCCCGCGCGCGCCCCAGTGCCGCGACGAGCGACTGCCCGGCCTGCCGATGAAGCTCCAGGATGTCCGGTCCCGGCTCGAGGCGGTATTTGCGCTCGAGCGATTCCTCGAGGCCCACCGCGTAGCGGGCGTCGACGAAAGCGTTCTGGAGCCGGTCATCGCGCTGCACGATCTCGGCGCGCGCCCGCGTGCTCTGCGCCGAGAAGATCGCGAACCCGGCGAGGAACGCGATGGTCAGCGCGAGGCCGAGCGATAGCGCGCGCCGTGAGAGGTGGGCCCGACCCTGCACGGGAGAACCGTAGCGACGGCGGTCCAACGCTCATAGATACACACGTAGGGGCCCGTTCGGCGTAAGTGACCGGCGTATGGCGTCGGAGCCGACCTTCCGCATGCGGGATAGGGTCGCTCGACCGCTCAGGCGGGCCGCGTAACGGGCGCGAGCGCGTTACGAGAGACGCACGCGCCGTGCGCACCACAGTCTCACCAGGCCGACGAGCGATTCACGACGCTTCCGTCATTAGGTCGCGCGTGCTCGAGCCCGCCTCGACGAGGGCCGCTAGTTTCGCGAGTGACGACCGCCAGCCGGCCACATCGGCGAGCGCGATCGTGATCGTCATCTCGCCGCGCAGCGCGGGGTCTGTTGTCTCGAACTCGACCACCTCCACGACCTGCTCGTTCGTGACGAGCTTCACGAAGCGGCCGTGGAACGTGTCGGTGCGCGCGGTCGTCTTGCCGGTCTCGGTCGGCGAGTCGTACGTGAGCGAGATCCGGAACGAGCCACCTTCGCGAGCTTCGAACGCATGCACGTGGCTGGTCATGCCGGTCGGCACCATCCACGTAGCGACCGCGCGCGCATCGAGAAGGGCGCGATAGACGATCGCGCGGGGCGCGTTCACATGGCGACTGATGCGGGTCGAGCTCACGCCCGAGCATCAAAGCTTGTGAGTGTGTCGACAAGACCGTCGGTGAGGCGCGCGCCGCGGACGCTACTTGAGCGGAAGACGGGACTCTTCCCTTCTGTCGCCGCAGATTTCGTGATGCCAATTCTGGTTCGTTCGAGCAGCGATGACTGCCCGTATCCAGAGCCGCTGGCGATAGTCGGCACCGGGGCCGGCTAGGGCGCGAGGCGTCACTTGCGCGGCCCCATCTGCCGACAACGTGACGCGCAGAGGCTTTCGGAGGGCAGTGCGCCGATGCGCCTGCCGGAGCGCGGCCTCCCCTGCGCGCCGAAGGCACGACCGCTTCGCACAGCCGCGCATAATCCGGCGGACCGCGAAGAGGGTGGGTGCGGTACCGACAGACGGCTTGTGAAAAACGAACAGAAGGAAGGCACCAACGTGGCACAGAGTGCGACCGACCGATTGGCTGAAGGTTTGCGGGACGCGATCATGGTCGAGCGTCGGATCGAGGAGCGGGCCGCGCAGGCCCTTGCGGCGACCACGAAGAGCGACGAACTTCGTCCACTCCTCGAAGAGGTCGGCGCGCGGACGCGAGGGTATCGAGCGGCGCTGGAAGCGCAGCTCGCACGCCGTCCTGGCGGATCGAGGGATGCCGAAGGCGGTCCGTCCGCGTTGGTGTCCCTCTACGGCGCGTTGAACGAGGCGGCCCTCGCGTATGGACAGCTTCACGCGATCGCCCACCGGGCCTTCGATAGCCAAGGTGAAAGGAACACCGCTGACCTCGCCGAGGCCCATATGCGAGGCCACACCGCCGAGATACAGCAACTGGATCTGGGTATCTCCGATGTCGCAGTCCGTGAGCTCGACGCTGCAGGCGCCGAGTGTCAATGCACGTGTCCCGCCTGCGGCTTCGGGCTGTGCCTCTGCGCACCACACGGCGCGAAAACGGTTCGACAGGCGTGGAGTGAGACGCTACCGAAGCCTCCATCCGATGGCCTCAGGGTCCGTCGCCCACGCGCGGACAGTCGGGCGCTCGCGGCTGGTCTACGGGACGGAGACCGCGTCCTCGCGATCGACGGTCAAGAGATCGCGAGTGATCTAGATTTTGTGGTCGCGCAGCGAGCGATTCGAGGTCACGCTGCCGATGGTCCAATGACACTGCGGATCCGGCGCGGGAGGGAAACAGAACCCACAGAGATCAACGCGTCAACGTCGTGACCCCGACGTGACCCGTGCGTACCCACACGAGAGCGGAAGACGGGACTCTTCCCTTCTCGCGCCGCGGATTTCGTGACGCCGATTCTGGTTCGTTCGAGCAGCGATAAGTGCCCGTACCCAAGCCGCCGGCGATAGTCTCCCGTCGTTTCATTACAGGCACACTTGTGGTGATGCGCACGCTCCTCGCCGCGCTGGTGATGCTCGCTTCGTGCACGATGCCGCCATCGAGCACATCAGCGACGCCATCGCCGACAGCCCCTGCGAGCGCCACGCGACTGGTGACCTCGTCTCCGTCGGCGTCAACGTCCCCCTCGGGCGCGTTGCAGGATCTGAAGGTCGTTGCGGCAGGTGACATGCGCGGAGATCACGCCCTTGTCCTGCAAGTGAACTCGTCGTCCATCGCCGGCGTCGCATCCAAGGTGATCATTTGGGACGTGCCGCTCGACGGGAGCACGCCGCGACAGCTCGTGACCTACACCCGAGGTCCACAGCTGTTCACCGACTTCGAGATCCTGGCGCTCTCGCGACAGCTCTCCAGTGATGGACGGCACTTGGCGCTCTCCGACCCGGTGGATGTGACCGGGAACGGTCTGGTCGTCGTCGATCTCGTCGCCGGCAGCACCCAACGGATCGCGCTCGAGGGCATTGCGAACCAGCCGCGTTGGAGCCCGAACGGCGAAAGCATCGCGTATCGGGGTGCGATCCTTGGAAGTCCGCTCTCAAAGGACACCGGCGTGTGGGTCGTAAGCGCCAGCGGCGGCGCCGCCCGCCAGGTCGCCACGAGCGACATCGCCGCCGGATCTGGCGCGACCATGCTGTATGGCTGGACTGACACACGAAACGTGCTCTACCTGCAACATGGCTTGCGCCTCGTCGACACGTCCACCGGTAGCGTCACGACGATGTCCGGGGCGCTAACCGGCGTCACGATCGCCGCGCGCGAGAAGCGTCCATCACTGGCCCTCGTGTTCGATGACGACGCCGTTCAAAGCCGCAGTGGGCACGTCGAGGTGCGCGACGCGATGTCGGACGCTGGCCGCGTCGTCGCTCGCTACGGTCAAAGTGAGGGCACGTTCCTGAACGAGCCGCGATGGCGTCCAGGCGAAAGCGACGAGATCCTCCTTTTCTACGCCTTCGGCCAGGGTGTCGCCGAACGCGACGAGCTCGTCATCGTCGATGGCGTGTCGGGGACACGCCGCACGCTCCCGACGGCGAGCTACGTCCGTTCGGCGGCGTGGACCGCCGATGGTCGGCAAATCATGTACGCGAGCCTCACCGAGCTACGCGTTCGCAACGCGGACGGCTCGAACGATCGTGTCGTCTTTCGTCCCGTACCCGCCAGCGGCAGCGACAGCGCGTTCATCATCGGCGTCGCGGCATTCGCACCGCACTGACCGACAGATCGCGCTGCGGCGCCAGCAACTGAGCGTCCGTCGTCGACGACTGGTCAGCCATACCGATGAAGAAAAGAGGCGCGTGCTGGACCTGCTACGCCGCGATGGGTAGCGAAAAGACACCTATGCGGTGCAGCCCGACGCGCCCGCAGACAAGTCTCCTGCGACACGCACGCTCGTGCGCCGGTCAAGGCTCATCGGGGGGCGCTGACATCGTGATGACGACCTTGGCTCGAGCCTGACCGCTTCCCACGTATCGCACCGCCTCGGCCGCTTCGCTCAACGGATACGTCCGATCGATCGCCGGGCACACCTTGCCCGCCTCGATGAGCTCCTTCAGGACGACGAGATCCTTCTGACTCGCCTTGGCCATGTAGAAGACGATCCGCTGGCGAAAGAGCCGCGAGCGGACCAATCCCGCGCCGATGCGCGCGAAGATCGCGAGGCCACCGCGCTTGGCCGCGCCCGCCATGACGAGCGTCCCGCCCGGCGTGAGGACGCGCCTCAGATCCGACAGGGAGCGATGCGCGGCGACGTCGAAGACCACGTCGTAGCGCTCCGCGCGACGGGTGAAGTCCTCTTTCGCGTAATCGATGACCTCGTCCGGGCCGAGCGCGCGGACGAGTTCGAGATTCCTCGTGCTGGTCACCGCCGTGACGTGCGCCCCGAGCGCCTTCGCGATCTGGACGGCGAAGGTCCCGACGCCGCCTCCGGCGCCGCAGATCAGAACGCGCTGTCCCGGCTTCACCTCCCCGATGTCGCGGAGACCCTGCAGCGCGGTCCGCCCGGCGACCCCGATGGCCGCGGCTTGTTCGAACGACAGACCCTGAGGCTTCAGCATCAGGCTGTCTTCGCGTGCCAGCGCGTACTCGGCGAACGCCGCCGGCGCTCCCCCGAACACCGCATCACCGGGCGCGAAGCGTGTCACGCCCGGGCCGACGGCCTCGACGCGCCCCGCCAGATCGACGCCGCGAACGGGAACGTCCCGCTGGCGCATCAGGGACGCGACCACGCGTAGCGCGAGCCCGCCGTGCACGGTGTGCCAGTCGAGCGCGTTCACCGATGCCGCGTGGACCCGCACGAGGACGCGATCTTCGGTGACGACCGGCTTTTCGATCTCCCGAAGGTGCAGAACGTCAGCTGAGCCGTAGCCATCTTGGACGAGCGCTTTCATCGCAATTCCTCCGAATCTGCGCTCGACAGTGCGCGGCGGATGTGAAGGAAATGTGAAGGGGCGTCAGCGCGGCCGCGGCGGCCCGGTTCCCCTGCTGGACCTGCTGGAAGCTCGAAGACCGAGTACGTCACGCGCAAGAAGGACCTGCTCATTGCGGCGAGGATGCCACGTCGGACGAGCACGCGATCCCCTTCGGACTGAACGGAACGTTGATCATGGAGCGCGCGAGCTGCACGAGTGCGCCGCACGCCAGGGGCGATCGAGTCTCAGCCAGGAGCTTGGCGCGCGTCGCGGTACGAGGCAACCGCTGCGACGATCAATGTGCCGAGACCGACGAGTAGGAGCAATCCGAAGAAAGCGGCCCAGCTTGGCTGCGTAATCGTGCCAGCGATTTTGCCCAAGTCCTGACCGAAGAAGATGAGCGCCGGAAGAGTGCCTGCAAGCCAGAACCACCTCCGCCGTGGCGCATCGCGCCAGCGTGCGGAGGCCACGATGACGGCGGTATAGAGGAGGCCGAAGATCGCTGTGAAGACCAGCACAACCTCAAGAGGCACGTTCCCCTCGCGCTCAGCCAACTGCGGCACGACCCCAGCCACGGAAAGCCCAAGGTATGCGAGGAGGCCAAGGAGAAGGGCGTACGCGGCGATGTAGACACGCATTGCGAGCGTTCGTTGCATGACGAGACGATAGGCCTGTCGTCACGATCGTCGGGGGGCCGAGCACCGAGACGTGCAGTTGGGGCAACCGGACCTCCGTACTCCGTAACGCCTGGCGGACGCTGATCGATCAGAGTTGTACGGATGAGTATGCGGACCATCAGCGCGGTCGCGTTGGTGCCGGCTGCCATCGCCTTCGCGGCGATGGCCGTCGTCTCGGCCCCGCTGACCCTCGCGAACGTGGTGTACGTGCTGGCCTGGGTGGTATTCGCGCTCGTCGGCGCGGTGCTCGCGATCCGCCGCCCGGCGAACCCGATCGGCTGGCTGTTCCTCGTCATCGCGGTCGCCGCCGAGGGCTCGCTCGTCGCGGCTAATGGTGGGCCGGTGGATCCGGCCGGCGGCCCGGCGTCCGTCCTGCGGCTCATCGCGGTGTCGACCTGGTTCGTCCCCTTCGGACTGCTGCCGGTGCTGCTGATCCTGTTTCCG
>JBGQFO010000087.1:0-8753 GCA_041496945.1 Candidatus Limnocylindria bacterium | reverse complement strand
TCCGCGTAACCGAGCTTCATCTTGAGGAGCTCGCGCGGGTCGCGCGCGGCCTCCTCGAGGCTGAGCGGCTCGACGCCCGATTCGGAGAGGTCGTACTTGACCTTGTGCTCCCAGACGGACTGCATCCGCTCCATGTCGAACTGCGGGAACCTGCTCAATCTCTCGCCTCCGGCGAGAGGAGCTCAGGACTGGCGGAAATTTCCAACAGGTCAGTCAGTATCGCGTACGCCACCTGGTCGACATGCGGATCGTGGAGCTGCACGCCGATCCGGCCGGCGAGATCGGTCTCGAACACCAGGCCCATCGAGAAGCCGTCGACCGCGAAGAGCGGGTCGAGCGGCTCGAGGCGGCGGGGCCGGAACGACGCGATGATCCGGCCGCCCCGGCGTTCGACGTCGATGAGCGGACGGACGCGTGCCCCGACCGCGGCCGCCGCGCGTGCCGCCTCGCCGATCGCGGGGTCGATGGGATGGCGTTCGACGTCCTCGGGACGGATGTCCGCGTCCATCAGCACGTTTGCGAGGATGGTCGCCTTCGCCGCCGCGTCATGACCTTCGAGGTCGTTCCGCGGATCCGCCTCCGCGATGCCCAGACGCTGCGCCTCCGCCAGCGCGTCGGCGAACGGGGTGCCGGTGGCGCAGGCCGAGAGGATGTAGTTGCAGGTGCTCGTGACGATGCCCCGGACCGCGCTGATCCGGGCGAGCGGCAGCGCCGCGCGGCGGAGCGTGAACACCGGCAGGCAGTCGGCGAGTGTCGCCTCGAAGCGGAGGAGCCGCCCACGCTCGTCCGCGAGCGCCTGAAGCTCCCGGTAGGCGCGGGCGATCGGTCCCTTGTTCGCGGTGACCACGTGCATGCCGGCGCCGAGCGCCTCGCGGATGTGGGTGGTCGCGGGCTCGCCCGTCCTCGGGTCGAGGGTGGTGATCTCCACCAGGATGTCCGCGGGCAGCTCGCGGACCGGGGGCAGCGCGCGGAGCGGCAGGTCGGTGCCCGCGAGGATCGCGCCGAGGTCGATGCCATTCGCGTCGACGGCCGCGCCGTGGCTCTTCGTGCCGAGCGCGGTCACGATGAATGGCGCCTTCGTGCTCTGCAGCATCCGCGCCAGAGCGCGGCCGACGTTGCCGAAGCCGACGAGCGCGATGCGCACGCGCTGACGGTAGACTTGTCCCCAATCACGCGTCCCGCGGGGCACCCCGGTCGTTCCGGTGGCGCCCCTTTTCGGCGTTCTTATCTGAAGGAGGCGCCCCAGGGTGAGGCTCGCGAAGCTGTTCGACCGCGGCGCGGCCGCGCGCGTGGACATGCTGGTCGTCGGCCTGGGGAATCCGGGCGACGGCTACGCGAACACGCGTCACAACGTCGGCTTCCAGGTCGCGAACCGCCTCGCGAAGCGGGCGCGCATCGAGTTCGGCATCAAGTCGGCCGAGTCGCGCATCGCCGAGGGCTCGCTCGGCACGACGCGGATCGCCATCGCGCGTCCGCAGACCTTCATGAACGACAGCGGGAAGGCCGTGCGCAAGCTGCTCGACCGGTATCGCATCGAGCCGTCGTCGATGCTCGTCGTCTTCGACGAGGTCGACCTGCCGCTCGGCAAGATCCGCATCCGCGAGAAGGGCGGCCCCGGCACGCACAACGGGATGCGTTCGATCGTCTCGTCCGTCGGCGAGGGGTTCCCGCGGATCCGCGTCGGCGTGGCGCCGAAGGACCCGGGCGCCGAGATCGCGGACCTCGCCGAATACGTGCTCGCGCCATTCGCCGCGGACGAGCGGACCGAGGCGGACGCGGCGATCGCGCGCGCGGCGGAGGCGGTGGAGGTCGCGCTGCGCGACGGACTGCGACGTGCGATGGATCAGTTCAATGGCTAGCGTCGTGCGGCCGGCGACCGCGCCTGCGTCGACCGCGCGCCTGGGCGGCCTCCTCGCGCTCGCCGAGCGGAGCCTGCCCTTCGGCGAGCTCGCGGAGCGTCTGGAGGGTCACACGACCGTCACGCTCGCGGAGGCGTCGGCCGGCGCGCGCGCGTTCGCCTGGAGCGCGCTGGTGGATGTGGCGCGCCGCCCGATCGTGCTCGTCGCACCGTCGGAGGACCGCGCGCGCCGCTGGCGCGCTGAGCTCGCGGCGTGGCTGGGCGAGGAGCGCGTGCTCGCGTTCCCCGAGCGCGAGACGATGCCCTACGAGATCGGCTCCTCCTCGCCGGCGGCGCTGCATCAGCGCCTGCTGACGCTCTGGCGCATGCACACGATGACGCGCGACGCAGCCAGGGCCGAGCCGATCGCGGTGGTCGCATCGCTGCGCGCGCTCATGGAGCACACCATCGCGCCGGAGGACCTGCGGCGGCGTGGCCGCACGCTCCGCGCGCGCGACCACATCGACTGGAACGCGACCGCGGCCTGGCTCTTCGATCTCGGCTATGAGCCGGTCGCGGAGGTGAGCGAGCCGGGCACGTTCTCGCGCCGCGGCGGGATCCTGGACGTGTATCCGGCCTCCGCCTCGATGCCCGTGCGCGTCGAGCTGTTCGGCGACGAGATCGAGACGCTCCGTTCCTTCGATCCGGTGACGCAGCGCTCGCAGGAGCCGGTGCCGGCGGTCGACGTTCTCCCGGCGCGGGAGTACTCGCTCGAGCGCGCGCCCCTTGTGGCGGAGCGCCTCGCCGCCGCGGGGTGGGACCGCCT
Organism: Candidatus Limnocylindria bacterium; assembly: GCA_041496945.1. Lineage (GTDB taxonomy): Bacteria > Chloroflexota > Limnocylindria > P2-11E > P2-11E > CF-39. The sequence goes on along the minus strand of JBGQFO010000087.1, from coordinate 6,090 downwards.
CCGCGCGCCTGACGACGAAGAGGGCGACGACCGGCCACTCGACGATCTCGGCGTGTACGGCGGGCTAGTCGAAGCGCTGCGCGAGGGCCGCGAAGCGCCGGGGCTCGACGCGTTCGCGTCGGCGCTTGGCGCGACGGCGTCGCTCCTCGATCACCTGCCCGAACGCGCGACCGTCGTCTTCGAGGACTCCGTCGAGCTCGAGCTTGCGCACGACGCGCACGAGGCGCAGGCCGAGGAGCGCCGCGAGGAGCTCCGCGCTCAGGGCCTGCCGACCGCCGCCTTCCCGCCGCCGTACTGCGGCCGCGACCAGCTCGACGCCGCCGCCGCGTCGCGCGGCAGCGTGCGCGTGCGCCCGGCCACGGACTCGGTGCGCCTGGGATGGACCGGCGTCACCTCGTACGCGGGCCGCCTCGACGCCTTCCTGACGGAGGTCGCGGCCGCCGGGAAGGACACGCGCATCGTCGCGACGCCGCAGGCCGCGCGCCTCGCGGAGCTCCTCGCGGAGCGCGACGTGTCCACGACGCCGCACGACACGCTCGCCGAGAGCCCCGAGCCCGGCTCGCTCGTGCTCGTGCGCGTTGGGCTCGCCGAGGGCTTCGCCATCCCCGAGCTCGGCGTGCGGGTGTTCAGTGACGCCGAGGTCTTCGGGTTCCGCAAGCCGCGCCACCCCGAGCGGCGCCGCCGGCGTATCGCGGTCGGCTCCTTCCTCTCCGACCTCAAGCCGGGCGATCACGTCGTGCACGAGGAGCACGGGATCGCACGATTCGAGCGCTTCGTCACCAAGGAGGTCGCGGGCGTCGTGCGCGAGTACCTCGAGCTGGCGTTCGCCGGGACCGACGTCGTCGCGCTCCCCACCGAGCGGGTCGACCGTGTGACGCGCTACATCGGCGGCACGCCGCCGGCGCTCTCGGCGCTCGGCGGCCGCGAGTGGGCGGCCACGAAGCGCAAGGCGAAGAAGGCCGTCGAGGACATCGCGCGCGAGCTGCTGAAGCTCTACGCGGTGCGCGAGACCGTGCACGCGCACGCCTTCGGCAGGGACACCCCCTGGCAGATCGAGATGGAGAACGCCTTCGCGTTCACCGAGACGCCCGACCAGCTCCAGGCCATCGAGGACACCAAGCACGACATGGAGCGCGGCCGGCCGATGGACCGGCTCGTCGTCGGCGACGTCGGCTATGGGAAGACGGAGGTCGCGCTGCGAGCCGCGTTCAAGGCGGTGCAGGACGGGAAGCAGGTCGCGGTACTCGTGCCGACGACGGTCCTCGCGCAGCAGCACTACGAGACGTTCGTCGAGCGGCTCGAGACCTTCCCGGTGCGCGTCGCGATGCTCTCGCGTTTCAAGACGCCGACCGAGCAGCGTGAGGTCATCTGGGACATCGAGAAGGGCGAGGTCGACGTGGTCATCGGGACCCATCGCCTGCTGCAGAAGGACGTGAAGTTCCGCGACCTCGGCCTCCTGGTCATCGACGAGGAGCACCGCTTCGGCGTGAAGCACAAGGAGCGCCTCAAGCAGCTGCGTACCGAGGTCCACGTCCTCTCGATGACCGCGACGCCGATCCCGCGCACGATGCACATGGCGCTCTCGGGCGTGCGCGACATCAGCATCATCGAGACGCCGCCTGAGTCGCGGCAGCCGATCGAGACCCACGTCGTCGAGCGCACCGATGACGTGCTCCGCGAAGCGATGTTGCGCGAGCTGGAGCGCGGCGGTCAGGTCTACTACGTCCACAATCGCGTGCAGGGCATCGAGCACGAGACGCAGCGGCTGCGCGCGCTCGTGCCGAGCGCCCGGTTCGTGGTCGCGCATGGTCAGATGGACGAGCGCAAGCTGGAGCGGGTGATGGTCGAGTTCGCCGACGCCGAGCACGACGTGCTTGTCTGCACGACGATCATCGAGTCGGGCCTCGACATCCCCAACGTGAACACCATCGTCATCGACCGCGCCGGCCAGCTCGGTCTCGCGCAGCTCTACCAGCTGCGCGGGCGTGTCGGCCGCAGCGACGCGAAGGCCTACGCCTACCTGCTGCACACCAAGGACGAGCGCCTCTCCGAGGACGCGCGCAAGCGGCTGCAGGCGGTGTTCGAAGCGTCGGAGCTCGGCGCCGGTTTCAAGATCGCGATGCACGACCTCGAGATCCGCGGGGCCGGGAACATCCTCGGCGCCGAGCAGCACGGCCACGTCGCCGCCGTTGGCTTCGAGCTCTACACCCAGATGCTCGAGGAAGCGGTGAACGATCAGCGCGGCGCACCGCGCCCGTCGGCGCTTCCGGAGATCGTCGTCGACCTCGCTCTGTCGACGGCGATCCCCGACGATTACGTCCCGAGCCGGCAGCGCAAGCTCGAGCTCTACCGGCGCATCGCCGAGCTGCGCGCGCTCGACGACCTTGGCGCGCTGCGCGAGGAGCTGCGCGACCGCTACGGCGCGCCGCCGGAGCCGGTGCGCAACCTTCTCTATGGGGTGGAGGTGAAGCTGCGGGCCGTCGCCGCCGGCGCGACGGAGGTCCGTGCGCGCGGGCCGGAGCTGCGTCTGGTGCTCGGCGCCGATCTGTCGCCCGAGCGACGCGCCGCCCTGCTGCGCGTCTTCCCGCGCATCCAGGCCGGTCAGCGGCAGGTGCGCCTCTCGGTGCTCGACATGCGCGGCGACTGGCGTGACGCGCTCACGCGCATGCTGGATCTGGTGGCGTAGGAGGAAGGTATGAGGAAGGCGCTCACGACGGAGCTTGCTCCAAAGGCGATCGGTCCGTACAGCCAGGGCATCGACGCCGGCGATTACATCTTCGTGTCTGGACAGGTGGGCATCGATCCCGCGAGCGGGAAGGTCGCGGAGGGCATCACGGCGCAGGCCGAGCGGGCGCTTCTCAACGTCGCCGCGGTGCTCGCGGCGGCCGGCTGCGGGTGGCCGGATGTCGTGAAGACGACGCTGTGGCTGACGAATGCGGACCACTTCGCGACGGTGAACGAGATCTACGCGCGCTTCGTCGGGGACCCGCCGCCGGCGCGCTCGGCGCCGATCGTCGCCGGCCTCCCGCGCGGCTTCCTCATCTCGGTCGAAGCGGTCGCGAGGCGTTCGTGACGCGCGTGCTCGTCGCGTTCGCCGCCGTCCTCGTGGTCTGGGGCAACGTGGTCTCCTGGCTCCTCGGCCCGAGCGCGTGGCTCCCGGGCGGCAGCTGGTCGTTCGTCATCGCCGGATTCGCGCTCGTCGGGATCTCGGTCGTCGCCGCGCGGGTCATGCGCCTCGACGCGGAGACGGTCGGCCTCGCGGGCGACCCGGTCCGTGGCGCGCTCGTGGGGCTGGCGATCGGCGTCGGCGTGGCTGCAGTCGGCGTCGCGGCACTCCGGCTGCTCGGTCCGGCGATCGTCGGCCGGCCCATCGACTACGCGCCGCTCTCCAGTGCCACCGGGCCGGACCTCGCGCGGCACATCGCGTTCTTCCTGCCGCTCGGCGACATCTTCCCCGAGGAGATCGCGTTCCGCGGTGTGCTCCTCGGGGCCCTCGCCCGGCGCCTCCGGCCGCGGCCCGCGATCCTCGTCGCCGGGGCGGTCTTCGCGCTCTGGCACGGCGGGGTCGCGCTCGCGACGATCGGCGACACGACGCTCGGCCGTCCTTCCGCCTGGTTCACCCCGGCGATCGTCGGCGCGCTGTTGGTGGTCTTCATCGGTGGCTCGGGATTCGCGTGGCTTCGCCTCCGAACGCGCACGCTCGCGACGACGATCGCCGCGCACTGGGCGCTCAACGCGGTGCTGCTCGTCGGGCTCTGGTCGACGCGCCTGCCCGTCCCCTCGGGCTGCTGCTGATGCGCATCGGGGTCGATCTCGACGACGTCATCGCGATCTGCGCGGTGCCGTACCTGCGCCGCTTCGCGCAGGAGTACAAGGTCGAGCTCCCCGACGAGAAGGAGATCGGCTGGCATCTCCTGCGCGAGATGGACACGCGCGTATCGGTGGAGGAGCGCGACCGCTTCCGCATCAAGCTGTACGACGGCACGTTCTTCAGCGAGCTCGAGATCTACAAGGAGTGCCCGATGATCCTCGAGCGCCTCGTGCAGAAGGGCCACGAGATCTTCTTCATCACCGCGCGGGCCGAGCGGCGCCGCATGATCACCGAGACCTGGCTGCGCGAGAAGCGGATCCTCGACTACGCCAAGGCCGTGCACCTCAAGCCGTACGGCGAATTCCGTCCCGACTATCCGCGCGGCCGCTATGACGCCGAGGGCTCGGCGCGGTACAAGACCCGCCTGGCGCAGGAGCTCCGGCTCGACGTCTTCTGCGAGGACGACGTCGTGATCTCGAAGACGCTCGCTGAGGCCGGACTGCGCGTGCTCCTCTTCGACCATCCCTGGAACCGTGAGGTGGCGCACGAGCGCATCACCCGGGTCGCGGGCTGGTCCGAGGCCGGCGCGCTGCTCGGCGTATGAATCGCGACGCCGTGTGGCCGTGACGATGACGGCGACCACGTTCTTCTTCGTCCGTCACGGTGAGAGCGAGGCGAACGCCGCGCACCGCTTTTCCGGGCGTCAGGACAGCCCGCTCACCGAACGCGGCCGCCGTCAGGCCGAGGTCGTCGCGGCCGCGCTCGACGCCGTGCCCTTCGACCGCATTGTTGCGACACCGCTGTCGCGGTCGCTCGACACCGCCCTTGTCGTCGGCCGGCGCCGGAAGCTGCCGGTCGATATCGCGAGCGACCTCATCGAGATCGACGTCGGTGACCGTACCGGGGCGACCTTCGACGAGGTGCGCGGCCTGCCGGATTGGAAGGACGACGGCTTCAGCTCCTGGCCGGGTGGGGAGACGCTCGAGCAGGTGCGCGAGCGCGCGCTGCACGCGGTGCGTCGCCTCGCGCGCGAGACGCCCGGTGGGACGGTGCTCGTGGTCGGGCACGGTGGGGTCACGCGCATCTTGGTGTCGCACTTCCTCGGCATCCTGCCGAGGCTCGACCGCTCACCCGCGACGAACACCAACGTCACGGTGATCGTGACCGACGGCGAGAACGGTCGCGTCGAGCGCCTCTTCGAGAGCGCGCACGTCGCGGACGCGACGCCGGGGCGCTAGGCTCTCCGCCGTGGCCACGACGACGAAGGATCTCGCCGCGCGTATCCGCGACATCCCGGACTTCCCCAAACCGGGGATCCTCTTCAAGGACGTCACCACGCTCCTCAAGGATCGCGACGCCTTCCGCGCGGCCATCGACGGCCTCGACGAGAAGATCGGCAAGCGCGACGTGGATGTTGTCGTCGGCATGGAATCGCGCGGCTTCATCTTCGGTGCGCCGATCGCCTACAAGCGGAACGTCGGCTTCGTCCCGGTCCGCAAGCTCGGCAAACTCCCGGCGGACGTCGTGAGCGTGGAGTACGACCTCGAGTACGGCTCCGCGACGCTCGAGATGCACAGGGACGCGCTCGCGCCCGGCGCGAAGGTGCTCATCGTCGACGACCTCTTGGCGACCGGCGGCACCGTCGCCGGCACGATCGAGCTCGTGAAACAGCTCAAGGGCCAGATCGTCGCCTGCGCCTTCCTCATCGAGCTGACCGCGCTCCACGGGCGCGACAAGCTCGGCGGCTACGACGTCGTTACACTGATCTCGTACTAGAACGACGCTCGACGTGAAGACCACGTCGAGCGTGAGATGCGAAAGCTATCGACGACCGGCGGAGGCCCGCTTGGTCCTTTAGATAAGGAGGACCGATGACCGCGGCCCCGCTGTTGCCCGAGATCCGCCTCCAGGAACAGGCCCCCGCCGAACGTCTGCGCGAGTTCTTCGGCCGGGACCGGCTCCTCACGGCGTACGCCCTCGCCGACCTCGACGCGGCGGAGATCGAGCGTGCGCGCTGGTGGGTCGCGACGCGGAACGACGACGTCGTCGCCGCGGCGCTGGTCGTGGAGGCCCTGGCCTTCAAGCCATGCTTCGCCAGCGGCGAGAGCGAGGCCCTCGCGGCCATCTTCCGCGAGGGGATCCACGAGTCGCGCCTGGTCGTCTCCACACCGCCGGCAGGACGCCTGGCGGTGGAGAGCGCCTTCCGCTTCGAGCGGGTCGATCGGATGCACCGGATGGCCGTCGACGTCGCCTCATTCGAGCCGCGCGTGACGCATGCC
>JBGQFO010000086.1:0-8806 GCA_041496945.1 Candidatus Limnocylindria bacterium | reverse complement strand
CGATCGCGACGTGCACCTGCTGCCAGCCCACCGGATCGCTGCGCCGGCGCTCTGGGGTGATCCACTCGTGGCGACGCCCGCCGCCGCGCTGCAGGCCGCCGACGCTCTTGGTGTCGACCTGGATGACCTCGCCGGGCTCGCGCGCGATGAACACCCCGCGGCGCGGACGTTCCTCGGGGAACAGCTCGCGCAGCCGATGCGCGCGGAAGCGCCGCAGGATCCGGTACGCGGTGCGCCGCGAGAGCCCGCACATTGGGCCGATCCGGTCGGGACCCCAGCGCCACTCCATCCGCGCCGCCAGGAGCGCCGCTTCCCGTTCGGGCGCCGTCCGGCGCGGTGAGCGATGCGGCCGACACGGCCGGTCCTCGAGATCGTCGGCGCGGCGACGCCAGCGATACACGGTGTTGCGGCTGACGCAGAAGTTGCGGGCGGCCTGGGCGACGCCAAGACGATTGGCCTCGCGCAGCAGGTCGACGCGAGACAGCGGCGTGGTGCGAGCGGTACGGTACACAGCAGTCCTCCGGCTTTCGGTGTGGTCTTGAACACCCGCACCTTAGTCGGAGGGCTCTTTTGTGACGTACGTCTAGGAGGACTTCACCTAGCGGATGAAGAAGGAGCGGACGAGGTTCACGAGGTCACTCCACCGTCCGCCCCAGAAGGTCTGAGCCCGCGGATCGAGGAGCACGAAGAGCCCCACCGAGGCGCCGGTCGCGAGCGCCGCCGTCACGACGAACGAGACGACGCTGGCGCGCGGCGAGAGCCTTCGGTCATCCATCACCGTCCACTCTTGAGCCTCGCCACGAGATTGTCCAGACGGGCGCGCGAGATCGTGAGGAACTTCGCGAGGTTCTGACGATCCCCCTCTGGGAAGGTGGGGCTGCCGTCCTCGCCGATCGCGCGCGCGAGCTCCGCCAGCGACTCGTTCAGCTTGCGTGTGGCGGTGATGAGCGCGTCGTCGCGGAGCGCGGGGAGCTGTGACTCGGGCCGCTCCGGCTTCTCCTGCGGGTTGAGGATCCGCTCGACGCGGTCGTGGAGGCGGACGAGCGTGAGCGTTCCCGCGAGCATCTGCTTCGCGAGCGCCTGGCGGCGCCGCACGCTGTCGATCTTCATGAGCTCGTAGGCGGCGGAGAGCGTGTCGTAGCGCTGCGCCACCATCTCGCGCACGTCCTCCGGCGCGTTCGCGAGGCGCAGCCGGTTCTCGACGTAGCCCTTGTCCTTACCGAGCTTGCCGGCGAGCTGGCGGATCGAGTACCCGAGCTCGTCGGTCATCTTCTTGTAGATGACCGCCTCGTCGAGCGGCGACAGGTCCTCGCGCTGGAGGTTCTCGATGAGCGCGATCTCGAGCGCGGTCGCGTCGTCGAAGCGCTCGACGATCGCCGGAATGGTGTCCTTGCCCGCGAGCTTGCTGGCGCGCCAGCGGCGCTCGCCGGCGATGATCTCGTACCCCGCGTCGGCCGGCCGCACCAGGATCGGCTGCAGGACGCCGTGCTCCTTGATCGAGGAGGCGAGCTCCTGGAGGGTGTCCTGATGCCAGGTCATCCGCGGCTGGGTCGGGTTCGGATGGACGTTCTCCAACGGAAGGTCGCGCACCGCCGTGGGCGTGCGCGCCGCGAGGAGGCTGATGATCCCGGGCTGGGCGTCGGTCTCCTGCTGGAAGATCCGGCTGCCGGCGTCGCGGAACGACTTGGTCCTCTCGCGTGGCGGGCTAGTGAGCACGGACGACCTCCCTCGCGAGATCGACGAACGCTTTCGCGGCGTCGGATCGCCTGTCGTATTCGGTGATCGGCAGGCCCGCCGTCGGCGCCTCGCCGACCTTCACCGATTGCCGGATGACCGTGTCGAAGACCTGGTGGTTCCCGATCTCCTTGAGCGATTCGAGCATGTCGCGCCCGAGGATGGTGCGGCTGTCGTAGAACGTCGCGAGCATGCCGAGCACCTTCACGTTCGGGTTCAGCCGGCTCTGCACCGTCTTGATGATCCGCAGCAGCGCGGCCACGCCCTTGAGCGAGTAGTACTGCGTCTGCACCGGGATGATCACGCCATTCGCCGCGACGAGCGCGTTCAGCGTGAGCAGCCCGAGCGTCGGCGGGCAGTCGATGATGATGAAGTCGTAGCGCTGGGTGATCTCGGGCGTGAGCTTGTCGCGCAGGGCCATCTCGCGGCCGATCGCGTTGAACAGCTCGACCTCCGCCGCCGAGAGCTCGAGGGTGGCCGGCACGACGTCGAGGTTCTTCGTCTTCGTCGGGCGGATGACCGACTCGAGATCCACGTCGGGCTCGATGAGGACGTTCGCGATGTTCCGCTCGACCGTGTTGAGGTCGATGCCCAGGCCGACGGTCAGGTTGGCCTGTGGATCGAGGTCGACGCAGAGGACGCGCTTCCCGAGCGACGCGAGCGCGCCGCCCAGGTTGATGGCGGTCGTGGTCTTGCCGACCCCGCCTTTTTGGTTCGCGATCGCGATGATCTTGCCCACGGCTTCCTCCGCGCCACGTCTCCCCGAGCCGTGCACGCGCGTGCGGAAGCTCTGCACGCGACTCCCCTCGCGAACGCTCGCCGATAGCATAGCCCGAGAACGGAAGAGAGAGAGTCTCTTGGCGCCCTCGCGCGAGTGCGCTCGCGCGGATGCGCCTCCTGGGGCCCATAGCTCAGTGGTTTAGAGCGGCGGACTCATAATCTGCTGGTCCTTGGTTCGATTCCAAGTGGGCCCACAATCGCCTTCGACGTGACGATCACCCTCTCTGACATCGAGCGCGCCCGGTCGATCACCGCGAAGCATCTCCATCGCACGCCGCTCCTCACGAGCCGCACCCTCGGCGAGCGCATCGGGGCGCAAGCCCTCCTCAAGGCCGAGAGCTTCCAGCGGACCGGGTCCTTCAAGCCACGCGGTGCCCTCTTCGCCGTCGCCAGCCTCACGCCCGAGCAGCGTGCGAAGGGCATCGTGACGATGAGCGCCGGGAACGCCGCCGCGGCCATCGCCTACGCGGCAGCGGCCGTGGGCGTGAAGGTCACCGTGGCCATGCCGCAGAGCGCGCCGCAGGCAAAGGTCGACGCCACGCGCGGCTACGGGGCGGAGATCAGGTTCGCGGCGGACATGACCGCGCTGCGCGCCCTGGTCGCTTCCATCCAGGCCGAGACGGGGGCGTATTTCCTCCATCCCTACGACGACCCGGCGATGATCACCGGCCACGGGTCGCTCGGCCTCGAGATCCTCGAAGACGTCCCAGAGGCAGACCTCATCGTGGTCGGTGTCGGCGGTGGCGGCCTCATCAGTGGGGTCGCCCTCGCGGCGACGGCGAAGCGCAAGAGCATCCGGATCGTCGGCGTGGAGCCGGAGGGCGCGGCCGCGATGCGCGTCGCGCTCGATGCCGGCAAGCCCGTCCCGCTCGAGCGCATCAAGACCATCGCCGATGGGCTGGCCGCGCCCATCGCCGGCACGAACACGCTGGACATCGTCCGGCGCCTGGTCGAGGACGTCGTCGTCATCTCCGACGAGCTCATCACCGAGGGGCTGCGCTTCCTCGCGGAGCGCGCGAAGCTCGTGACCGAGCCGGCCGGCGCCGCGGCGGTCGGCGCGCTCCTGGCCGGGAGGGTGAAGGTGAGACCGGGCGAGCGCGTCGTGGCCATCGTCTCGGGCGGGAACATCGACCGCGCGCGCTTCGCCGAGCTCGTGGCCGGGTGAAGGCGATCCTCTATGCCGACGGTGCCGCGCGCGGCAACCCCGGTCCCGCCGGCGCGGGCGCGGTGCTGCTCGACGCCGAGGGCCACGTCATCGCGGAGCTCACGAAGCACCTCGGGCACGCGACGAACAACGTCGCCGAGTACACGGCGCTGATCATCGGGCTCGAGGAGGCGCAGCGACGCGGCGTCGACGAGATCGACGTGCGGATGGACTCGAAGCTCGTCGTCGAGCAGATGAACGGGCGCTGGAAGATCAAGCACCCCAACATGAAGCCGCTGGCCGGCCGCGCCGGGGAGCTGTGGTCGTCGTTCCCGACGCGATCGATCACGCACGTGCCGCGTGACGAGAACGCGATCGCGGACGCGCTGAGCAATCGCGCCATCGACGAAGCGCGGTGAGCGAGCGAGACCCGCTCGCGGACCTGGTGTCGCGCAGCATCGGCGTCCCGGTTCCGTCGGTCGAGGTGGAGGTGCTCGCGGCCGGCCCGTCGGGCGAGCGCAAGCGCCTTCGCTTCACGACCGCGACCGGGACGTCGAGCGCGATCTTCGACCGCGCGCCGCGCGGTGACGCCATCGAGGCCCAGCTCCTTCCGTTCCTTGCCCGCAAGACCGACCGCGTACCCGTCGTGCACTCGCGCGGCATCCCGCCCGCGCACGTGACGCTCGGCCCGTGGGTCCTCACCGAGGACGTGTACGCCGGGGTCGGTGGATGCCTGGGCGACGCCGCGGACATCGTCCGGGCGAAGCTGGCGATCGAGCGCGCCGTCGCGAGGGACCTCCCCGCGCTCCGGGCGCTCGGCATCCGTGAGCTCGGTCCGCTCCCCGAGCCGCTGGCCACCGCTTCGCGCGCGCTGCTGCATGGCGACCTCGTCTGCGCGAACGCCTGGCGCGTCGCACGCGGCGTGGTGCTCGTGGGTTGGCGCAAGGCGGCTCTCGGTCCCGGCGCGCTCGATGTCGCGAGGCTGGCGCGGGACCTCGAGCGCGCCGGCCGATCCGGCGACGCCGCCGCCGCGCGCGACGTGTACGTCGCGGAGTCGGGGGACCCGAGCGCGTCCGATCTCCTCGCCGCCGCGGCGCGCGCGTTAGACTAGAGGTCCGAGCAGGCCAGACGGTCGCGGCGGCGCAAGCCGTCGAGGAAAGTCCGGACAGCGCAGGGCAGGGAAGCGGGTAACACCCGTCCGCCGTGAGGCGAGGACCAGCGCCACAGTGACGAACCCGCGAAAGCGGGGTGAAACGGGCAAGCTCTTCCCGCTGCAAGATCGCGTAAGGGGACCATGGCGTGGCCCGCGCCGTCCCCGGGTAGATCGCTAGAGGCGGAGGGCGACCTCCGTCCCAGAGAGATGACCGTCCTAGACAGGACCCGGCTTACAGGCCCGCTCGGGCCTCGCTCATCCGTCCCGGCCCCCGGCGCGTATTCCCTGATACACGCCAGGGAGGTGTCTATGCGCCTGCTCGTAAGCCTCGTCGCAACCGCGCTCATCGCGGCCGCATGCGGCGGGACGGCGGCGGCTCCGTCGCCGACGGCCGCGCCGACCACCGCGGCGACGGCCGCTCCGACCGCCGCTCCGACCGCCACCCCGCAGCTCAAGTACACGTTCGCCGCGGACCTGAAGACGACCAACGAGGTCCCGGCGATCGCCAACGCTGAGGCAAGCTGCACCGGCAAGGGCACGTTCACGCTCGACACGACGAAGGACGCCACGGGCAAGATCACGGCGGCGACCGCCGGATTCAGCCTGACGGTGACCGGGTGCCCGGTGGGCACGAATCTCACGCTGTTCCACATCCACCAGGCCGCGGCCGGTGCGAACGGTGGCGTGAAGGTCACCGGCAAGGGCGACGCCGCCAACCCGATCGCGCTCGCCACCGGCGGGACCGCGGCGCCGATCGTCGTCAGCAACGTCACGGTCGATCCCGTGCTCGCGAACGACATCATCACCGGACCCGCGGGGTTCTACTTCAACGTGCACTCCACCGTGAACGGCGGTGGTGTCATCCGGGGCCAGCTCGGCGCCGGCTAACAGGACATCTCGTCCTCCGCTGAAACGCCCTCGGCCGTCACCGGCCGGGGGCGTTTCGCTTTACCGGTTCCCGTTGACGCGATGGCCGCTCGCTTGTAAAGTCTCGTTCGCACGCGTTGCGTGACATGACGAAAGGAAGTGCGGCAGTGCTCGTGATGCTCCGTCCAGACACCGCGGTCGCTCCGCGGCGCACTGTGCCCACTTCTCCGATGGTCTAGGGCGCTCGTTCCCCTCCTGACCGCCGGCCGTGGGCAGAGACCCACGGTCTTTTTGTGTCCGGCGACATGAACAGGAGAGTGAAATGGCCATCGAGATCACGACCCGACCCCGCGAGCCAGACCATCAGCGGACGGCCGAGAGCCGCGACGCGCTCGTGGCCACGGCCGTCACGAAGACCTTCAAGTCGGCGCACCAGACGCGCCGTGCGGTCGACGGTGTCTCGCTGCGCGTCCTGCGCGGCGAGATCTACGGGCTGCTCGGCGCGAACGGCTCCGGGAAGTCGACGCTCATCCGAGCGTTCTCGACGCTGCTCATCCCCGACCAGGGGGCCGTGCGCGTGTTCGGCCTCGATGTCCAGGAGGACGAGCTCGCGGTGAAGCGCCTGATCAACCGTGTGTCGGTCGAGGCGTCCTTCTTCAAGAAGCTCTCGGCCATGGAGAACCTCGTCTACGCGGGACGGCTCTACGGCGTGTCGCCGCAGGACTCTCGCGTGAAGGCGATGGCGATCCTGCGCCGTCTCGGGATCGATGAGGACCGGGTGAACGAGCCGCTCGAAAAGCTGTCGCGCGGCATGCAGCAGAAGGTGGCGATCGCGCGCGCGTTCCTGACCGCCCCGATGCTGCTGCTGCTCGACGAGCCGACGACCGGCCTCGACATCCGGAGCAAGCGCGAGGTGCAGACCTTCGTGCGCGACCTGCGCCTGGAGCACGACGCGACCATCGTGCTCACGACGCATGACCTCGACGAGGCCGAGCGCCTCGCGGACCGCATCGGCATCCTCCACGACGGCCGTTTGGTCGCGGAGGGCACGGCGGACGAGCTCCGCGCGCGCTACGGCGCCACCGCGCTCGAGGACGTGTTCATGACGGCGACCGGCAAGCGCCTCGAGGAGGCCGACGCGACGGAAGGGACGCGGACGTGATCGCACAGCTCAACGGTCAGATCGGGCTCGCCTACGCGTTCGTCGAGCGCGAGATCGCGCTCAGCAAGCGCTACTGGGCCTGGGAGATCGTCTGGCTGGTCTACGGGATCGTCACGTCCCTGTCCGTCGCGTACATCGGGCTCGCCGCTCCCGCCATCACCGGCGGTCAGGTGGATGAGGCCGCGGTGTCGCGGTTCGTCCTGTACCTCCTCGTCGGCACCATCGCCTGGCGGTTCCTCGGGATCATCTTCGAGAACATCGGTGAGGTCATCGCGTGGGAGCGGTGGGAGGGGACGATCGAGTACACGTTCATGTCGCCGGTCCCGCGCATCACGCACCTGCTGGGGATGTGCGTCGCGACGCTCGTGCGCGCGCTCGTGTTCAGCATCGGGATCCTCGCCGCGGTGACGCTCTTCGTACCGGTGGACCTCTCGCACGCGAATGCCCTCTCGGCGCTCGTGCTGCTGGGCGTCGGGGCGCTGGCCTTCGTGGGCCTCGGCATCGCCTCGGCCGCGTTCCCCCTCATGTGGACCGAGAAGGGGTTGCAGATGGCCTACATCGTCCAGGCGGTCGTGCTGCTCGTGTCCGGCGTCTACTACCCGGTCAGCGTGCTGCCGGGTTGGATGCAGATCCTCTCGACGATCTCGCCGGCCACCTACGTGATCCGCGGGATGCGCGCGGCGCTGATGGACGGCGCGGACCTGGTGACCCTGTGGCCGGAGGTCTGGCCGGCGCTCGTGGTCGGCATCCTCTCGGTCCCGCTCGGTCTGCGTCTTTTCGTCGCGGTCGAGCGTTACGCCAAGCGCACCGGTCGTCTCAAGAGGAGTGGCTGAGTGGGCAGCCAGCGGGGGAAGGCACTGGTCTTCGAGGGCGCACAGGCGGACGACTCCATGTTTTGGGCGGACCTGTACACGGTCGCGCAACCCGTGCACCCGGTCGACCCGCTGGTCACGCGGTACGGATGGGAGCACCCGCTGCGCCTGTGGCGCGTCGCCCGCTACATCGTGTCGCGCGACGGGAAGAGGATCGGGGTCGCGGAGTGGGAACGGCCGGACTGGGAGAGCGCCGAGCAGCGCTTCGGTCTCATCGGCGGCGAGCTGCTGCCCGAGCATCGCGACGCGTCGACGCTCACGGAGATCCTCGCGCGCATGGAGCGCGAGGTCCTGGCCGAGGGCGCGGCCATCGTGCGCGGCGCCGCCAACGAGGACGATGCCTTCCGAGCCGACGTGCTCCGCTCGCTCGGCTACCGGGAGGATCGCAAGAAGCGTCGCTGGGAGCTCGATCTCGTCGAGGGACGCGCCCGCATCCTCGCGATGGCCGATGCGAGCCGCGCGACCATGCGCGCGCAGGGGATCCGGGTGCTGACGCTCGCCGACGACGGCGATCCGGGCGCGGTCCGCAAGATCTGGCGGCTCTCGGTGGAGGCCGAGCGCGACGAGCCAAAGACGCTCGGGAACGTCGAGGAATCGCTCGAGGACTACGTCGAGTGGTTCGAAGCGCCGGACATGCGCCGCGACCGCGTCTGGCTCGCGCGCATCGGCGAGGAGATCGTCGGCATCTCCGTTCTCGAGTATCCGCCGGTGCGTGGGGTCGTCGGGACCGCGTGGACGGCGACGGCGCGATCCGTCCGCGGTCGCGGCATCGCTCGCGCTCTCAAATGCGAGACCCTCGCGCAGGCCATCGCGCTGGGCGTCGACCGCGTGCGCACAGGCAACGACGCGCAGAACGACCCGATCCTGCACATCAACGCATCGATGGGCTACCGGCCCATGACCGGTCGCGTGGATTTCCTGAAGGACGCGCCCGCCCGGTAGGCTGAACAATCGGACCGCTCGCAGGAGTCCGATAGTCTCGTGCGGTGGGGAGGATCCCGCCGCCACCGGTCACGCCGCGCGAGGACGTGGTCGACACCTGGCACGGCGAGCGGATCGCCGACCCCTACCGGTGGCTCGAGGGCTCCTCCGAT
>JBGQFO010000085.1:0-8962 GCA_041496945.1 Candidatus Limnocylindria bacterium | reverse complement strand
GCGGTGGAGCGCATCGGGATGTCCTGGACGAAACGCCTCGCGCTCTCGCAGTGGACCGATCCGGAGCGGATCGACCGCACGACCGGGCTGCTCACGACGCTCCAACGGCCCCTGCGACGTGGCTCGCTCGTGCGGCTGCCGATGGCCGTGCTGGGCAAGGAGAAGAGCCTGCCGGCCGTCGCCGAGCGCCCGCTGCATTACCGCGCGCGCGAGGTGACCCAGACGAATCCCGCCGAGGTCACGATGCGCATCGGCCTCTTCCCGTCGTGCATCGTCGACCGCTTCCTGCCCGGCGCCGGCTTCGCCGCGGCGCGTGTGCTCCAGACCCTCGGCGCGGACGTCCACATCATCGAGGGGCGGCGCTGCTGCGGACTGCCCCACCTCAACAGTGGCGACCGGGCGAACGCGCGGGCGATGGCGATGGAGGCCATCGCCGCGCTCGAGAAGGTCCAGGCCGATCGCATCGTCGCGCCATCCTCCTCGTGCGCGATCACGATGACCGACGACTACCTTCGCCTGTTCGCCCACGAACCCGAGTGGCGCGGGCGCGCCGAGCGCCTTGGTGCCCGGATCAAGCCCTTCACGACCATCGCGTACGAGCTCGCGCGCGATCGCCCGGTGAAGGGACGCCCGCTGGGCGTCCGCGCGACGTATCACGACGCCTGCCAGTCGGCCAACGTCCTCGGGATCCACGACCAGCCACGCGCCCTGCTGCGCGAGATCGCCGGCGTGCAACTGGTGGAGATGGCCGACTCCGCGGTCTGCTGCGGCTTCGGCGGCACGTTCTCCTTCGAATATCCCGAGGTCGCGAACTTCGTCCTCGAGAAGAAGCTCGCGAACATCGCGGCCACGGGGGCGGACGTGATCATCACCGACAACCCGGGCTGCCTCACGCACCTCAAGGGTGGGCTCGACGCGCGCGCGCGGCCGACGAAGGTCCGCCACCTCGCCGAGGTCCTGTGGGAGTCCCTCGCACCGCCGGACTAACCGGCGCGCTCTCTCAGCTGCGGAACTCTCGCGAGGATGGCCGCGAGCCCCGCGAACACGGCGATCGCCGCGCCACCGACGGCAAGCGGCGCGCCGAACAGGATCGCGAGCCCGCCGAGGATCGGCCCGTTCAGGACCCGCATGCCCTGCGTGCCGAAGGTGTACGCGCCCATGACCCGGCCGCGCAGCTCGTTCGGCGCCGAGATCTGGATGGTCGTGTTCGTGAGCGCCTGCGTGAGCACGGCCGACGCGCCCACGGCGAGGAGCAGCGCGAAGGAGATGGCGTAGCTGGTCGAGAGCGCGAAGAAGAGGATCGCGACCATCTCCACCATCGCCGCGACGAGGATGAACCGCCCGGTGTGCGCGCGCCGCGCGTACGCCAGATACACGGCTGCGCCGACCGCGCCGATGCCGCTGCCCACGAGGAGGAACGCGTAACCGAGCGCGTCGACGTGGAGCACGTCGTAGGCGAAGAGCACGAGGAACGAGTTGAAGGTGTGCCCGAGGAAGATCACCCCGAGCATCTCAGCGCCGATGAGCGCCGCGACGAGCCTGCGGCCCCGCACGAACTGCAGGCCGTCGCGCAGCGATCGCAGCATCGGCGCCCGCGAGCGCTCGGCGAGCGGCGCCACGCGGATCACGGCGAGCAGGACGAGCAGCGGGATGAACGTGAACGCGTTGATGAGGAAGCCCCAGCCCGGCCCGAACGCGACGACGATGAAGCCGGCGACCGCCGGTCCGACGACCTGCGAGAGCTGCCGCGCCGAGGAGTTGAGGCTGATGGCCGAGAGCAGGCGCTCGCGCCCGACGATCGCGTGGATGAGCGTCTGCTGCGCAGGATTGCCGATGGCACCCGCGAACCCGTGGAGCAGCAGCAGCCCGAAGATCCACCAGGTCGTCACGACGCCCCACAGGGTGGCGCCCGCGACGCTGACGGCCGCGGTCATGAGCAGCAGCTGGGCGACGATCTGCACCTTGCGGTTGTCGTAGCGGTCGGCGAGCACGCCGCCGTACAGCGAGAACAGCGTGAACGGGACCCAGTGGGCGAACACCATCATTCCCAGCCAGAACGGCGCAGCCGCGCCCGCGAGCTGGACCACGAGCACGTTGCGGATGACGTTCTCCATCCCGTCGCCGGTGCTCGACACCCATGACGCCGCCCAGTACCAGCGGAACGTCGGGACCTCGAGCGCGGCGAAGCGCACGCGGGACGGCTGCGCGGCCACCGCGGCGATGCCGGCGCCGCCGGCCGCGAGAGCTTCCGGCTCGGCCACCGCCTTCTGCTCGCTCATGGCGTGACGAACATCTGCGTGAACATGCGCCCGTACGCACCGGCGGAGATGACCCCGATGGCCATGCGCGTGAACTCCGGCCGCAGGATGTTCTCGCGATGCCCCTGGCTCTCCATGAGGCCGCGGAACGCGACCGTGACCGACTGCGCGTAGGCCAGGTTCTCGCCGGCGAGCGAGTAGGTGATCCCCGCGGCCTTGAGGCGATCGAACGGCGAACCGGTGACCGGCGACTGATGCGAGAAGTACTTGAGCCTCAGCATCTCCTCCGAATGCTGGCGCGCGATCGGGAGGAGACGGTCGTCCCACTCGAGCGGCTTTCGGCCGGCATTGCGGCGCTCCTCGTTCACCAGGTCGAACATCTGCCGCTCGGCTGCGGCGTCCGGCGTGAGCGTGAGGTTGTCGGGCAGGTCGAGCTTCTGCGTGTCGTCCGCGCCGAGCTTCGTGACGAAGAGCGGCACCTGCTCGCCGACCTGACCGGACAGGCTGGCCAGACGGGGCTGGATCGCCGCGATCCGTTCGATGAGCGCCCGCGAGAGGCGCGACTGCTCGACCGCGGCCTTGAGCTCGTTCGGGACGGGCGAGACGACGATCGCCGAAAGGACGATGCCGGTCACGAAGAGCGACCGCGCCACCGAGGGGACCACGCCGAGGACCTTGTCGGTCTCCTCGACCCAGTGGATCTGATGGATCCGCTTGATCACGGGGTGGATGGCGAACAGGCCTGCGAGCCAGAAGAGGCCCTCCACCAGCACGAGGACGACCACGAAGGCCACCGGGCGCGAGGCCGCCGGGCTCAGGCCGAACTCCTGGACCAGTGACGACGACGGCTGCTGGAAGACGACCGCTGCCGCGAACGACATGATCCAGGTCGCCAGGCCGTAGAGCGTGGCGACGAACCCACTGCGGTACCCGTTCCACACCGCCACGCCGATGAGCGCGACGATCACGGCGTCGATCGGGCTGAAGGGCAGAGACACGGCAGCGCGAATGCTAGCCGTGTGGGCGGTCGGAGCGGACGAGCGGGGTCATCTCGCCGGCGCGGATGGGGACGGTGAGGTGGTTCTCGGCGGGAGGGATCGGGCAGTTGTAGTACGGAGACAGCGCGCAGGCCGGGTTGTACGCGAGGTTGAAGTCCACCACGACGTCCTCGGCCTCGCGCTCGACCGCGACGTAGCGGCCCACGACGTACGAGTCTCCTCCGGTGGTGCGGTCACGGAAATAGATCTCCATATGCTCCTCGGGAACACCGGGTTCGAGCAGGCGCGCGACCGAGAGCCTGACCTCGACCGCAGCGATGTCGAGCCGCACCCAGCCGACACGCTCGGCGCTGCGGTCGCCGGACGAGGTCGACCCGAGGGTCCGTCGCGCCCGGTCGGGCTCGAGACGCGCCCGCAGCCGTAGCCGCGGATCGACCGGGTACCAGCGAACCTCGACGGCGTCGTGTCGCCGTGGGCTCTCCGCGTCGAGCACCACGGCGGCCGGGTAGTTCTGGTGCGAGAGCCGCAGCCGATAGCGGCCGGCCTCCACGGTGCGGGGGCCCGATGGCTGCCCGTCGATCTCGAAGCCATCGGACGTGGCCATCACCACGACGGCACGGTCGATCCCCACGAGCGGCACATCCGCGCGGTCGTCCGGTCCGAACCGCACGGTCGTCCCGACCGGGATCTCATGGCGAGCCACGGCCGCGAGCACGGAGTCCGGCCCGCGCAGCCACGCACGCTCCTGGTCGCGTTGCGCCTCGATCCGCCGGACGTAGTCCTCGTCGGTCACGCGATGCCGCGCACCTCACCGGTCGCGAGCAGCTCGCGGAGGTAGCGTCCCGTGAACGACCGCCGCACCCGCGCGACCGCCTCAGGCGTGCCTTCGGCGATCACCTCGCCACCGGCTTTCCCGCCCTCGGGTCCGAGATCGATGATCCAGTCCGCAGTCTTCACGACATCGAGGTTGTGCTCGATGACCACGACCGTGTTCCCCGCGTCCACCAGGCGATGGAGGACCTCGAGTAGGCGTTCGACGTCGGCAAAGTGGAGGCCGGTCGTGGGCTCGTCGAGGATGTAGAGCGTCCGTCCGGTCGCGCGCCGCGACAGCTCGGTCGCGAGCTTGATGCGCTGCGCCTCGCCACCGGACAGCGTGGTCGCGGGCTGGCCAAGATGGATGTACCCGAGGCCGACGTCGTTCAGCGTCCGCAGCTTCGACTCGGCGATGGGAACGTTCTCGAAGAACTTCAGCGCTTCCTCCACGGTCATCTCGAGCACGTCGGCGATGCTCTTGCCCTTGTAGTGGATCTCAAGCGCTTCGCGGTTGTATCGCTTCCCGCCGCAGACCTCGCACGGGACGTAGACGTCCGGCAGGAACTGCATCTCGATCTTGATGATCCCGTCGCCGGCGCAGGCCTCGCAGCGGCCGCCCTTCACGTTGAAGGAGAAGCGGCCGGGGGTGTACCCGCGCAGGCGCGCCTCAGGGACGGCGGCGAAGAGCTCACGCGTGGGCGTGAAGAGCCCGGTGTACGTCGCGGTATTCGACCGCGGGGTCCGCCCGATCGGCGACTGGTCGATGTCGATGACCTTGTCGATGTGCTCGACGCCCTCGATCCGG
Organism: Candidatus Limnocylindria bacterium; assembly: GCA_041496945.1. GTDB lineage: Bacteria > Chloroflexota > Limnocylindria > P2-11E > P2-11E > CF-39. The sequence goes on along the minus strand of JBGQFO010000085.1, from coordinate 4,088 downwards.
TCGTGCGCCCCCGGGCGCTCCTTGGCCTTCGACAGCAGCTGCGCGAGGCGGCGGTAGAGGATCTCGTTCACCAGCGTGCTCTTCCCGGAGCCCGAGACGCCGGTGATCGACACGAACACGCCGAGGGGTATGCGCACGTCCACGTGCTTCAGGTTGTGCTCTGACGCCCCGCGCACCACGATCGCGTCGCCCTTCGTCGGCCGCCGGCGCGTCGGGAGCGGTATGCGGCGCCGCCCGGACAGGTACGCGCCGGTGAGCGACCGCGGCGCGCGCAGGATGTCCTCGATCGTCCCCTCGGCCACGACCTCGCCGCCGTGCTCTCCCGCGCCGGGGCCGATGTCGACGATCCAGTCCGCCGTGCGGATCGTCTCCTCGTCGTGCTCCACGACGAGGATGGTGTTGCCGATGTCGCGCATGCCGATGAGCGTGCGGATGAGGCGCGCGTTGTCGCGCTGGTGCAGGCCGATCGAGGGCTCGTCGAGGATGTACAGCACGCCCATGAGGCCTGAGCCGATCTGCGTCGCAAGACGGATGCGCTGCGCCTCGCCGCCGGAGAGCGTCGTCGCGGAGCGGTCCACGGTGAGGTAGTCGAGGCCCACGTCGACGAGGAACCCGAGGCGCGTGCGGATCTCCTTCAGGACCTGGCGCGCGACCTGCTTTGCGCGCGCGTTCAGCGGGGTGCTCCTGTCCTTTTCGAGGGCCGAGACCCAATCGAGCGCTTCGCTCACCGTGAGCCCGGTGACGTCGACGATGCTCTTCCCGCCGATCGTGACCGCGAGCGCATCGGGCTTCAGCCGCCGGCCCGCGCAGACCGGGCAGGGTCGCTCGCTCATGTACTTCTCGATGTCGGCGCGGATGAACTCCGACGTCGTCTCGCGGTGCTGCCGTTCGATCCACGGCAGCAGGCCCTCCCACTCGTACTCGTACGAGCGGCGCTGTCCGCTCTTGTTCTCGTAGGAGAGGCGCAGCGGCTCCTCGGTCCCGTGCAGGATCGCGTCGACCGCCTTCTTGGGAAGCTTCCTGATCGGGTCGGAGAGCGAGAATCGATACTTCTTCGCGAGACCCTCGAGGATCGCCATGCGGTACTGCGCCGTGCCGCCGGACTTCTGCCACGGCAGCACCGCGCCGTCGCGGAGCGAGAGGTCGGGGTTCGCGAGCACGAGCTCGGGGTCGGGCTCGAGCTTCGTGCCGAGGCCGGTGCAGGCGGGACACGCGCCGTGCGGCGAGTTGAAGGAGAACGTTCGTGGCTCGATCTCGCCGATCGAGAAGTCGCCCTCGGGGCACGCCAGGCGCTGGCTGAAGAGCCGCTCAGGGACCTTCCCATCGGCGTCGGCGACGACGGCGAGCCCTTCACCGAGCCGAAGCGCGGTCTCGATCGAGTCGGTGAGCCGGGCGCGATCGGCCTCCGCGTCCGCGCCGCGCCGGACGACCAGACGATCGACCACGACCTCGAGCGAGTGCTTCTTCATCTTGTCGAGCACGATCTCCTCGGTGAGGTCACGCACGCTGCCGTCGACGCGGACGCGCGCGAAGCCGCCGCGCCGGGCCGTGACGAGGAGCTGCTGGTGCTCGCCCTTCCGATCGCGGACGAGCGGCCCGAGGACCAGAAGGCGCATGCCGTCCGGGTACTCACGGATCTGGTCGACGATCTCCTGGACGGTCTGCGCGACGATCGGCACGCCATGATTCGGACAGTGCGGCACGCCGACGCGTGCGAACAGCAGACGCAGGTGGTCGTAGATCTCGGTGACCGTCCCCACCGTGGACCGCGGGTTGCGCGTCGAGCCCTTCTGGTCGATGGACACCGCGGGCGAGAGGCCCTCGATGAAATCGACATCCGGCTTCTCCATCTGACCGAGGAACTGGCGCGCATAGGCCGAGAGGGACTCGACGTACCGCCGCTGGCCCTCGGCGTAGATGGTGTCGAACGCGAGCGACGACTTCCCGGATCCCGAGAGGCCGGTGATTACCACGAGCTTGTCGCGCGGGATCTGGACGTCGATGTTCTTGAGGTTGTGCTCGCGCGCGCCCTTGACGTGGATGGTGGTGAGCGGCATTACGCGGCGTCCCGCGCTCCGCGCGTCTCGGCGACGATGAGCCGCAGGAAGGCGAGCCAGATCACGAGCGACACGAGCCCGGGCCCGAACGAGTCGGCGATGCCGCTCCGGTACATCTGATCCGGGTTCTCGAGGATCGCGTTCGCGAGGAGCTGGTAGAGGCCGGTCGGGACGAGGACGATGGTCGCGAGGCCGAACACCGCCGTCCCGAGGATGAGGTACGCCCGCCGCAAGCCGCTCCGCGCCTCGTCCGCCCCGACGACTCCGCGCCGCGCCGCGAAGTGCGCCCCGTAGAAGATCGCGCCGACGACGGTGAACGTCAGGCCGCGGAGGAGCTCCTCACCAAGCTGCCGCCGCTGTTGGTCGCGCTGCTGGCGCTGGAAATCCTCCGGGTTCGGCTCGACGCATCCGATCGCCCCCGGCGGACATGCCTTTACGAGCGCCGGGCCGGGGCTCCCGCCGTACACGACGTTGTACCCGGCCGCCTGGGCGAGGCCCCAGTTGAGGAGCGATGAGAGCCCGACCGCGAGCGCGATGAGCCCGGCGAACGAGGCCGCGTACAGGTAGGCCCGCAGGAGCGAGCGCGGTGAGGTGTCGACGGCTTCGCGCCCGCGCTGCATGAACAGCACGACCAGGAGGACCACGACCGCGAGGACCGACGAGGCGACGACGATCCCGACGAACATCAGCTGCCCCTCCTTCGTCTTGTGACGCGCCGCGCGCGCGGTGGCAGCGGCCCGCCGTCTCCACCGAGCGCTTCGGGTCCGTCCTGTAGGACCATGAGGCCGCGCAGCTCGACGACCTCATCGCGGAGCGCGGCGGCCTTCTCGAACTCCAGATCCTTCGCGGCCTGCTTCATCTGTGACTCCAGGTCCTTCACCAGCCGCGCGAGCTCGTCCTTCGGCAGCTCACCGGCGGCGATCGGCCGCCCACCCTTCTCGTAGACCCCCTCGACGTCGGCCAGCTGCCGCAGCCGCATCCCGACATCGCGGATCGCCTTCACCACCGTCGTCGGCTCGATCCCGTGCTCCCGGTTGTACGCGACCTGGCGCGTGCGACGCCGCTCGGTCTCGTCGATCGCGGCCTTCATCGAGACGGTCATGCGGTCCGCGTACATGATCACGCGGCCCTCGACGTGCCGTGCCGCCCGGCCGATGACCTGGATGAGCGACCCCTCGGACCGGAGGTAACCCTCCTTGTCCGCGTCGAGGATCGCCACCAGGGTGACCTCGGGGAGGTCGATGCCCTCGCGCAGCAGGTTCACGCCGACCACGACGTCGAACACGCCGAGGCGCAGGTCGCGGAGGATCTCAACCCGCTCGATCGTCTCGATCTCGGAGTGCAGGTACTGGACCTTGACGCCCATCTCGCGGAGGTAGTCGGCGAGATCCTCGGCCATCTTCTTTGTGAGCGTCGTGACGATCGCGCGCTGACCGCGCTCCACGCGCGTGCGCAGCTCGCCGAGGAGATCGTCGATCTGCCGGTCGGTGGGCCGCACCTCGATCTCCGGATCGACAAGGCCGGTCGGGCGGATGATCTGTTCCACGCGCTGCGCCGACCGCTCCGCCTCGTACGGCCCGGGGGTGGCCGAGACGAAGATCGTCTGGTCGAGGCGGGCCTCGAACTCGTCGAACGTGAGCGGACGGTTGTCGAGCGCGCTCGGCAGACGGAAGCCGTACTCCACCAGGATCTCCTTGCGGGAACGGTCACCGCCGTACATCCCGCGCACCTGCGGGACGCTGATGTGCGACTCGTCGATGAACATGAGGAAGTCCGGCGGGAAGTAGTCGAGCAGGGTCCACGGGCGGCTGCCGGCCGGCCGGCGCGCCAGGTGCCGCGAGTAGTTCTCGACGCCCGCGCAGGTGCCCGTCTCGCGGAGCATCTCCAGGTCGAAGCGCGTGCGCTGCCCGAGACGCTGCGCCTCAAGTAGCCGGCCGCGCTCCTCGAGCTCCTTCACGCGAACTTCCAGCTCGAGCTCGATGTCCTTGATCGCCTCGAGCATCTTCTCGCGTGGGGTGACGAAGTGCCGCG
>JBGQFO010000084.1:0-8969 GCA_041496945.1 Candidatus Limnocylindria bacterium | reverse complement strand
CTGACGATACGCGAGGACGGCGCAGGGCGCGCCGACGTACACCTCGGTCACGGTCTTTCCCACGTAGACGCGGCCCATGCGCCGCCGGAAGGGCATGCCGAGGAGGATCAGGTCGGCCTCGCGGTCGCGCGCCGTGTCGATGATCGCGGCCGCCGCCTCACGGGCCTGAAGGAGCTCGGTCTCGAGCTTCACGCCGGCCTGCGCCGCGACCTTGGTGGCGTCCTCGAGCAGCACCTCGCCCCGTTCCGTCTCGGCCTCGAGCACCGCGTCAAGCGCGAGATTCCAGCGCACCTCGATCACGTGCACGGCGAGGACCTCGGCGCGCGTGGGCTTGGCGAGTGCGGCCGCGATACGGATGACATCCGCATCCACGCTCGCGCCCGCAAGCGGCACGAGGATGCGACGGTACTGCATGAGACGCGGAGTTTAGCGCCGGTCCACGGGCGGATCGGGAATGCCGTCGCCGTCGAGATCGAGCGGATCGGGGTCATCGAGGTGGTACGGCACGTCGAGGACCGACGTGTTCGGCCGGACGAAGAGGCGCAGCTTGAGCAAGAGGGCGGTCTGGTTGTGCAGTAGCGCTTCCCACCAATGCCGGGGCACGAACTCCGCGAGCACGATGATGATGGGCCGTCCCGGATCGCCGCGGTCCACCGCATCGATGTAGCGGAGGAGCGGCGGCATGAGCGCGCGATACGGCGAGATGATCGTATCGAGCGCGATCGCGTCGCCGACGACGCGGCTCCAACGCTTCTTGAACGCGCGCGCGCCCTCGGCGTCGAACGAGATGTGGACGGCGTAGAGGTCGCCCGTGAGACCGCGCGCGACCGACAGCGCGCGGAGCGCGGCGCGGTCGATGCGGCTGATCGGGACGATGATCCGAGGTTGTGTCGGGAGCACGCGGACCGGCGCGGTGGCGGCGATGAGCAGCCGGTCCTCGATCGCGCGGTAGTGGATGCGGATGCCGTAGAGCATCCAGACCAGGAGCGGCAGCACCGCCAGCACCATCCAGGCACCGTCGGCGAATTTCGCGGTCGAGACGACGATGGCCACGACGGCCGTCGCGACCGCGCCGAACGCGTTGATCGACGCGCTCGGCAGCCACCCACGGCTCCGCTCGCGCAGCCACTTGCGCACCATGCCCGCCTGCGAGAGGGTGAAGGCGATGAATACGCCGACGGTGTACAGCGGGATGAGGGCCGTGACGCTCGCCTCGTACTTCACGATGAGCAGCGATGAGAGCAGCGCCAGGGCGAGGATGCCGGTGCTGAACGCGAGACGATCGCCACGTTGGGCGAATTGCCGCGGCATGAAGCGATCGGCGGCCATGATCGACGCGAGCCGCGGGAACCCGTTGAACGCGGTGTTCGCGGCCAGGGTGAGGATGACCGTCGTCGAGAGCTGCACGAGGACGTAGTACGGGCCATCCCCCACGATCGAGCGCGCCAGCAGGCTCAGCACGGTCTGCGTCTCGCTCCGGTCGGGTTGGATCCCGATCGTCGTGGCCATGTAGCTGATGAGGAGGAACAGCGATCCGAAGACCGTGCCCATGACCAGCAGCACGCGGCTCGCGTTCCTCGACTCCGGCGGTTTGAAGGCCGGCACGCCATTCGCGACCGCCTCCGTTCCCGTGAGTCCACTCGATCCGGATGCGAACGCGCGAAGAATGAGGAACACGAGCACGAACGACTGCGTGCCGTTCGGATCGAACGACTCGGGTGGTGCGACCGGCTGCGGCATGTCGCCGGTGACCATGCGGTAAAGCCCGTAGGCGATCAGGCCATACATGGCCACGATGTAGACGTAGGTGGGTGCGGCGAAGATGACACCGGCCTCCCGCACGCCGCGCAGGTTGCCGACCGTCAGGACGGCGACGAGGACGACGCCGATCAGCACGCGCTCCGGGTACAGCTCGGGCACGGCACTGGTGACCGCGGCGACGCCCGCGGCGACGGACACCGCGACGGTAAGCACGTAGTCGACGAGCAGTGCCGAAGCCGCAACGAGGCCGGGAACGACGCCGAGGTTCTCGCTCGCCACGACGTAGCTCCCGCCACCATTCGGATACGCCCGGATGACCTGCAGGTAGGAGAGCACGACCACCGCGAGGACGACGACGATCGCGATCGTCACCGGCATCGTGAGCGCCAGATAGCTCGCGCCGGCGAGGGCCAGGACGCGCATCGCCTCCTCGGTCGCGTAGGCGGACGATGAGATGTTGTCGGAGGCCATGATCGCGAGCCCGGTCTTCTTTGTGAGCCGCTCGGTGAGCTCTTCGTCCGAGGCCAGGCGGCGACCGATCAGCCTGCGGCGAACGTCGCCCCATGCGCGCGATGCGCGCGTCTGCGGCGCGAGTGCCTCATCGGTGGCGATGAAGCCGCCGGTCGTGCGGCGGAACTCCTTGGGGCGGACGATCTTCACGACGCGGTCGCCGGGCCTGCGCCCCTTCAGCTCCTCGCGCCGTTCGAGACCGGCTCCGCGGGCGGCGCGCGCCTCGTCCGGACCGGTCTCGGAGTCATCGCTCAACGATGTCGAGTCTACGTCGCGCGTATCGGCTCAGCGGACGGTCGCGCGCGCTCGCTCCGCTCCGCCGCGGTCGAGCAGAAGGACCTCGCGTACGCCGGACGCGTCAGCCTGAGCCACCGAGACGACGTGCGCGGGCGAGGTGAGGACCTGCGTGACGATCGAGCCCGGCGCAGGGCTGGTGAAGGTCGCCCGCACGATGAGCCGATCCCCGTCGCGCTCGATCGCGTCGATGTGGATGGCGTAGCCGCCGGTCCGCTGGCCGCCCTGGAACGCCGCGACGAGCACGCGCCCCGCCGCCGCCGTCGCCTGCGGCACGAGGTCCACGATCGTCGCGGCCGCCGCGGCGGTGGCGCCGACCATCACCGCGGCGCCGCCGTCGTACCTCGAGTTCTGGGCGGCAGCGACCTCGACGAACGGCACCGCGCGTGCCGCGACCGCGGTCGGCGAGGGCGCGAGCGCGCCGCCGCCGCAGGCGGCCAAGGCCAGCGCGAGGACGACGAAGCTAGACGCCGACCGCGAGACGATCGGCGAAGATCTCGGGGAGGCCGCGCGTGCGGATGCGTCGCTGGGCTTCATCCACGTCGTACGACGAACGATAGAAGGTCGCGGTTCCCGCGGCGGTGTCGAGCACGACATAGGCCGCGCGCGGATCGCCGTCGCGTGGCTGGCCGACGCTCCCGGGATTGACCAGGGTCTTCTGGCCGAGCGCGTAGGTCGTGCCGGCCTTCGGGCGCACGGCGCGCATGCCGTCCGCCTCGCCCTGGAAGAGCGCGGGGATATGGGTGTGGCCGTGGCAGGCGAAGGGCGTCCGCGCGCGCGCCAGGGACGCCGTCGCCGCGGAGACGCCGGTGACGTATTCCCACATCGGGTCGCGCAGGCTCCCGTGGCACAGCGTGAACCGGTCGACGGTCACGACCGGCGGAAGGCCCCCGAGCAGATCGCGCTCGGCGGCGGACAGCCACTTGGCGTGTGTGGTCGCCGCGACCGCGGCGCGATCGTTGAAGAGGTCCAGCCCCTCGCCGGTGGCGACGGCGCGATCGTGGTTCCCCTGCACCAGGAGCGCCCCGCGCTCAGCGATGGCCGCGAGCACGTCGGAGGGATCAGCACCGTAGCCGACGGTGTCGCCGGTCACCCAGAGCGCCTCCGCGTGGTGCTCGGCGAGCGCGGCCAGGACGACCTCGAGCGCCTGCAGGTTGGCGTGGATGTCGGAGATGAGCCCTACGCGCACGCGGCCTGCGCCTCCGCGAGCGTGAAGCGACCTTCGAGGAAGGCGCGGCCGATGACCACGGATTCGGCGCCCCACGTCGCCAGCGCACGGATGTCGTCCAGATCGCGCACGCCGCCGCCGGTGTGGAAGCGCACGCCGGTCCCGGCCGCGCTGCGGAGCTCTTGGAGCAGGACGAGCGGCGGGCCGCTCAGACGTCCATCGGCGCTCAGATCGATGACGTAGAGGTCGCGCACGCCGCGTCGCGCCGCCGTCGCCGCGGCCTTCGCCGCGTCCATCCCCGCCGCGAAGAACAGGAGCTCGGCGGGACCACCCCGCGGTGCCAGCATCCCGCCGCGAGACTCGATCTCGACGATGGCGCCGGGCTCCCTCGCGCAGCGCGTGACCAGCTGCTCGTCGCCGAAGACCGCGCTCGAGAAGAGCACGCCCGCGAATCCCGCCTCCCGCGCAGTCCGGGCGCGCTCGAGGGAAGCGACGCCACCGGCGAGACGGCAACGGGCGCGTGACGCGCGCGCGATGTCCGCGAGCACGGCGAAGTTCACGAACTCGCCGCGCTCGGCGCCATCGAGGTCGACGAGGTGGAGCTCCTCCGCGCCGTCCGCGACGTACCGGGCCGCGAGCTCACGCGGGTCCTGCCCGGCGCCGACGTCGCCGCGATACGCGACGCGACCGGCACGGACGTCCACCGACGGCACGATCACCATGGCCGGCGGCGCGCCTCCGCGGCCGTGCGTGGATAGCGCAGCGGCGTTGGTCTCGTCTTGCGCACGACGACGAGGTTGCGGCCCGGCAGCTCCTCGCCCAGGCCGAGCTCCGCGGTGGGGACGATGCGCACGATCTCGCCCCCAAGCGCCGTCGCGGCCTTCCGTCCACCCGCGAGCTCCGCCTCGACGCGGCCCTTCCACACGATCGCGTCGCCACCCACCCGGAGGAACGGCAGGAGGTACTCGATGACCAGGCCGAGGGATCCGACCGCGCGCGCGGTCGCGACGTCATAGGTGGTCGTGCCCCGCTCCGCGGTCCCCGACCGTCCTGCTACGTCGCCTCCGGCTCCGTAGTAGCTCCGCGCAAGTACCTCCGCCCGCTCGTTGCGCACCTCGACGTCGGCGAGCCCGAGCAGGCTGCTCACCTCCTCGAGAAAGCGCGCCTTCTTGCCGACGGACTCGACGAGCGTCACGCGAAGCGAGGGCCGCGCGATGCGCAGGGCGAGGCCCGGGAATCCCGCGCCGCTGCCGACGTCGATGACGCGCTCGGCACCGCTCCAGCGTCGCGCGCCAAAGGCGGTCCATGAATCGAGGAAGTGCTTGTGCGCGATGTCCGCGGGTTCGGTGATCGCGGTGAGGTTCACGGTCGTATTGCGTTCGATGAGCTCCAGCGCGTATCGCTCGCACAGCGCGATCTGCTCGGCGGAGAGGTCGAGGCCGAAGCGGGCCGCCTCGCCCGCGAGCGCGGCGAACGGAGACGACGCGACGGGCATCGCCGGTATCGTATGCGGCGAACCATGAGCGCCGTGCGGCTCGCTCTTGCCTCGCTCGCGCTCCTGCTCGTCGGCATGACGACGGCGAGCGCCGCGCCGCAGAGCGCGACCGCGAGCGTCACGATCCAGGGCTTCGCATTCGTGCCCGCGACGATCAACATCAAGGTGGGCGACAGCGTCACGTGGACGAATCAGGATGGTTCCCCGCATAGCGCAAGAGCGAACGACGGCAGCTGGATGACGCAGGTCTTGTCGCAGGGCCAGAGCGGGAGCGTGACCTTCAACGCCGCCGGTTCGTTCGCGTACCAATGTGGAATCCATGGCGCGAGCATGCCCGGCACCGTCGTGGTGCAGGCCGCAGCCACGCCATCCCCGACGCCAACAGCGGTGCCGACACCCGTCCCCACGCCCGTTCCGACGCCGGTCCCCACACCGCGACCGACGGTCGCTCCCACCGCGCAGCCCACGGTCGCGCCGACCCCGGCTCCGACCGCGTCGCCGACGCCCGCGCCGACGGCATCTCCGTCGCCCTCGCCGACGGTGGCGCCGGTGATCGCGTCCGCGCCGACGACGAATGCGCCCGTGGCGGTCGCCTCGAGCGCGCCGATCGCGACGCCGGCGCCCGCGACCACGAGCGATTCCGGTCCCGGCCCACTGTTCGTCGCGATCGGCGCGGTCGTCGTGGTGGGGCTGGTGGGCCTCGCGTTCGCGCTCAGCCGGCGCTGACAGCGACTCCCTATCGTTAGCGCGTGACCGTCAAGCGCATCCTCGTGCCCGCGACCGTTGCGCTCTTCCTCTTCCTCATCGGTGCGGGCGCGACGGCGTCGGCGGCACCGGTCGGCGCGCGGACGGTCGACGTCACGATCCAGAACTTCGCGTTCTCGCCGGCCACGATCACGATCGATCCGGGGGACACGATCCGCTGGACGAACCTCGACAGCGCGTCGCACAGCGCGGTGACGATCGTCACGGGCTTCATCACGATGACCCTGGCGCAGAACCAGAGCACGACGACCATCTTCGATCGCCCCGGCACGTTCGACTACATCTGCGGCGTCCACGGGCCATCGATGCGTGGCACGGTCGTCGTGCGCGGCATCGTGCTGGCAACGCCAAGTCCGACGGCCGGACCCAGTGGTCACCTGGTCGACGACACCTTCCAGGAGGCGCGGCCCGACGAGTTCGAAAGCACGGGCGGCATGTCGCCGTTCGTCTACGGCATCGGTGCGCTCGTCCTCATCGGGCTCGTCCGGCTCGCGTGGATGCTCCGTCATTGGTGAGCCGACCGGTCACAATCTCGCCATGAGCAGCGTCCGCAACTCGGCGCCGGCCGAGGACATCGCCGAGATCCTCGTGGACGAGGCCGCCATCGGCGCGAAGGTGCGCGAGCTCGGCGCGCGGATCGTGAAGGACTACCGCGGGAAGGACCTCGTGCTCGTCTCCATCCTCAAGGGCGCGCTCCCCTTCCTCGCCGACCTCATGCGCCAGATACAGATCCCGCTATCCCTCGACTTCCTCGAGATCTCCTCGTACGGCGCGGGCACCGAGACGAGCGGCGTCGTGCGCATCCTCAAGGACCTCGCGAACCCCATCGAGGGGCGCGACGTGCTCGTGGTCGAGGACATCCTCGACACCGGCAACACCCTCGCGTTCGTCGTCGACCACCTGCGCTCGCAGCACCCCGCGTCGGTGCGCCTCTGCACGCTGCTCGACAAGCCTGCGCGTCGCGTCGTGCCGATCGCGATCGACTACCGCGGGTTCGAGATCCCGGACAAGTTCGTCGTGGGCTACGGCCTCGACTACGCCGAGAAGTACCGCAACCTGCCGTTCATCGGGGTCCTCAAGCCGGAGGTGTATCGGAGCACGACGTGATGCGCGGAATGCCCCTGATCCGTGGAACGATCCTCGCACGCCTTCTCGTCGTGACCCTCGTCGCCACCTGCGTCGTGCCGCTCGGGGCACAGGCCGCTCCCCTTGGGGCGCTCCCCGCGACGGTCCGCGTGAACGTCACGCCGAACGGCATCAACTACACGCTGGTCACGTCCACCGGGAACGTCACCGCGACGGTGTACGACGGGCGCGTCCTCTACCGCGGTCCGCTGCGCCTCGTCGTGCGCACGAACGTCCGCCGCGCCGAGGGCGTGGCCATCACGCTCCCGCCCAGGCCCGAGTCGCTCACGCTCGACGAGCGCCTCGCCCGCCGCCAGGCGCTGCGCGAGGCGCGCAACGCCGAGCTCGAATCGCGCGGCCAGCCGGCCAAGATCATCACCATCCCGTTCGAGATCGAGCTGCTGCGCGACAACGACGATGCGCTCGGGCAGCCGCTCCTCTCCGATCAGAAGGCGGTGCCGGTGACCTTCACGACGAGCGATGGCGTCCTCACGGTGAATGGGCGCGGCTATCGCGGAACGCTCGACATCACCACCGATGACGGCGGCGACCCGATCATCGTCAATACCGTCGAGACCGGCGTGTACCTGGCCTCGGTCATCGGCTCGGAGGAGCCGTCGACCTGGGAGCCCGAGGCGCTCGCGGCCCAGGCGATCGCCGCGCGCACCTACCTCGCGACGCACCTCCGGCGCCACGACCATTACGACCTCGAGGGTGACACCCGCGACCAGGAGTACGACGGGGTGGGCAACGAGGTCCGCACCACCCTGCGTGCGGTCGACCGCACCGCGGGCATCATCGCGACCTACCGCGGCGCGGCCATCGAGGCGCTCTACTCCGCGAACGCCGGCGGCATCACCGAGGACTCCGAGAACATCTTCACCAGCGCCCTTCCCTACCTGCGCAGCGTCGCATCGCCGGGTGATGAGCTCGCGAAGGACAGCTCGTGGGGACGTACCAGCTGGGAATGGTCACGCGAATTCACCGCGCCGCAGCTCGGCGACTACATGCGGTACCGGGGCTTCGACGTGGGCGTGCCGATCCGCATCGACGTCCTGAGCCAGACCGCAGCCGGTCGTCCGACGCTCGTGCGTGTCGTCGGCACGACCGCGACCCGCACGATCTCGAAGGACGCGATGCGCTACTACTTCGGGCTCAAGAGCAACCTGTTCACGCCGATCCTGCGACCGTCGGACGACCGCGAGTGGGTCGGCGAGCGTGAGACCGACCGGCTGCGCGACATGGAGTTCCTCGGCGCGACGAAGATCCACGCGAACTACGAGCACACCTTCGACAGCGAGGGCCGCTTCATCGGGATCCGCTCGGTCGAGTGGCTCTTCTCGATCCCGACGCGCTTCGACTTCGTCGGGAAGGGCTTCGGCCACAGCGTGGGGATGTCGCAGTGGGGCGCGCAGGGCATGGCCCTGGGGGGCGCGAACTACGAGCAGATCCTGAAGCACTATTACCAGGGGATCGCGCTGACGACGGTGGGAGGACCGTAGATAAGGACGGCTCGCGCGCGCCGGAGCTAACTCACTCCCCTACGAATTGTCGTGCGTTCCCCATGTGCGGGTAGACCCGCTCCTGCTGCACCGCGAGGAGCTGCTTGATGTGGTTGCGATCGTGATGCACCCACTCGTGGAGCAGATCGGAAACGCGCAGCTCCCCCACTTTCGGGTGCAGGCCGCTCTTGGCCAGCGCTTCGGGAGGCAATGACCGGACGAGCACGATGGACTCGTGACGGAGCCCCATGAACTCCATCCACAGGCTCTGGGAAACACGCTCGCAGTCCCGGCGCTGCCGCTCGACCACGTCCTGATCCCAGGCCAGGAGCGGCTTGCCGGCCAGGAT
>JBGQFO010000083.1:0-9171 GCA_041496945.1 Candidatus Limnocylindria bacterium | reverse complement strand
GACCGGAAGCGCCGATGCGAGGACGGAGTCCTCGGTGTGCAGGCTGCGCTCGAGCAGCATCGAGATGCGCGGCGCGTCGAAGGGCGTCGCCGCGCGCGCCGGCACTAGCGCTTTCCGAACGAGAGGAAGAGGCGGTGGAACCGATCGTCGGCCGTGAGCTCCGGATGGAACGACGTCGCGAGCAGATTGCCCTGGCGCGCGGCGACGACGGTCCCGTCGTCGAGCGCGGCGAGCGTCTCCACGGACGTCCCCGTCCTCGTGATCTTCGGCGCGCGGATGAAGACCGCGTGATAGGGCGCGCCGGTCATGCCGCGCACATCGAGGTCGGCTTCGAACGACTCGAGCTGACGGCCGAAGGCGTTGCGCTCGACGGTGATGTCCATGAGCGCGGCGATGGGATGCGGGTGACCGGGCACGTCCTTCGCGAGGAAGATCGCGCCGGCGCAGGTGCCCCACACCGGCATTCCCTCAGCCACGCGCTCGCGGAGCTTCGGGATGATGTGGTAGCGCTCGGCGAGCTTGCCGATCGTGGTGCTCTCGCCGCCGGGGATGATGAGCGCATCGACGTCGTCGAGCTGCTCGGGCCGGCGCACGTCGATCGCCTCGACGCCGATGCCGCGCAAGGTGCGCAGGTGCTCGGCGAAGTCGCCCTGGAGACCGAGAACGCCGACGCGCGCGGTCTTTGTAGCGGTCTTACCAGCCGCGGACGGCAAGGCGCTCGGCCGGCGGGATCGTCTCCATCGCTAGACCGCGCATCGGCTCGCCCAGCCCGCGCGAGACCTCCGCGATGAGCTTCGCGTCGGTGTAGTGCGTCGTCGCCTCGACGATCGCCTTCGCGCGCTTCGCCGGGTCGCTCGACTTGAAGATGCCCGAGCCGACGAAGTTCCCTTCGGCACCGAGATGCATCATGAGCGCGGCATCCGCGGGTGTTGCGATGCCACCGGCGCAGAACAGCACGACGGGAAGCTTCTGTTCCTTCGCGACGCGCCTCACGAGCTCCACCGGCACCCGGTACTCGGTCGCCTTCTCCGCAAGGCTGTGCTCGTGGAGATCCTTGAGCCCCGCGATCTGTGAGGTGATCGCGCGCAGGTGACGCACCGCCTCCACGACGTTGCCGGTGCCCGCCTCACCCTTGCTGCGAATCATCGCCGCGCCCTCGTTGAGGCGGCGCAGCGCCTCACCGAGATCGCGCGCGCCGCAAACGAAGGGGACCTTGAAGTCGTGTTTCTCGATGTGGAACTGCTCGTCCGCCGGCGTGAGCACTTCGCTCTCGTCGATGTAGTCGACACCCAGCGCCTCGAGCACGCGCGCTTCGACGAAGTGGCCGATGCGCGCTTTGGCCATTACTGGGATCGTGACGGCCTTCATGATCTCGAGGATCTTCTCCGGATCGCTCATCCGGGCGACGCCGCCGGTCGCGCGGATGTCGGCGGGCACTCGCTCGAGCGCCATGACCGCGACCGCACCGGCGTCCTCGGCGATCTTTGCGTGCTCGGCGGTGACCACGTCCATGATCACGCCGCCCTTGAGCATCTGCGCGAGGCCGGTCTTGAGCGTCCAGGTCCCGGTCTTCCCGGTGCCGTTGGAACCGTTCTGAGCGGAGGTCATGACAGGCCAATCGTACCGCGCTGACCCTAGAATCTTGTAATGGCGGTCATCGACGCGAATGTCCTGGTCCTGAACCTCGACTTCCAGCCGCTGAACGTATGCAACGTTCGGCGCGCTGTGGTCCTGCTCGCCAAAGAGAAGGCGACCGTCATCGAGCAGAACGGGCACATCGTCACGAGCGAGCGCCTCTCCTTCCCGTCCCCCTCGGTCATCCGGCTCGCCTACCACGTGAAGCGCCCCCGCCCGGTCGTGAAGCTCACGCGCAAAGAGGTCCTGCAGCGCGACGATCACACCTGCCAGTACTGCGGCAAGAGGGGCAATGACCTGACGCTCGATCACGTGATGCCCCGACATCGCGGCGGGCAGCACACCTGGGAGAACGTCGTGGCGGCGTGCCGTCACTGCAATCACAAGAAGGGCGGGCGCACGCTCGCCGAATCGAAGATGCAGCTCCTCCGCGTCCCGCGGCGCCCGCCGGCGACGCCCACCTACCTCTATTCGTCGTACGTGCGCGGTGGCGAGAGGAACTGGGCCAAGTTCATCGGATTGGACGAGGCCGCCTCCTAGGTCCGCGCGACAACTCGCGTTGCAGTGGAGCGTTCGCTGATGCGCATCCTGTTCACCAAACGCACCTACTCCCCGATGGGCGGCTCCGAGAGCCTCGCCTATCAGTTCGCGACGCGTCTCGCCGCGCGCGGCCACGACGTGCGCGTCGTCTGCGGTCAGTCGTTCGACGCGCGACCGCGCTACACCGAGAACGGCGTCGAGGTCGTGCAGGTGAAGCCACGCGGCGGACTGCTCGGCATGATGGCCGACGCATCGACGCTGGTCGACCTCATGCCCACCGACGAGCTCGCGCGCTGGGCCGAGGACCGCGAGCTCATCCACAACGTCGGGCGCGAGTACCTCGATAGCTCGCTCGCCGTGAGCGAGCAGCTGGACGTCCCGATCGTGCTCACGCCACTGGCGCATCCCGGTCAATTCCACGGCGGAGACTCAGCGACGGACTTCGAGCGCTATCGACGTGCGGCCGCCATCACGACCATGACCGAGTGGGAGCGCAACTGGTACGCGGGCCGTGGCATCGATCCGTTCCTCGTCGTCACCACGGGGATGGGGCCGAACGCGACGCGCTCCACCGACGGCGCCGGCTTCCGCGCGCGGCATCGCATCCCGGCGGACGCGCCGATGGTCCTCTACGTCGGGCGGCGCGAGCGCTACAAGGGCTTCATCCATCTCCTCGACGCCGCCGACCTGGTGTGGCGACGTCATCCCGACACGCGGTTCGTGTTCATCGGCGTGCCCGGCTTCTACGGCGCGATGGTCGACGAGTTCGCCCGCTACACCGACGACCGCATCATCGAGATCGAGCGCGCGACCAGCGCGGAGCGCTCCGCGGCGCTCGACGCCTGCGACGTGTACGCGATGCCTTCGCTGCACGAGACCTTCGGCATCGGGTACCTCGAGGCATGGCTCCACGGGAAGCCGGTCATCGGCGGCGACATCCCACCGCTGCGTGAGGTCATCACCCACGGCACGGATGGCCTCGTCGTGCCGCAGCAGATCGCGGCGATCGCCGGGGCGGTGAGCGCGCTGCTCGACGACCCCGATCTGCGCCGGCGCATGGGGCGCGCCGGACACGCGAAGCTCGTCGAGCGCTGGGATTGGGAGCGTGTGATGGACCGCGTGGAAGAGACGTACCGCCGCGCGGTGGGCGCGCACGTGGCCGCGGGCGAGGCGCTGGCGTGACGGTGCGTCGGGGAAGGGCCCTTTGGTGCGGCAGGTAGTCCTGCGACTTCACGGCCTCGCCTGAAGCGCCGCGCCGGGCCTCGGCTGAGGCTCGCGCATCGCGCCCGTGCTGGCGACTCGAGGATCTGGGCGGGATCCAGCGCGCTGAGACCGACTACGCCGGTGACTTTCTGCTGCTCTCGCTGGCCGAGGACGCACCACTGACGATCGCCGTAGACCTTCTCGCCTCGCTCGGCTACTGCGCGGAGGCCGCTCCCGGGACGGTGGCGGGCCGTGTCTGGTACGACGCCCGATCCGTTGGTGAGCTCTCGTTCGTCGAGGCCGCCGTCATCGCGGACCGCGTGCTGGCGGAGGTCAAGGGGCGCCACTCGATCGCGAGCGAGGTCGCACGAGCACTGCGCGCGGCGATGATCGACGCGCTGCACGCCTGCTTCGTCACGGGACCGCTCGACGCGGGACCGAGCTCAGGAGAATTCCGTAAAGCCTGCGTGCGGGCGACGCTCGCCGCTGCGGTCCCGGTGGTCGGGACGCGCCTCGCGGACGAGATCGGGCGGCTCCTCGAGGCGGACATGAGCCAGATCCACCGCGCCGACCCCTCATGAGTCCGCAGCCCCCGCGCATCTAGGCTTCGCGCCGTGCGCGTCGTCATCGCGAAGAAGCTCCTCTCCACCGTCGGCGGATCGGAGATGTTCGCGCGCGCCCTGGAACGCGAGCTCTCTGCGCTCGGTCACGACGTGACCCTCCTCGGGATGAGGCCGGCATGGTCGCGTCCGGGGATCGCCGACGATGCCCGCTCGGTCTACCTGCCGGTGCGCGCCGGAGGTCTCGGTGCCGCGATCGATGGCGTTCTGCCGACGACGCTGGTGCGCGACGACGACCTGCGGCGCGCGGTGGAGGGCGCGGACATCGTGCATTCGCTGGCCCGCGAATGGGCGGGGGCGCTCGAGCGCGCCGCGCGGTACGCCGGTGCCGCGTTCGTTGAGACGCCGCTCGTGCACCCGGGCCAACGCTTCTCCGGCGACGGCGCGGGTGACATCGCGCGCTACCGCCGCGACGACGCGGTGATCGCGCTGACCGAGTGGGAGGCCGCGTGGTACCGCGAGCACGGCGTGGCGAACGTGCACGTGACCGGCGTGGGGCCGAACCTCATGGCGCTGCCCGACATCGCGCGCGAGCCCGCGACGGTCCTCTTCGTCGGCCGCAAAGAGCGCTACAAGGGCTACCACGCGCTCCGGGATGCGGCGCGCCTGGTGTGGGCGGAGCGCCCGGATGCGAGGTTCGTCGCCATCGGCCAGCCGGCGTGGAACGCGCTCCTCTCGCCGGCACCGCGCGATGGGCGGTGGACCGAGTTCGGCGTCGTGGGCGAGGAGGAGAAGGCCGTGGCGTTCGCGCGCGCGACGATCTTCGCCATGCCAAGCGAGCACGAGACGTTCGGTCACACCTACCTCGAAGCCTGGATGGCCGGGCTCCCGGTGATCGCGGGCGACATCGCGCCGCTCCGCGAGGTCGTGCGCGAGGGCGTCGATGGTCTGCACGCGCGCAACGAGCCGCGGGCCATCGCCGACGCCATCCTCGCGCTGCTGCGCGATCCCGAGCGCGCCCGGCGCATGGGCGAGTCAGGCCGTCAGCGCGCCCTCCGCGACTTCACGTGGTCCGTGGTCGCGCGCCGGACGGAGATCGTTTATCGCGCGGCGATGACCTCCGCCGGCTTGCGCGCGCGGATGTAGGCGGAGGCGATCCGGCCGTCGACGCCCTCGAGGCGGACGTCGCGGGTGATCTCGATATCGACGTCCCGGAACCCGGCATCGCGCAGGGCATCCGTGTACGCCTCGAGCGAGATCGTTCCCGAGATACAGCCGGCCCACAGGTCAAGACGCTTTTTCACCTCAGGCGCGAGCTCCTCGATCGCGACCATGTCCGCGACCGCGAGGCGGCCCGCCGGACGAAGCACGCGGAACGCCTCGCGCAAGACGGCGCCCTTGTCCGCGGCGAGGTTGATGACGCAGTTGGAGATGACGACGTCGACGGCCGCATCGTCGAGCGGGATCTGCTCGATCGTGCCCTTGAGGAAGGTCGCGTTCGCGACGGCGGCCTTCCGCTTGTTCTCGTTCGCGACCGCCAGCATCTCGTCGGTCATGTCCACGCCGTACGCGTGACCGCCCGGCGAGACGCGGCCCGCCGAGAGCAGCACGTCCAGACCGGCGCCCGAGCCGAGGTCGAGGACGGTCTCGCCCGGATGCAGGTCTGCGAGGAGCGTGGGATTGCCGCAGCCGAGGCTCGCGGTGGCTGTGACGCCGACGCTCGCGAGCTCCTCCGCCGAGTAGCCGTCACCGCAGAGCGAGGTGTCGTCGCAGCACGCGCCGCCCTCGCAACAGCCGGCGCCGCCCTTGGCCATGACCAGCGCGCGCTCCGCGTACCGCGCACGGACCGCTTCCTGAAGCTCGCTCACCGTTGACCTCCATGACCCATAGATGGGTCTCTATCGATATCCTGCCCAAACCCATTGATGGTTGTCAATAGGTCTGCTAGGCTCCGCCCATGGCGGCGACAAAGGTCCTTCCCGAGCGCGAGCGCGGCGTGTGCTGCACGGTGCAGCTCGAGGTGCCCGAGACAAAGGCAGCCGAGCTTGCGTCGGTCATGAAGGCGCTGTCCGATCCCACCCGACTGCAGATGGTCCTCGCCCTCCGGAAGGCGACCGAGCCGGCATGCATCTGCGACTTCACGGCCACCTTCAACCTTTCCCAGCCCACCGTCTCGCACCACATGACCAAGCTCCGCGAAGCGGGGCTGGTCGAGGCCACCCGGCGCGGGATCTGGACGTTCTACCGGCTCAAGCCGCACCTGCCCGCTTCGGTCGCACGCATCGTCGAGGCGCTCGGCTAGCACCGCGGCGCACCTGTCACAATCGCGCCACACCCGATGCGAGATGTGATCGGGCAGCGTCGCCTCCTCTCCAAGCTCGGCGAGCAGGCCATACGCGGCGACGTCGCCCAGGGATACGAGCTCAGCGGCCCGCGATCGATCGGCAAGCACACGGTGGCGCTGCGGTTGGCGCAGACGCTGAACTGTTCGGCCGAGCCTCGCGTCAGCGGCGGCTGCGGCGCGTGCCTGAGCTGCACGAAGATCGAGAAGGGCATCCACCCCGACGTGCTGATGATCGAACGGCAGGTCGATCTCGCCAGTCGCGCCGACCGCAAGAACATCACCATCGAGCAGATCCGCGCGATGCAGCAGGATCTCGCGTTGCGCCCGCTCGAGGGCCGCAAGCGGGTCGTGATCATCGATGACGCCGCGGAGCTCTCCGAGCACGCCGAGGTCGCCCTGCTGAAGACGCTCGAGGAGCCGCCATCGCACGCGGTTCTGCTCCTCATCACACCCACCCCCTCCCGCCTGCTCGAGACGATCCGCTCGCGCATCCAGCCGCTGCCCTTCCGTCTCGTCGCGCGCGCGGAGACCGAGGCGGCGCTCACGAAGCGCTTCGGGCCGAGCGCCGCGAAATACGCGGCCGTCGCCGCGGGCAAGCCCGGGATCGCGCTCCTACTCGCGTCCGATGAAGCGAGTCGTTCCACACGCAGCGCGCTCGAGAAGGAGTTCTACGAGCTCCTCGCGAGCAGGCTCACCGAGCGCTTCGCCTGGGCCGCGGACCTCGCCGACTCCGAGCGCGACACGCAGAAACGCAACGAGCAGATCGAGTCGCGACTCGTCCAGTGGGGCGAGCTGCTGCGCGATGCCGCGGTCATCGCGGCCGGCGCGCCCGAGCGGGCCACGCGGCCCGAGCGCGCGGGGCAGTCGCAGAAGCTGGCGACCGGCGTCCCGCAGCGCGAGCTCGTGGACCTCGCACAGAGCTTCGAGCGCTGGCGCCGCGACGTCGTCGAGACCACGGTGTCCGCGCGGATGCTCCTCGAGCTCGTCGCGCTGAAGCTCCCGTACCGCGCCGATGTGGCGGTGGCGTCGTGATCACCCTGACGATCGGCGCGCGCTTCATCAAGGCCGGCCGCATGTACTTCTTCGACCCAGCCGGTGTCACTGACCTAAAGGTGAACGACTGGATCATCGTGAAGACCGACCTGGGCCTCGACGCCGCGCGTGTGCAGCTCATGTCCTCCGACTCGCCGATGATGCAGGTCGACCCGCTCCTCGGTGAGGTCGTGCGCAAGGCGACCGCCTCGGACGTGCTCGAGATCAACAGACGCAAGCGCATGGAGGCCGACGCGACGAAGCAGATCGCCGCGATGGCGCTCGAGCGGCGGCTGCCGGTGAAGGCCCTGGGCGCGGACTGGCAGTTCGACGGCACGTCGATCACGGTCTTCTACTCGGTCGAGAACGAGCAGCGCGTCGATCTCGGCGAGTTCACCCAGAGCCTCGAGGCGCACTTTGGCACGCGGATCGACCTGCGCCGCATGGGCGCGCGCGACGAGACGAAGGTCATGACCGGCGTCGGCACGTGCGGTCGCGAGCTCTGCTGCTCCTCGTGGCTCGACAAGTTCTCGAACATCTCGATACGCATGGCCAAGGAGCAGGACCTGCCGCTCAATCAATCGAAGCTCACCGGCGTGTGTGGACGGCTGAAGTGCTGCCTCATCTACGAGCTCGAGACGTACCAGGAGGTGAAGGGCCGGCTGCCGAAGATCGGCGAGGTCTTCCACATCCCGACGTGCGTGAGCGGATCGTGCGGCACGTCGGGCTGCGCGACGGCGCAGGGGACGAATGTGGTGAAGGAAGCCGTCCTGGTGGAGCTCGCGGTGGGCGGCCGCGCGCAGATCACCGCGGCGGAGCTGGGCGTGACGTTCGCGAACGTCCCCGCGCACACGCGCGGCGTCGGGTCATACGGCAGCGACGAAGTACCGCGCCAGGAGAGACCCACTCAGGTGGATGACGGCAATGCTGACCTGCCGCGCAAACGCCGCCGGCGCGGTCGTCGGGGTGGACGCGACCGGCGCGGCGGAGGCCCGCGCTAAGGTAGGGGTCCAACCAGCGAGGAGGGCAACATGACCATCAGGGGAGTGCCGGCGCGCGCATCGGGACCGGTCCTCGGTATCGGCGCGGTCGGCATCGCGATCTTCTTGGTACTCATCATCACGATCCTCGGCTCGTTCACCCAGGTCGGCGTCGGCGAGGTCGGGATCGTCAAGCACTTCGGGGCGATCGACCCCGACCATCCGGACGTGTTCGACCCCGGCATCCACGCGAAGGTGCCGTTCCGCGACGACGTCGTCATCTTCGACACGCGCATCCAGAAGGAGCAGGTCCAGGCGAGCGCCGCGTCGAAGGACGGCGTGACGATCACCTCGACCATCGCGGTGAACTTCCACATCGACGCGTCGAAGGCGCCACTGATCCTCCAGAACCTGGGTCCGAACTACAAGGACCGCATCATCGACCAGCAGATCCAGCAGTCCTTCAAGGACGTGACCGGCCAGTACGCCGGCCTCGAGCTCATCCAGAAGCGCCAGGAAGTGGCGAACCTGGCGAAGACCACGCTTAAGGACAAGCTCGCCCCCTACTACATCATCGTCGACGAGTTCACGATCCCGAACTACGAGTTCCCCAAGGAATTCAACGACGCGATCCTCGCGACGCAGGTCGCGAACCAGCAGAACCTGCAGGCGAAGCAGCTCCAGGAGAAGGCGAAGACCGAGGCCGAGACCGCGCTCATCGTGGCACAGGGCCTCGCGAACGCGCAGAAGGCCCAGGCCACCACGCTCACGCCGGAGTACCTGCAGCTTCAGGCAATCAACAAGTGGAACGGCCAGCTGCCGCAGTACCTCACGCCGGGCGCGGCGATCCCCTTCATCGGCACGCTCCCGACGCCGG
>JBGQFO010000082.1:0-9184 GCA_041496945.1 Candidatus Limnocylindria bacterium | reverse complement strand
CGCAGGGGGAGCGTCGCCGCTCGAACTGACCTCGTCGCACGAACGTGCGACGCGTTGTCGCACGAACGTGCGACAGGTCCTGGGACGCTGACCCCTTCACACGACCCGCGCCTTTGCCGACTCTCGCCCGGTGCCGCGTCCTGTGGTCTTCACGATCCTCGCCGCGCTCGCCCTCGGTGGCGTCATCGCGGTGGCGCGCCTTCGCGCTCCCGCGCCCGTGCCCATCGCCGTGGTCGAGGAGACGAGCGCACCGACACCGATCCCGCTCGTGGTGGTCGACGTCGGCGGAGCGGTGGCGCGCCCCGGCGTGGTCCGCCTGTCCTACGGGACGCGTGTGGGCGACGCCATCGCGGCGGCCGGTGGCGTCACGCCCGATGCCGACCTCTCGGGCCTCAACCGCGCCGCGCTCCTGCGGGACGGGTCCCGCGTGTACGTGCCGCACCTCGGGGAGAGCCCGCCCGCGGGCAGCCTGGGGAGTGACGCCGAGACGAAGGTCGATCTGAACCACGCCTCCCCGGTGGAGCTGGAGGCGCTCCCGGGGATCGGGCCCGCGACCGCGGCGCGCATCGTGCACTCGCGCGATCAGCGCCCGTTCTCACGAGTCGAAGAGCTGCAGACGCGCGGTCTGGTGAACGCGCGCGTGCTCGCGGACATCCGCGACCTGCTCACACTCCACTGAGCACGCTGCGCGCGGCGCCGCTGCTCCCCGCCACCGCCGGCGTCGTCGCGGTGGGATTCGCGCTGCGCGCCGATCTGCTCGCGGGTCTGGCGTTCGCCACCGCGATCGTGCTCGCGTCGGTCGTCCTCGCGATCGCGAGCCTCGACCGCCATCGGCTGGTCTGGTCCGCGGCGGCCGTGGGCGTCGGCGCGCTCGTGGTGCACGCGTTCGTCCCGGTCGCCTTGATCCCGGTGGATGCGCTCGCGCTCGACCTGCCCCGCGCGGCGCTGGCACGGCCGCTCGAGCTCCTGATCCCAGCGCCCGAGAGCGCGATCCTCCTTGGGATCACACTCGGCGAGCGAAGCGCGGTACCCGTCGCGCTCACGCAGGCCTTCGCCGCCAGCGGTACGACGCACCTGCTCGCGATCTCCGGCTTCAACATGACGCTCGTCGCTGCGGCCGTCGCCCTGGTGCTGCGCGGTCGGGCCGGACCGGTGGTGCGCGCCGCGGCTTCGATCGCGGCCGTCGTGCTGTACAGCCTGCTCGTCGGTCTGTCGCCGAGCGTGCTGCGCGCGGCGCTGATGTCCGGTGTCGCGGCGTGTGGGCTCGTGAGCGGGCGCCGCGCCGCGACGGCCAACGCGCTGTGCGCCGCGGTGGTGGTGATGCTGGTGGCCGACCCCGCGGCCGTGAACGACCTGGGCCTTCAGCTCTCCGCGCTCGCGACCGCCGGCCTGGTGCTCTGGCAGGCGCCGGTCGCGGATCGTCTCGCGTTCCTCCCCACGCCCCTGCGTGACGGCATCGCGACGACGCTGGCCGCGACCGGTCCGACGCTGCCCGTCGTCGCCGGGGCCTTCGGACGCGTATCGCTCGTCTCGCCGCTCGCGAACCTCGTCTGCGTCCCGCTCTTCCCATTGCTCATGCTCGCGGGGGCGCTCACGAGCCTGGTCGGCGCGGTCTCGCTCGACGCCGCGCGCGTCGTCGCGCTCGTCGCGTGGGGCGCTGCCTTCGCGCTGCGCGTCGGCGTCGAATCGTTCGCCGCCCTGCCGCTTGCCGCGATCGCCGTACCGGCGGGTCCCCTGACCGGCGCGATCGTCGCGTGCGCCGAGGTCGCCGCGATCCTCGGGGCGCGCCGGCTGGCAGCACGGGTCGGACGGCCAAGCCTTCCGCGGTCCGTCGGCCTGCCGTCGTTCGCGCGACCGAGCATCTCTCTCGGACGTGCCGCCTCCGCACTCGTCGTCCTCGTCGCGACCCTGCCAGCCGTGCTCGTCGCCGCATGGCCGGCGACGTCGGGCGTGCGCGTCATCGCGCTCGACGTCGGCCAGGGCGACGCCTATCTCGTGGATGTCGGCGACGCGATGATGCTGATCGACGGCGGCCCCGATCCCGCGCGCGTCGTCGACGAGCTCGGCGCGACCCTCGCACCCTGGCAGCGGCGCATCGACGTCGTCGCGCTCACGCACGCGCACACCGATCACGGCGCCGGCCTGCTCGCGGTGCTCGACCGGTACGACGTCGGGCTCGCGATCGAACCCGAGGGGCTGAACCCGAGCCCGCTCACCGATCTCTGGTCGGCCGCGATCGCGCGACACGGCGTCCCGCGGCGCGCGGTGCACTCAGGCCAGCGTCTGCAGCTGGGCGGCGCGACGGTCAGCGTGCTCGCACCGGACAGCGAGCTCACCGTGTCCGTTCCGTCGCTGGTGCTGCGCGTGGAGCGCGGCGCGTTCAGCGCGCTGTTCACCGGCGACGCGGTCGACGAGGCGCTCGGGCGGGTGCTCGAGCATCCCGAGCGGCTCCGCTCGCGCATCTACGTGCCGCCGCATCACGGCGCCGAGACGCCGTACGGGGGCGCGTTACGCGCGGCCGCGCGACCGGAGGCGGCGCTCATCTCCGTCGGCGCCGGGAACCGGTATGGTCATCCCACGCCGGCCACGCTCGCGGCGCTCTCCGGCGTGCCGACGTATCGCACGGATCAGGACGGGACGGTGGAGATCGCGCTCGATGGCACAGGCCTCGTCGTCCGCACCCACGCGAATGCTCTTCCTCCTCCACGGCGAGGATCCCTTCCGCCTGCGCCTGCGCGCCAATGAGCTCGTGCACGCGCTCCTCGCGGGTGAAGGGCCGGGGCGCGGCGACCTCGGATCGCGCAAGCCGGTGCCCTTCGCCGGCGCGCTTGGTCTCACGCGCGTCGACGCGCGCAACAGTGGTGCGGCGGATGAGATCCTCATGGCCGGCCAATCGCAGGGCCTCTTCGCCGCGCCCGACGAGCGGCGTGTCGTGCTGGTCGAGCATGCCGAGGCGCTCACGGGGGCCGAGGTCATCGGTCGGTTCCCGCCCGAGGCGGCCCTCGTGCTCGTCGCGCCCGAGCCGATGCGCTCCGCGCGCGCGCGTGGGCGGAAGCCCGCCGGGAAGGCCCCGGCCGCGACGGACCTCGCGCTCCTCGATGCGATCGAGAATGCCGGTGGGACGGTCGAGCGCTACGAGCGCCTCCTGCCCCTCGAGGTGCCGCGCTGGATCGCCGCTCGCGCGAAGGTCGCCGGCGTGACGCTCCGGCCGGACGCGCTCGACGCACTTGCGTCGGCGCTTGGTCCGGACACCGAGCGCATCGAGAACGAGGTCACCAAGCTCGCGGCCTGGGCGAACGGCGCGCCGGTGGCCGGCGCCGACGTGCGCTCGCTGGTGAGCGGCGCGATCGAGTCGGACGTCTTCGAGCTCACGAAAGCGGTCGTCCGCCGCGACGTGCGTGCGGCCGCGCCGCTCCTCGAGCACCTTCTCGCGGAGGGGAACGCACCGCAGCAGCTCCTCGCGCTGCTCCTCTGGCAGTTCCGCGTGCTGCTGTTCGCGGCGAGCGATCCGAAGCCGGCCGACGCCGAGCGCATGGCCAAGGCCATCCGCTCATCGTCGGGCGCGATCCTCCGCTACACGCAGTTCGCGCGCGGCCTCGGACCGCGCGACATCGCGCGTGCGTACGAGTCGCTCTACGCCTGCGACATCTCGATCAAGACCGGGCGCGCGGAATCGGACGAGGCTGCGCTCCTGCTCTGCGTCATGGACCTCTGCGGCGTGCCGGGCGCGGACCTGCGCGACTTCCTGCTGGTCGAGGCGCCCAAGAAGGGCGGTTAGCCGGAGGCGGGCGCCGGTGTCGGCGCCGACGGCGCGGTCCGGAGGGCGCCGACCATGCTCCACAGCGCGAGCACACGCAGGCCCACGAGGATCGCATCGAACGCGACGAGCATGTCGAGCAGCGAGTCAAGCGCATAGAGCACGATGCCCAGCTTCAGCGCAGTGCCGGACCCACCGCGCACGCGTCGCGTGATCAACCAGAAACCGAGCGCGATCAACGGATGTCCGATCCAGCCGAACGGTGCGTCGAACGCGTTAGCGATCCCTTCGATGATGAAGCCAAAGGTCGCGCCGACCGGGAACATGACGGTCGAGCCGGCGTGGTACAGCGCTCCGTTCACAAGAGTCGCGCCGGAGATCCAATAGAGCCACGAGAGCGCCGACCGAAAGCGGGGCGCCGGAGCGGGCGCGGGCGCGGGGATGGACGTTGGTGCCTGCGCGGGGCTCACGAGCCGCGCGCCGCGCTCCGCGACCGCGGCGCCGTCGACATACAGGTCGTACTCGTACCCGAGAGCTTTGCTGCGAACGACAACGTGGCATACGTGCGCGCCGATCTTGAAATGGTGGCTACCGCGAGCGTCGAGGCCTCGCCGGACGCGCGACACGACCGCGCCGTCGACCGTGACGGTCTGCCAGCGGCTCCAGCGGCCGTGCTCGAGCGTGACGACATGTTTGAAGAGATCCTCGTCTTGGAACTGCCACGTCCGAGCCGGCACGGCGGGCAACTTTAGTGCCCGATCAGTACCACGTGGAATAGGAAATTCGGCGCTCGGCTGAGTGGCTGCTAGCGCTTCGCGGGCGCGGTCGGGGGCTTGGCCTCCTGCGTCTTGCGGTAGTCCTCGAGGAACTTCTTCTGACCCGCCTCGGTGAGCGGGTGCTGGAAGAGCATCTTCAGCACGGCGAACGGCATCGTGCCGATGTCGGCGCCGGCGAGCGCGGCCTGCGTCACATGCATCGGGTTGCGGATCGATGCCGCGAGGACCTTCGTCTTGATCTCCTGTTGCCGGTACGCGCTGACGATGTCCGCGACCAGGCGCATGCCGTCCTCGTTGATGTCGTCGAGGCGGCCGGCGAACGGGCTGACGATGTACGCGCCGATGGCCGCAGCGAGCAGCGCCTGGTTCACCGAGAAGCACAGCGTCACGTTGATGCGGATGCCCGCGCCGGCGAGGACCTTGCCGGCGGCGAGGCCTTCGGTGGTAAGCGGGACCTTCACGATCACGTTGGGATGCCACGCCGCGATGCGGCGTCCCTCGACGATCATGTCCTCGCTCTTCTCGGAGACCACCTCGGCGGAGACGTTGCCGACGATCTTGCAGATGCGCTTCACCTGCTCCTCGTGGTCGTGGCCGGCCTTCGCGATGAGGGTCGGGTTGGTCGTGACGCCGTCGATGACGCCCCAGCGCACCGCCTCCTCGATCTCCTCGTAGATCGCCGTGTCGAGGAACAGCTTCACGTCTTCGACTCCTGCAGCAACGGCACCGGCGCCACGGCGCGTCCGTTCGCGCGCGCGTAGGCCAGGCTCGCCTCGATGAACGCGGCGAACAGCGGGTGTGGACGATTGGGGCGCGACTTGAACTCGGGATGGAACTGCGTGCCGAGGAAGAATGGGTGGTCGGGAAGCTCGACGATCTCCACCAGGCGCCCGTCGGGCGAGAGGCCCGAGAAGCGCATGCCGTGCTGGGCGAGGAGCTCGCGGTAGGCGTTGTTGAACTCATATCGGTGCCGGTGTCGTTCCAGGACGATCGGCTGCCCGTACGCGCGGCTGGCAAGCGAGCCCGGCTCGAGCACGCAGGGGTAGCTGCCGAGGCGCATCGTGCCGCCCTTGTCGGCGACGTCGCGCTGCTCCGGCAGCAGGTCGATGACCGGGTGCGGCGTGAACGCGTCGAACTCGGTGGAGTTCGCGTCGTCGGTCCCCAGGGCGGTGCGCGCCAGCTCGATGACCATGCACTGCATGCCCATGCACAGGCCGAGGGTCGGCACCTTCCGCTCGCGGCCGAACCGCGTCGCCCGCACCTTCCCCTCGATGCCGCGGTAGCCGAAGCCGCCGGGCACGACGATGCCGTCCAGCCCGATCAGGGGCTCCACGTCGCGGTCGCGCTCGAGCCGCTCGCTGTCGATCCACGAGATCTTCACGTCGCAGCCGGCCGCCCAGGACGCGTGCTTCACCGATTCGGCCACCGAGAGGTACGCGTCGGTGAGCTCGATGTACTTGCCGACGAGCGCGATGTTCAGTGGGATGCGGGCGTTCCGGATGCGCTCGGTGAGCGCCTTCCACTCCACCAGGTCGGGCTCGGTCGCCCGCTCGCCCAGGCCGAGCTCCTCGACGACGATCCGTCCGAGCCCGGCGTCCTCGAGCATGAGCGGGACGCCGTAGATCGACCAGGCGTTGGGCTCGGAGATGACGTTGTCGATCTTCACGTCGCAGAAGAGCGCGATCTTCTCGCGCAGGTCCTCGTCGATCGCCTCATCGGCGCGCGCGATGAGCACGTCGGGCTGGATGCCGATGGCGCGCAGCTCGCGGACCGAATGCTGCGTCGGCTTCGTCTTGAGCTCACCGGTGGCCACGCGCGGGAGGAGCGAGAGGTGCACGTAGAGGACGTTCTGGCGGCCCACGTCGTTGCGGAACTGGCGGATCGCCTCCAAATACGGTAGCGACTCGATGTCGCCGACCGTGCCGCCGACCTCGACGACCACGACCTCGGCCTGCTGCTCACGCGCAACGCGGTGGATGCGCTCCTTGATCTCGTTCGTCACGTGCGGGATCACCTGCACCGTGGCCCCGAGGTAATCGCCGCGGCGCTCCTTTGCGATGACGGCGTTGTAGATCTGACCGGTCGTGAGGTTCGAAGCGCGCGTCACGTTGCGGTCGATGAACCGTTCGTAGTGACCGAGGTCGAGATCCGACTCCGCGCCGTCCTCGGTCACGAAGACCTCGCCGTGCTGGTACGGCGACATCGTCCCGGGGTCGACGTTGAGGTAGGGATCCATCTTCAGCGAGGCGACGGCGAGACCGCGGGCCGCCAGCAGGCGGCCAAGCGAAGCTGCGGTGATGCCCTTGCCAAGTGAGGAAGTGACCCCGCCGGTCACGAACACGAACTTCGGCAACGAGACGACCTCCGGGGTTTTTTCAATGATACCGGAGGCGCGGTCTCGCGGTCCCGGGCCGCGGAATACGTGGGCTATCGGTCCGGCGGGAGACGAAGGCTCTGCAGCAGGACGAGGCGCGGGCGCTCGATGCCGCTGGTCGCGGGCTCGGTGTCGATCTCGATCGCGTCCTCGACACGGCAATCGTCCAGTCGCCCATCGAAGCGCAGCGCGCGGAAGCGCGCGTCGCGCAGGACGCCGACCTCACCGGCATGCTCGACGATCCCGACGAGCTTCGGGCGCAGCCACCGCGTGCCCGCGCGCATCGGTAGTGGCGTGGCGAACGGTGAGCCGTCGGCCGCGAACGCGCGCGTCGCGTCATCGAGCCAATGCGCGAGGAACGCCGGGACGTACGCCTCGCCGACGAAGACGAGCGTGCCGCGATCGTCGCTGTACATCCCGCAGAGCGCGCGCACCGTGCCGCGCGGCTCGTCCTCCACCAGGCCGCCGAGGACGACGTCGGCCCGCGGCGTCACATGACACTTCAGCCAATCGCTCGTGCGCGCGCCCGGCAGGTACGCGCTCTTCTTGCGCTTGGCGATGATGCCCTCGAGCCCGTATTCGGCGACGACCTCGAGGAACGGCTCGCCGTCCGCGTCGAGGTGGTCGGGCACGCCGATCGTCCTGCCGCGCAGCTCGAGCTCCAAGAGTCGTCGCCGGCGCTCGGTCAGCGGGCGGCTCAGGAGAGCTCGACGGTCCTGATAGAGGAGATCGAAAGCCACATAAATTGGCCCAAAACCGCGTTTCGCGGCGCGCGGCCCGAGCCGGCCGGCGAGGAGGTCGTATGACGGCCGGCCCCGGGAATCGCAGACGACGATCTCGCCGTCCAGCACGGCGCCCTCGGGCAGCGGGAGCTCGGCGAGCTCTGGAAGGAGGGGGAGCAGATCGCCGCCGTTGCGGTCGGTGACCCGCACCACGCCGCGATCGCGCGAGGCGAGCGCTCGGATCCCATCCCACTTCAGCTCGAAGACGTACTCCGCGGAGTTGAACGCCCACGCCGCCTGGCGCGGCCGCATCGGCGCGAGATCGCGCGGCAGGGCGACGCGGCCATCGCCGACATCCAGCAGCGTGGGAGGCAGGGCACCCTGCGGGTCGTGCGACGACACGTGCCGAGCATATCGAGCGCGGCTTGCGGCGAGGCGCGTGCGCGCGGTCAGGATGCCTTGCGCCGCTTCTCCTTCGCGTCGCTCGCGCCCTTCTTGTGCACGAGCGACTCGTGCCCGCCGCGCTTGCTGCGCGAGCCGGCCTGTTCGGACTTCTTCGCCTTCTCGACGCTCGCCTTGAGCGCGGTCATGAGGTCGACCACGGTGGTCTCCGCCTCGGGCTCCGCAGCCTCGATGATCTGCCGCTTCTCGACCTTCGCCTCGACGAGCTCCATGACCGCCTGTTTGTAGTCGTCCTTGTACTCGCCCGGCTCGAACTTCGAGGCCATCATCCCGACGAGGTTCTCGGCCATCTTCAGCTCGGCCGGGCTCACGGTCACCTTCTCGATGTCGAGATCCTCGGTGGAGCGGATCTCGTCGGGCCAGTGCAGCGTGTTGAGCACGAGGCCGCCATCCTGGGTGCCGATCGACACGAGTCGTTCGCGATCGCGCAGTGCGAACTTGGCCACGGCGACGCGGCCGGTCTTGCCGAGCGTCTTGTTCAGGAGCGCGTACGGCTTCTGCGCCGACTTCTCCGGCTCGAGGTAGTACGCCGACTGGAAGTAGAGCTCGCCGGGGATGTCCTTCTTCTCGACGAACGCCGTGATGTCGATGGCCTTGCTCGAGCGGAGCGGGAGCTTCTCCAGATCCTCGTCGGTGAGCTCGACGTAGCTGCCCTTCTCGTATTCGTACGCGCGCACCACGTCGTTCCACTGGACCTCGTGATCGCCCTCCGGGCACCAGCGCTTGTTCTTGATGCGCTGCTTGTGCTCTGGGCAGAGCAGGTTGAACGACACCTTGCTCGAGCTCTCCGTCGCGAGGTAGAGGCGCACGGGGATGGCGACCATCCCGAAGGACAGCACCCCACGCCAGATCGAACGAGGCATCGTCCACGCTCCCCAGCCGCAAGTCGGTCTTTTGCGCGCGGCATGCCGCGCGAATCGTAAGGGGTCGTGTCAAGAGGGCGCGAGCGGCTTGTGATTGTTCCGAGACTCTGACCGCCCAAATTGGTCTGTGATTCTGTCCGCGTCGACGGGGAGAGAAAGGACGGATCACGGTGCAAGACCGACGTGTCCTCGTCCTCACGAGACTCATCGCCGGCAAAGTCGACCCTTCG
>JBGQFO010000081.1:0-9237 GCA_041496945.1 Candidatus Limnocylindria bacterium | reverse complement strand
TCCTCGCGCATCTCGCGCCGCAGGCCCTCCTCGATCGATTCGCCGTCGTCGACGCCGCCACCGGGGAGGAGCCACGCGCCGGCGTAGGGACCGGCGATCTGTCTCACCAGGAGCACGCGACCGGAAGCCTCCACGCACGCGACGATCGCGGTGAGGCGGCGCTCGCCGGGGGTCACCCCGGGACTATGGCGTCTTCGTCGGTGTCGGTGTCGGTGTCGGGAGGATCGTGGGCAGCGGCAGGCTCACCGTGGGCAGCGGCGGCCGCGTCGGGCTGCCACTGGGCAGGCCCGAGCCCGACGGGCGTGGTGAGAACGAGGCGCTCGGCGACGGGGACGGGCTTGGGCAGGGCTGCGAGCCCATGACGTTCCACGAGTAGCGGCCGTAGGTGTGGACGCCGGCGTTCGCGTCGGTCACCCACTTGTCGGTGTAGCGCTGCCACTCCGCCGGCGCGCTCTCCTTGAGCTGGATCGCGACCTTCCGCGTGCCGTCCGGCTGCGGGCAGCCCGGCACGAACCAGTCGTCCTGCCGCGCGGGCTGCGTTCCGCGGATGAAGTTCTCGGTCGTCGAGAAGGGCGACAACGACGAGGGGAGCAGACCGGAGCCGTAGCCCCCGAACGCGCCGGGAGCGGAGACCACGCTCGCGGTCACGATGTTCGCGGGCCGGGCCCAGTCCTCCTTCGGCGTGTCCGCGAGCGCCTCCTTCATGAAGTCGCGCCACAGCTGCCCGGGGCCCATGGCGCTCGAGAAGTCGCGCGAGGACATCGGATCGCCGTTGCTGTTGCCCATCCACACGCCGGTGATGAGCTGCGGGACGTACCCGACGCTGTAGACGTCCTTGAGGTCGTCGGTCGTGCCGGTCTTCAGCGCCGCGACCCGGCCGATGTTCGTCCAGCTGCCGAAGATGAAGTCCTTCGCCGGATCGGTCATGTCCTTGAGGATGTCGGTCATGAGCCACGCGACGGACCGGTCGACGACCTGCTTCTGCTCGTAGTCCTTGTGCTCCCAGACGACCTTCCCGCGCGGGTCCTCGACCTTCAGGATCGTCGTCGGCGCGACCCGCACGCCCATGTTCGCGAGCACCCCGTACGCGCTGGTCATGTCGAGCAGCTTCACCGGCACCGCGCCGAGCGTGAGCGACAGGCCGACGTTCGCGGGATCGATGGCCGCGGTGATGCCGAGGTCGTGGGCCGTCTGGATGGTGTCCTCGATGCCGCTGTACTGCGAAAGGAATTTCACCGCGGGCACGTTGCGCGACTCGCGAAGCGCCTGGCGCATCGTGACCGGGCCGTGGTACTGGAGGTCCGCGTTCTCCGGGCAATACCCGCAGGTGTTCTTGTTCATGTTGTTCGGGTTGGCCCTGCCGGTGAAGTCGGTGCGCGCATCGACCACGACGGTCGCCGGCGTGGCGCCCTTCTTCAGCGCCGTGAGGTAGTTGAACATCTTGAACGCTGACCCCGGCTGCCGCACGCCGATGCCAGCCACGTCGAACTGGCCCTGCACGCGCGGATCCGCGCGGTCGTAGTAGTCGACCGATCCGACGTAGGCCACGATCTCACCGTTCCGCGGGTCGATCGACACGAGGGCCGCGTTCCAGACGTTCTTGTCGTGGAGGAAGTCGACCCACTCGCGGACCTGCCGCTCCGCGATTGCCTGTTTCGTCATGTCCAGCGTGGTCGTCACCTTGAAGCCGCCCCGCGTGACCGCGGCCTCGGTCCCGCCGAGGATCTGCTGCAGCTGCTGCTTCACCTGGAAGACGAAGTGCGGAGCCGTGATCTTCGTGACCTGCGCCCCCGCGACCTTGATCGTCTCACCGTCCGCGGCAGCGGCCTGTGCCTCGCTGATCGCTCCCATGTCGACCATCTGCCCGAGCACGTAGGCGCGGCGCTCGGTCGCGTTCGCGACGTTGTTCGGATCCGACGGGTCGAGGATCGATGGCGACTGGGGCAACCCGGCGAGGAGCGCCGACTCCGCGAGCGTGAGCGTGTTCAGGTCGGACTTCCCGAAATACGTCTCGGCGGCGGCCTTGATGCCGTAGGCCTGGTTCCCGTAGTAGATCTGGTTCAGGTAGAGCTCGAGGATCTGCTTCTTCGAGTAGGTGCGCGTGACCTCGACCGCCAGCAGGGCCTCCTTGATCTTCCGGGAGAGGCTGACCTCGCCGCCGACGATCCGTTGCTTCACGAGCTGCTGGGTGATGGTCGAGGCGCCGCTCACGACCTGGCGATGCAGCAGATCGTCGCGCACCGCGCGCGCGATGCCGAAGATGTCGATGCCCGGGTTCGTCCAGAAGGTCTTGTCCTCGGCCCCCAGGGTCGCGTCGATCATCGATTGCGGCACCTGGTCGAGGCTCACGATCTCGCGGCGCTCCTCCTCGAACTGGTAGAGGAGCTGCGTCCCGGTGCGATCGTAGACCTTCGTGGAGAGCGCCTGGGGGGTCTTCGCGAAGTCCTCCGCGGCGGGCAGGTCCTGCCCGAAATACGCCAAAGCGGCGATCGCCCCGAAGGAGGCGAGCGCCACGCCGGCCAGGAGGAACGCGGCCAGGAACCCGGGCAGGATCGCGAACCGAGCGCGAACGCCGCCCCCACTTCGGCGACGCAACTGGCGATACGTTCCCCGCCTGAGCGCGTGGTCGCGTGTCGTCTTTGTGCGCGCGATGGATCAATGGTACCGGTCGCCGATCCCCCGAAAACCTATCCTTGTCCGCGTGCCGACGGTCCCGTCGAAACCGGAGCTCGACGAGTTCCTTACGCGTGCGGTCGCGGAGGTGATCGTGCGCGAGGAGTTCGCCGCGCTGCTCCGCTCCGGGGAGCGCCCGCTCCGCGTCAAACAGGGCTTCGACCCGACCCGGCCGAACCTGCACATCGGGCACGCCGTGGGCCTGCGCAAGCTGCGCACCCTCGCGCGGTGGGGTCACGAGATCGTGATCATCATCGGCGACTGGACCACGCAGATCGGCGACCCGACCGACAAGGACGAGACCCGGCCGACGATGTCCCACGAGCAGGTCCTGAAGAACGCCGAGACGTACCTCGCGCAGTTCCACAAGATCGTCCCAAAAGAGAACACGCGCATCGTGTTCCAGTCGGAGTGGTTCTCGAAATTCGGCCTGCGCGACGTGATCGAGCTCGCCGGCCGCTTCACTACCCAGCAGATGCTCCAGCGCGAGGAGTTCCGCAAGCGCATGGAGAAGAAGACCGCGATCCCGATCAAGGACCTGCTCTATCCGCTGCTGCAGGCGTACGACTCGGTCGCGATCGAAGCCGACGTCGAGATGGGCGGGACCGATCAGCTCTTCAACATCCTCGCCGGCCGGGAGCTGCAGA
The DNA here is from genome assembly GCA_041496945.1 of Candidatus Limnocylindria bacterium. Classification (GTDB taxonomy): domain Bacteria; phylum Chloroflexota; class Limnocylindria; order P2-11E; family P2-11E; genus CF-39. The sequence continues at coordinate 5,917 of JBGQFO010000081.1, read as the reverse complement.
CGCAGCTCGGTCAGCGCGCCCAGCAGGTGTTCATCGTCCCGCTCCTGGAGGGACTCGACGGCGAGAAGATGAGCAAGTCGAAGCCGAAGACCGGCATCTGGCTCACCGACGCGCCGAACGACGTGTACGGGAAGGTCATGTCCATCGACGACGCGCTCATGCCGCATTACTACGACTGGGCGACCGACCTGCCCCTGGCGGAGGTGCGAACGATCACCGGTGCGCTCGCGAACAAGGAGCTCGGCCCAAAGGAGGCGAAGGAGAAGCTCGCCTGGCAGATCACCAGCGAGCTGCACTCTCCCGCGGCGGCCGATGCCGCGGCCGCGGCGTTCAAGCGCCAGTTCTCCCAGGGGCATGCCCCCGAGGACATGACTGAGGTCTCGCTCGACGCGGACGGCGCGCGCGAGCTCGGCATCGTCGAGGTGCTGGTGCGCGCGAACCTCCAGAAGAGCAAGAGCGAGGCTCGGCGCACGGTCGAGCAGGGCGGGGTGCAGGTCGACGGATCGCGCGCGAACCTCGAGACCACGGTGCCGACGAGCGGCGAACAGGTCCTGCGGATCGGCAAGCGCACCTACGCGCGCATCCGCTGGCGCTAGACCCGACGTGAGCACGCGTCACGTCATCGCGGTGGTCCCCTTCGGCGCGCGCGCGACCGAGCCGCGCGGCGGCGCGTGGGCTCGTCAGCTGGCGCGCCGCCTGGAGGACCGCTTCGCGCAGGACGAGATCCTCGATCTGCGCCCGGTCTTCCTCGTGACCATGCCCGTGGAGGCGAGCGACGCCGGCTACCTCGTGTTCGGCTCGTCACCCGACCCCGATCTCGCGGCGCGATACGCGGCCTCGCTCGGTGCGAGCCACGCCCTGACCGCGGTCTACCGCGAGGAGCCGAGCGCGCGAACGCTCGAGGCGACGCTCGTCGACGCCGCGACGCGCCGCGTCGTGGGCCGGCTCGCGCTGACGATCGCTCCCGGCGCGCTGCCACGCGTCGAGACCGACCTCGCGGCCTGGCTCGCAGGTACGCTCGAGGTCGCGCCGACATCCGATCTCGTGACGCCCGCCGCGGCGAACGAGGCGGCATACGCCGCGCTCCTCGAGGCGATGGACGAGGAGGTCAACGCCACGCTGCTGCGGAGCTCGGCGCCCGCGCGCGCGGCGGCGTCACTGGGGGCCGCGCTCGCCGGCTACGTCGAAGCCGTCCGGCTGGACCCGGATGGGGCTGCGGCCGAAGAGCGGCTCCTCGTCCTCGCCGCCGAGTCGCTCGAGCGTGGCGCGCTCACCGACGAGCTGCGCGCGCTCGAGGAGCTCATCACCCTCCGGCCGCGGTCGTGGCGAGCGCACTACCTCCTCGGCCAGCTGCGGTCCCAGGCGGGCGATGCGAACGGCGCGATCATCGCCTTCGAGCACGCGCGCTCGCTGCACGCCCTTCCCGACGCCGATCTCGTCCGCCTGGCGGAGCTCTACGCCAACGCGAGCGCCCCCGCGCCGGCGCTGGCACACCTCCGCCGCATCGGGACTGACAGCCCCGCGTACGGCGCCGCGCAGGAGCTCCTCGCGATCATCTCGTTCCAGCGCGGCGACCCGGGCGTCGGTCGCGAGTCCTTCGAGCGGGCCGTCGCGGCGGGCGCCACAAGCTGGGAGCTGCACGCCTCGTACGGCGCGTCGCGGCACGCGCGCGGCGAGCTGGCCGGGGCAGCGGCGCACTACCGCGACGCGCTCGCGGCCGGCGCACCGCCGGTCGTGCGCCTCAACCTCGCCCGGGTCCTCCTCGCGCTCGGAGAGAGGGAGGGGTCGCTCCTTGAGCTTGAAAACGTGATCGCTGAAGAGCGGAGCGGAGAGGTGTTTGGCCACGCGCGCCGTCTTCGCTTCGGGATCCGCGAGCCCGACCTCGAGCACGAGCTCGAGCGCGCCGGACAGGCGGCTCTCGCCGGCGAGGCGGCGAGCCTCGAGGGAGCGACTGCCGTCTTCGAGCGCGCCCTGGCCATCGATCCGGACCTCTGGGAAGCGCACTTCGGTCTCGGCATCGTGGCCCGCCAGCGCGGCGAGGCCGCGGCGGCGCAGGCTGCCTTCCGGCGGGTGCTCGAGCTCTGGCCGGATCAGCCGGACGCGCTTCACGAGCTGGGTGTCGCGCTGCTGATGGGCAAGGACCCCAGCGGCGCGCTGGCGGCGCTCGATCATGCGGCGTCGCTGCGCCCCGACGATCCGGCCTACGTTGCGGACGCGGGCTTCGCGCACCTGCGCGCCGGGGACCTCGTTCGAGCTCGCGAGCGGCTCGAGCACGCCGCGAGCCTCGACGCGGACGATCCGATCACCAGGTCGTACCTCGGTGAGCTTGAGCGCATCGAAGCCGAGCAGGGGACGCCGTGACACGCCTCACGCGACGGCGGGCCGCGCAGCTGACGATCATGGGCGGCCTGCTGAGCGCCGAGCGGCCACGCGGGATCCTCGACACGGTGAAGCGGCTCGGCCGCGTGCAGATGGATCCCACCGCCGTCGTGGCGCGCACCGAGCACCTCGTCCTCTTCAGCCGTCTCGGGCCGTACGATCGGAGCGCGCTCGAGCGCCTCATGTGGACCGACCGCAAGCTGTTCGAGTACTGGGCATTCATCGTGCCGATGGCCGACCTGCACCTCTACCGGCCGACGATGAAGCGCGTGCTCATCCGCGATTCGTCGCGCGGCCGGTACATCCGGCGCTGGATCCACGACAACACGGCGTTCCGCCGGCGCCTGCTCCGCGACCTCGCCCGGCGGGGTCCGCTCCGGTCGCGCGAGATCGATGACGCCGCGAGCGTCGGCTACACCTCGGGTGGCTGGAACGACGGTCGCAACGTGACGCGGATGCTGGACGTCCTCTGGGCGATGGGGGAGATCGCGATCGTCGGCCGCGAGGGCCAGGAGCGCCTGTGGGGCCTCGCGAAGGACTGGTACCCGAGGGCGACAAGACGCGCGAGCGAGCGCGAGGTCGCGCGCGAGCTCCTCGAGCGGCAGCTCGCGGCCAGGGGCCTCGCGCGGGTCAACGAATTCGGGCGTTCGTTCGACGGACGTCCGGCGGGCTGGGATACGGCGCTCGCCGACCTGGTGCGCGAGGAGCTCGCTGTCCCGGTCGAGGTCGACGGTCTGCGCGGGCAGTTCTACGCGTGGGGCCCGCTGCTCGAGCGACGGTTCCGTGGCCGCACCGCGATCCTTTCGCCCTTCGACCGGCTCATCCACGACCGGGTCCGCGCCCGCGAGCTGTTCGACTTCGACTACCGCCTGGAGATCTACGTGCCACCGGCGCAGCGACGCTGGGGCTACTACGTCCTGCCGGTCCTGCGGGGCGAGCGCATGGTCGCGCGCTTCGATGCGCGGCGCGACGAGGCCAACGGCAGGCTGCGGGTGCTCTCGCTCCACGCGGAGCCCGGCGCCACGCCCGATGACGCCCGCGCCGTCTCGCGCGAGGTCCGGTCGCTATCGCGCTGGCTCGGACTTCGGAACGTCGACTACGACCGCGTGCCGCGGGGCTGGCGGAAGGAGCTCGAGGCATGAAGCGCGTCGTGATCGTGGGCGGGGGCTTCGCCGGACTGCATCTCGTCCGCCGTCTCGAGGGCCGGCTGCGCCCGGACGAGGCCGAGGTGACGCTCATCGACCGCAACAACTTCCACCTCTTCACGCCGCTGCTGTACCAGGTCGCAACGGGCGAGTTACCGCCGCACGCGGTGGCCTATCCGCTGCGCGTGCCGCTCGCGCGCGTCGGGTACCGCTTCGCGCGCGAGACGGTGGAGGAGATCGATCTGGCGGCGCGCGTGGTCCGCACGACGGACGGGGCACATCCGTACGACCACGTGGTCGTCGTCCCGGGCTCGGTCACGAACGACTACGGGATCCCCGGCGTGCTCGAGCACGCGCTCGTCGTGAAGGGCCTGGCGGACGGACGCGCCCTCCGCCATCGCATCCTGTCGACGTTCGAGGACGCCGCGATCGAGACCGACCCGCACAGACGCCGCGCCCTGCTCTCGTTCGCGATCGTCGGGGCCGGCCCCGTGGGCATCGAGCTCGCGGCCTCGATGCGCGATCTGATGGACCACACGCTCCGGCGCATCTATCCGTCCATCGACTTCGACCGCGAGCCGCAGATCACCGTCGTCGACGGGACGGACCGTGTCCTCCCGCAGATGGACGAGCGCCTCTCGCGCCTCGCGATGAAACGCATGGCCAGGCTCGGCGTCGTGGTCCTGCTGAACACGCTCGTCGCCGAGGTGACACGGGACGGTGTCGCGACGAGCGGTGGTCGATTCTTGCGTGCGCAGACCGTCATTTGGGCCGGTGGCGTTCGGGCGAATCCGCTCCTGCGTGGCCTCGACCTGCCGAAGACGAAGGATGGCCGCCTCGTCGTGGACGAGTTCCTTCGCGCGGGCGGGCGGGATGACGTGCTGTCCTTCGGCGACGCCGGCGCGTTCATGCAGGACGGCCGGCCACTCCCGCAGCTCGCGCAGGTCGCCGTGCTCGAGGCGCCGGCGGCCGCGCGCAACCTCCTGCACCTGGTCCGCGGGGAGCCGCTTGAGCCGTACCGCTATCACCGCAAGGGCGACCTCATCGCGCTCGGCCGCACCAGCGCGGCGGCGGAATTCGCGCGGCCGGTGCGCCTGGTGCTCTCCGGCTTCCTCGCCTGGGGGGTCTGGCGCGTGAACTACCTCATGCAGCTCGTCGGCACGCGCAACCGCGGCACGCTGCTGGTGGAGTGGCTGCTGTCGTACTTCTCGCGCCGCATCGTCGTCGACATCCCGTAGCGCTAACCTCGGACGATGCCCATCGCGCTCACCGCCAAAGAGGCACGCGCGTTCCTTCGCGCGCGCGGACACGACGCCACCGACCTCACGCCACTCGCGGGTGGCCTCTGGTCCACGACCTTCGCGTTCCGCGAAGGCGAGCGCGACTTCGTCGTGCGTTTCCACGAGCGGCGCGACGACCTCGAGAAGGACCTCCTTGCCGAGCGCTGGCGGTCGCCAGCGCTGCGCGTGCCGCACATGGTCGAGATCGGCGATCACGGGACCGGTGGATACGGGATCGCGGAGCGCGTGGCCGGCGCGCCGCTCGACGACCTCGACGAAGACGGCCTGCGCCGCGTCCTCCCGTCGCTCTTCGCGGCGATGGACGCCACGCGCGAGGCGGATCTCGCGGGCACGCGCGGCTACGGCCTGTGGCACGGCGATGGGTCGGCGATCCACGCCACCTGGGCGGACAACCTGGTCCGCGAGGACCCGCCGGGGGAGCGCGCGGAGCAGCGCGAGCTCCTGGCGCGCACGCGCATCGGCACGGCCGAGTTCGACACCGGCCTGGCGCGCATGCGTGAGCTGCTGCCGTTCTGCCCTCCGGTCGGGCAGGACCGCCATCTCGTCCATAACGACCTGCTGAATTTCAACGTGCTCGTCGACGGCGCTGGCGTGATCCTGCTCGATTGGGGTGCGTCGATCTTCGGCGACTTCCTGTATGACGCGGCGCTGCTCACGTTCTGGTGGCCGTGGTACCGCGAGCGCTGGGGCGGGATCGACATCCGTGGCGAGATAGAGCGCCACCACGCGCGGTCTGGCGCGCGGATCCCGGCGTTCGCGGAGCGCCTGCGGGTGTGCGAGCTGGACATCGGCGTCGGCCACATTCCCTGGCAGGCTGGCCGCGGTGAATGGGACAAGTCCGCGTGGACCGCGCGCCGGACAGCCGACCTGGCCGCGCGCGATCTGGGGAGCAGCGGCTAGCATCGCGGCGTGGCCACGACCGCACCATCACGCGGATCCATCGACGTGCGCGAGCTGTGGTCGCTCCCATCGCTCTACCACCCGGTCCTCTCGCACGGCCGAGATCGGATCGCCTTCTATTGGGACAAGAGCGGGCGCATCGAGCTGTACGTCATCGACCTGAAGACCCGCGCGGTCCGCCAGCTCTCGCAC
>JBGQFO010000080.1:0-9250 GCA_041496945.1 Candidatus Limnocylindria bacterium | reverse complement strand
GCAAGGTGGGCATCGCGTGGTTCCTGCGCGATGACCAGGGCCTGCGTCTGCAGTACCACGGCGGTGTCGCGATCGGACAGCAGGGCGTGCTCATGCTCGCGCCCGACCGAAACGCGGCGATCGCGGTGGAGACGAACTCGGTGCGCGGCGGCCTGCTGCACACCGAGGTCACGAAGTGGTGGCAGAAGGAATACCTCGGCTTCGAGGCGCCCGCGCCCGTCTACCTGGAGCTCGAGCGCACTCGCTACGCGCAGCTCGCGGGCCGCTACACCGCCGAGCTCTCCGACGCCGAGCTCGAGATCTCCGACACCGGCCTCATCTACCGGAGCTTCTCGCACAACAAGCTGAAGAACGATCCGCCACCGCAGGATCCGCCGCCCTCGCGCATCGCCTTCACCTCACCCGAGCAGTTCACGCTGCTCGACGGACCGCTGAAGGACACGCGCGGCGAGTTCCTGAGCGCTGGCGGAAAAGTGCGCTGGATGCGTGTCGGAGGCCGCGTCTACAAGCCCACGGCACACTAGTCGCGTGCGGCAGTACCTCGACATCCTCCGACGGGCCATGGACCAGGGCGTCGACCGCGACGACCGCACCGGGACCGGGACGCGCGCGATCTTCGGCGAGGTCATGCGCTTCCGTATGAGCGACGGCTTTCCCGCGGTGACGACGAAGCGCCTCGCGTTCCGCTCGGTGCTCGCCGAGCTCCTCTGGTTCATCGCGGGATCGTCCGATGTGAACGAGCTGCACGCGCTCGGCGTGCGCATCTGGGACGGCAACACCTATGCGCCGTACTGGCTGCCGAAGGCGCGCTTCGACGGCGACGCCGGCCGCAACTACGGACAGCAGTGGCGCGACTGGATCGGCCCGGATGGCACCCACGTGGATCAGCTGCGGACCGTTGTTGAGGGACTGACGACGGATCCATCAAGCAGGCGTCATGTCGTCAGCGCGTGGAACCCCGCCGAGCTCGACGCGACGAGCCTCCCGGCCTGCCACGCGCTCTTCCAGTTCTTCGTCGCACCCGGCGACAGCCCGATGGAGCGTGGGAAGCTCTCGCTGATGATGTACCAGCGCTCCTGCGATCTCTTTCTCGGAGTGCCCTTCAACACCGCCGAGTACGCCGTGCTGCTCCACCTCGTGGCGCAGTTCGCCGGCCTCGTGCCACACGAGTTTGTTCACGTGCTCGCCGATGCCCACGTCTATCGCGATCACTTCGAGGCCGTGCGCCAACAGCTCGAGCGCGAGCCGTATCCATCGCCGCGCCTTGCCCTCGACCCGTCCCTGCGCACGCTGGACGACGTCGTTGCCCGCTACCACGACATCGTCGCCCGCTCGCGGGCGGGCGAGAAGCCCGGCCCACTCCTCGATGGCATCGCCCGGCTCGAGCAGTACCAGTTCCATCCGCCGATCGGAGCGAGGATGGCGGTGTGACGCGCCGCAGGCACTGACGCCGACGTGAGCCGCATCGCGTTCGTCGTCGCGGTCGATCGCAACAAGGTCATCGGCAAGGACGGTGGTCTGCCGTGGCGATTACCCGACGACATGAAGCACGTGCGCGAGGTGACGATGGGGAAGCCGCTCATCATGGGCCGGCGCACCTACGCCTCGATCGGGCATCCCCTGGAAGGGCGGACGAACATCGTCCTGACCCGCGACCCGACGTTCAACCCCGCGGGTGTCCTCGTCGCGCGAACGCCGAGCGAGGCGCTGCGTCTCGCGGGTGACGCGCCCGAGATCATCGTCTTCGGTGGAGCGCAGGTCTTCAAAGAGTTCCTGCCGATGGCCGAGCGCATCTACATGACCTCGGTGGATGCGGAGGTCGGGGGAGACACTTACTTCGACATGGGGAAGGACGACTGGCGCGTCGTAACGAACGACCGTCACGAGGCCGACGAGCGGCACAGGTACGCGTTCAACATCCTCACGCTCGACCGCATCACGCATCGATGACCGCGAAGGGCGCGGGGTTCGTGTGGGACCCGCGCGTCGCGTCGCACGAGTATCGCGAGGATCATCCGCTGAAGCCCCAGCGGCTCATCGACGTGCGGGACACGCTCCAGCGTCTCGGCGCTTTCGCTCATCCCGGGGCGGCCGTGGTCGCGCCGCGCGCCGCGACGCGTGACGAGATCGAGCGCATCCACGCGCCCGAGTACGTCGAGGCCGTGATGCAGGCGTCGCGGGAGCCCGATGACGATTACCGAGCGTGGGGTCTCGACCCGGACGGCGATACACCGCCGTTCACGGGGATGCACGAGGTGAGCCTGCTCACGACCGGCGGCACGCTCGTGGCGATGGAGGAGGTCCTCGCCGGACGCGTCCGTGTCGCGGTGAACTACTCCGGCGGTCTTCATCACGCGATGGCGCGCCGCGCATCGGGCTTCTGCATCTACAACGACCCGGCCATCGTGTGCGGCGTCCTCGCGGACCGAGGCATGCGGGTCGCGTACGTGGACATCGACGCGCACCACGGCGATGGTGTCCAGGCCGCCTTCTACGACACCGACCAGGTGCTCACGATCAGCCTGCACGAGGACGGACGGACGCTCTTTCCAGGCACCGGCTTCGCCAGCGAGCGCGGCCGCGGCGCGGGCGCCGGGTACAGCATCAACGTGCCGCTGCCGCCGTACACCGACGACGCCGCGTACATCCGGGCGTTCGACGCGGTCGTGCTGCCCCTCGTCGATCGCTACCGTCCCGACGTCCTCGTCACGCAGCAGGGCATCGACGCGCACTTCACCGATCCGCTCACGCACCTGCAGATCTCCACCCGTACCCGCGAGCATGCGGTGGGCTGGTTCGAAAGGACGCCGTACCCGTGGATCGCGATGGGTGGCGGCGGCTACTCGCTCGACGCGGTGCGTCGGACCTGGTCGCTCGAGTTCCTGATCATGCTCGGCGCCGACGTCCCGGATGAGCTGCGCGACGCCGACGCGCCCGCCTGGACCGGGGAGGAGCGGCGGACGATCGACGAGCACACCGACGCGGCGATCCGCGACGCGGTCGCGGCGGCCTGGTGAGCGCGTGAACGAGCTCGCGGCCCTCGCGCGCTCCCCGCGCGCCGGCGTCGCGCGCGTCCTCGCGCAGCCTTCCGCGTGGATGGCACTCGGGTTGATGGCGCTCGCGACGGTGACGTCGACGCTCGTCGCGGCGCGCGTGGGGAGCGAGACCGACGTGAACGACCTCTTCTTCGCCGGCACGCGGCAGCCGCTGGTGCAGGCGATGATCGACTCGCTCGGACCGCAGCGGACCGCGGTCGTGCTCTACCTCGTGCAACGCTCGTTCGACGCCGTCGTCGTCGCGACGGCCTTCACGCCGCTCTTCTACTGGCTCCTCGGCTCGACGGCGATCCATGCCTCCGCGCGGCTCGCCGGCTCGCGGCCGCCGTTCACGCCGATCCTGCTGCTGTTCGCGTACGCGGCGCCGCTCACACTCGTGCCGGCGAGCCTGGCCACCCTCGCGCTCGGGGTGGGGAAGGGCGTGGGGCCGCAGCTCGCGACGGTCATCGGCTACGTGTGCCTCGGTTGGCTCCTGTTCATCGCGTTCCGCGCGATCCAGGCGCACTACGGCGTCGACCGCGACCGCGCGGTCCGCGTCCTCATCGTGGCGGTCGTCCTCTTCTATCTGGTCCCGCTCGTGCTCATCGTCCTGGCGGCCGTGGCCATCGTGATCGCGGCGCTCGTCCTCGAGTACTTCTAGGTGCGGCGCCTGCGGGCGATCCTCGCGCTCCGCTGCCCGCGATGCCTCGACGGCCGGATCTGGCGCGGCTTCCTCTCGATGAACATCGCCTGCCCGGTCTGCGGTCTGGTCTTCGAGCGCGAGCCGGGCTACTTCACCGGCGCAATGGTCGTCTCCTACGCGCTCGCGGTGCCGGCGCTCGGCGCCATCGTCATCGGCCTGATGACGCTCGGCGGGCTCGCCGCCGTTCCTGCGCTCCTCATCGGCGACAGCACGTACCTCGTGCTCGTGCCGTTCATCTTTCGCTACTCACGCGTCCTGTGGCTGCACCTCGACTGGAAGGTCGACCCCGATCACCGAGGTGATGCGCGGAGCTAGCGTCGGTGCGGCCCTAGCGGCGACCCCGCCATTTCTCATACTCAGCCTCATCCACCACGAGCCGCCACGCGCGCCCTCGGGCTTGTGGCACAGCGCGGAAGTGAGTGAAGTCGAAGGTCAGGATCGCGCTGTCGGTTGCCGCGGCGACGGCCATCACGGAAGCATCGACGAGGCCGAGATCGAGGTCGCCGTAGGTGCGATCGATGGCGCACGCCGCGGCGAAGAGGGAGGGCGAGAGTGTGGCCCGTTGGTAGGCACCCGCCACGAGCGCATTGAGAAGACGGCGAGCCGGATCTGGGCCACCGCGATCCCGCAGCATCCAATCGACTTCAACGACTACTGGGTCCGGAACGATGAGGTCCCGACCGGCTGCCATGACAAGCGACAGGGCGAGTCGGTGGAAGTTGTCGCCGCGATTCGCTGCCGCGATCAGCGGCGTGCTGTCAGCGACGATAGCCACGTTTGAGTGCCTGCTTGATGTATTTGTCGAGATTCTCGCTAAGGTCCGCGGGTCCCTCGAAGCTACCGATCCAATCGGGTACCTCGTTCTTGCCCGTCCGCCGGGCCCCCTCTTCGACGAGACGCGCCACAGCGGCCGAATACGAGCCTTCCTCTTCGGCGATCTTCAAGATCTTCTGGTCGATCGCGGCCGACACGCTGATCGTTCGACGCACCATTGCCGCCTCTCCAATTATGAATGACACTATCATACTCCGCCGATCAACGTCGTCAAGCGTTGTGAGGTCGCTGCGTTAGCGTCTTTCACGATGCCCGCTTGGACTCCCAGCGCGCCATACCTCAATCGCAGCCGCCTCAAGGCGTTCGCAGCCGCGAACGGCCACAAGGATTACGGCAGCCTCTTGCGCTGGTCGCAGACCGACCTCGACGGCTTCTGGCGCGCCGTCGATCGCGACCTCGACCTCGTGTGGACGAAGCGCTACGACCAGGTCCTCGACGACTCGCGCGGCATCCCCTGGACGACGTGGTGGACGGGCGGGCGCATGAACTACGTCGCGACCGCGCTTCGCGCGCGCCGCGGCCCCGACCGCGTCGCGGTCATCGCCGAGGGCGAGGAGGGCACGGTCCGCCGCGTCTCGTACGGGCAGTTGTCGCGCGACGTCGGCATCTTTGCGGCGGGCCTCCGTGCGATCGGCGTCGACAAGGGCGACCGCGTCGCGGTGTTCATGCCGATGACCTACGAGTGCGTCGTCGCGGTGCTCGCGGTCGGCGCGCTCGGGGCGATCTTCATCCCCGTGTTCTCGGGCTACGGGGCGGACGCGATCGCCGGTCGGCTCCGCGACTGTGAGGCGAGCGCGATGATCACCTCGGACGGCTTCTACCGTCGCGGGCAGATCGTGCCGATGAAGCAGACCGCGGACGCGGCAGCCGACGCCGCGCCGAGCGTCACGAAGGTCGTCATCGCCGAGCGCGTCGGCAGCCCGTACGAGCGCCGCCCGCGGGATATCTCGTGGTCCGAGGTCGTCGCACTCGGACGCGTGCCGATCGCGCCCGTCGGTACCTCGGCCGAGGATCCCTTCATGATCATCTACACGTCCGGCACCACTGGCAAGCCAAAGGGCGCGGTGCACGTGCACGGCGGGTTCCCGGTGAAGAGCGCGCAGGACCTGGCGCACTGCTTCGACCTGCAGGACGGCGACGTGATCCTCTGGTCGACCGACATCGGCTGGATGATGGGTCCCTGGCTCATCGCGGGCGGGCTCATGCTCGGCGCGACCATCGTCGTGTACGACGGCACGCCGGACTTCCCCGACGCGTCGCGTATCTGGTCGATGGTCGAGCGGCACAAGGTCACCCATCTCGGCATCTCGCCGACCGCGATCCGCGGACTCATGCGCAGCGGCGAGGAGCCGGTCCGCAGGCACGACCGCTCCTCGCTGTTCGTGCTCGGCTCGACCGGCGAGCCGTGGAATCCCGATCCGTGGTGGTGGTTCTTCCGCAACGCCGGCGAGTCGCGCTGCCCGATCATCAATTACTCCGGCGGCACCGAGGTCTCGGGCGGCATCGTCGGCTGCACCACCTGGACACCGATCCAGCCCGGCTCGTTCATCGGTCCGGTGCCGGGGATGGATGCGGACGTCGTTGACGAGCACGGGAGGTCCGTCCGCGGGGCGGTGGGGGAGCTCGTCATCCGCAAGCCCTGGCCGGGGATGACCCGAGGGTTCTGGAAGGACGGGCGCGGCGACGACAGCCGCTACATCGAGACGTACTGGTCACGTTGGCCCGGCGTCTGGGTCCACGGCGACTGGGCGCGCATCGACGACGAGGGCTACTGGTACATCGAAGGCCGCAGCGACGACACGCTCAAGATCGCGGGCAAGCGCGTCGGACCGGCCGAGGTCGAGTCGGCCGCGGTCGCGCACCCCGCGGTGAGCGAGGCGGCCGCGGTCGGCGTGCCGCACGAGATAAAGGGGGAGGCCATCGTCGTGTTCTGCGTGCTTCGGCCCGGCCACGCCGCGTCGGCCGATCTCGAGGGCCAGGTAGCGTCGAAGATCGCGGAGCTCCTCGGCAAGCCGCTCAGACCCGAGGCGGTACGTTTCGTGGCGCAGCTTCCGAAGACGCGCAACGCGAAGATCCTCCGCCGCGTCATACGCGGGGCGTACCTCGGAAAGGCCGACCTCGGCGATCTCTCGTCTCTCGAGAACCCGTCGGCGGTCGACGACATCCGTGCGCTCGCCGCTCGCTGACCGGCGGCCGTCGCTGAGCTCCGACCGCTGACGACCCCTGACGTCGATGTCCTCATCGTCGGCGCCGGCCACGCCGGCCTCGGCGTCGCGGGCCGCCTCAGGGCGCGCGGCCGCGCGCCGCTGCTGGTCGAAGCCGGCGCACGAATCGGCGACACCTGGCGCGAGCGCTGGGCGTCGCTTCGTCTCTTCACGCCGCGCTTCGTGAACGGCCTTCCGGGCATCCAGGAGCGCTACGCCGAGTGGCTGCGCGTGCCACTGCGACTCTGCTCACGCGTGACGCGTATCACGCCGGTCGGTGATGGCTTCGCCGCGACGCTCGGCGGTGAGACGCTCTGCGCGCGGAGCGTGTGGTGGTCGCGAACGGCGCGCATCAGACCCCGCACATCCCCGCGTTCGCGGCGCGCCTCGGGCCGGGCGTTCTGCAGCTGCACTCCCGCTACTACGGACGCTTCGGCGCGCTTCCCGACGGGCCGGTGCTCGTCGTCGGCGGGCCTGCTCGCCTCGCTCCACTTCGGCGCGCTCGAGGCGAGCGCGGACCTCGCCGCGACCCGGTAACCTGCCGAGAGTGGAGACCTATCCGTTCTCGTGTCGCCAGCGTGTGCGTTTCGGCGAGACGGACACCCAACAGGTCGTCTACTACGCGAACTACCTGATCTACGCGGAGATCGGCCGCAGCGCGTATCTCCGCCAGATCGGCATCGAGTACCGGCGCGACTTCCTGGCGCGCGGGATCGACTTCACCATCGGCGAAGCGCAGGTGAGATATTGCGCGCCGCTGCGGTTCGATGAGGAGTTCGACATCAAGGTGCGCGTCGGCGACGTCCGCCATTCATCGTGGACGTTCGAATACGCGGTCGACCGCGCCGATGGGCTGCACTGCGCCGACGTGAGCACGGTGCAGGTCGTGATCGGGCCGGACAAGCGGGCCAAGCGCATGCCCGACGAGCTGAAGATGGCGCTCGAGCGGGCGAAGGGGGCGAGCCATGGATCTTGAGCTACCCGAGGAGCTGCAGCTTCTGCAACGGACGATCCGCAAGTTCGTCGACGAGAAGCTCGCGCCGCACGAGAAGGCCATCGAGGAGAAGGACGAGATCCCGCGCGCGCTCCTCACGGCGATGGGCGAGGCGGGGCTCTTCGGCATCGGCCACGACGAGAAATGGGGCGGCCAGGGCTTCGGCAAGCTCGGCTACTGCGTCGCGATCGAGCAGGCCGGACGCGTGAACGCGAGCCTCTGGAACGTCGTCGGTGGATCGTCCGGGCTCTGCGGCACCGCGATCGAGATCGGTGGACCCGACGACGTGCGCGAGCGCTATCTCCCACAGCTCTTCAGCGGCGAGAAGATCGGTGCGTATGGGCTTTCGGAGCCCGGCGCGGGCAGTGACGCCGGCTCGCTGAAGACGCAGGCCGTTCGTCAGGGCGACCAGTACCAGATCGATGGCTTCAAGACCTTCATCACGAACGCGCCGATCGCCGACGTCTTCGTCATCTTCGCGAACGTCGCGCCGGACAAGGGGAGCAAGGGCATCACCGCGTTCGTCGTCGAGCGCGGCACGCCCGGTCTCGAGATCGGCCACAACGACGAAAAGATGGGCCTCCATGGATCGACGACCGCGCAGCTGTATTTCTCGAACATGTGCGTCCCGGTGAAGAACCGCGTGGGCGAAGAGGGGCAGGGATTCAGGATCGCGCTCGGTACGCTCGACACCGGCCGGCTGGGTCTGGCCGCGCACTCGGTGGGCATCGCGCAGCGGCTGCTCGACGCGTGTGCGCAGCACGCGAAGACACGCGTGCAGTTCGGCAAGCCCATCGCCGCGAACCAGGCGATCCAGTGGATGCTCGCGGACGCCGCGACCGAGATCCACGCTGCGCGGCTCATGGTCTACGACGCGGCCGCGCGTGCGGACAAGGGGGAGCGCATCACGCAGCGCGCCGCGATGACGAAGCTCTTCGCGACCGAGATGCTCGGCCGCGTCGCCGACAACGCGGTGCAGATCCACGGCGGCATGGGTTACATGCGCGAGCTCTGGATCGAGCGCGCCTATCGCGATGCCCGGATCACCCGCATCTACGAGGGCACCAGCGAAGTCCAGCGGATGGTCATCGCCGGCGGGCTGTTGGAGAACACCTAGACGGCGAGCGCGGAGGCCGGGCGCTGACTGTGGACGACCCTGGCGTCGTTGTCGGGATCATCGTGGCGCTCGCGGCACTCGGGCTCGTCGCCTGGTTCGTCCGCTACCAGCTGCGGCTGCAGGCCGTGACCGAGACGCTCATCGACGCCGAGGACGCGCTCGACCGTGGGGAGGTGGAGCGCGCGCGCGAGCTGGTGGCACCGATCCTCACGAGGTACCCGCGGCTCGCGATCGTGCAGGACGTCGCCGCCGATGTGCTCTACGCGAACGGCGATCCGCTCTCAGCGGCCGCCCTCTACGAGCGCGCCATGAAGAAGCTCGGCGGACCGCGCGTCGCGCCGAAGCTCGTGGCGGCGTACGCCG
>JBGQFO010000079.1:0-9296 GCA_041496945.1 Candidatus Limnocylindria bacterium | reverse complement strand
GGCGCGGCTCGGCGCGTTCGGCTCGCTCGGGGCCGAGGACCGGCGGGCCGTCGATCGCGCGCTCGCGGAGCTCGGCTCGGCCGAGCTCGCCGACCGCCGCATCGATCGCATCTCGGGCGGCGAACGTCAGCGCGCCGTGCTGGCGATGGCGCTCGCGCAGGAGAGCGAGGCGCTCCTGCTCGACGAGCCCACCGCGCACCTGGATCCGGCGCATCAGCGCGCGACGCTCGAGCTCGTCGCCCGCCTCGCGCGGGACCGCCGCCTCGCCGTGGTCGCGGTCCTCCACGATCTGAATCTCGCGTCCGCGCTGGCGTCGCGCATCGTCGTGTTGAAGGACGGGGTGGTCGTCAGCGAGGGTGACCCGCGCGAGGTGCTCACCGCCGCGCTCGTCGCCCAGGTGTTCGGCGCGGGCCTGAACGTGGTCACGCACGGCGGACGTCCGTTCGTGCTGCCCGCGCCGACCGCGTCGGAGGAGCAGCCAGGTGTCATCTCCTGAGCGCTGCGCGTCGTGCGACCGTGCGTTGGACCAGGCGCGATACACGCGCTGCGACGTCTGCCGCGGCGCGCGGTACTGCGTCGACTGCGGACAGAAGCACCTCTGCACGTCACGGTGCCTGACGAACGGCTGCATCGCCGGGCTGTGCGTACATCTGGTGCGGGACGGCGTGACCGACCAGCGGTATGGAGTGCACAAGTGAGCGCGTACGCGGTCATGTGGTCGGGTGGGAAGGACAGCGCCCTTGCGCTCTGGCGCGCGCGCCAGAGCGGCCTGGAGGTCCGCTGGCTTGTGACCGTCAACGACAGCGCCACCGGGCGGGTGCGGTTCCACGCGACGCCCATCGCGACGATCGCCCGCCAGGCGCAGGCTGCGCGGCTCGAGCTGGTCAGCGTGGCTACGACCTGGGAGGGATTCGACGCCGCGCTCGCCGGCACGTTCGAGGATCTCCGGCGCTCCGGCTGCACTGGGCTCGTCTTCGGTGACATCCATCTCGTCGATGTGCGCGCGTGGTACGAGGAGCGCACACGCGCGGCAGGCCTCGAGCACGTCGAGCCACTCTGGGGCGAGGACCCGCGCGCGTTGCTCGCGGAGTTCGTCGCGATCAGCGGGCGCGCGGTCCTCACGTGCGTCGAGCGCCAGAAGCTCGATGAGTCCTGGCTCGGCCGCGTGATCGACGGGCAATTCGTCCGCGACATCGCCGGCCTCCGGGTCGATCCATGCGGCGAGAACGGCGAATATCACTCCTTCGCGTTCGCGGGTCCGTTCTTCACACAGCCCATCGACTGGCGTCTCGGCGAGCGACGTGACGATGGCCGATTCGTGCAGGTCGAGGTGCTCGACGCGGCAGGTGTCGGCTAGCCCGCGCTCACCTCGACCGGCGCGGACCAGCCCCAGTCCCAGCGCGCCAGCTCGTCGATGAGCGCGTGGTTCGTCATGTCGAGGGAGATCGGGGTGACGCTGATCCGTCCGGCGCGCACCGCGGCGACGTCCGTCCCGGGTTGGGCGTCCTCGCTCACCGCCGGGCCGCCGACCCAGTAATAGGGGTTGCCGTACGGGTCGAGACGCTCGACGAGCTGGTCCCGGTACGTCCGCTTGCCCAGGCGCGTCACCTCGACGCCGGCGATCTGGTCGCGAGGGAGCGCGGGGACGTTCACATTGAGCAGGGAGTCCGGCGCGAAGCCCCGGTCGAGGATGTTGCGCGCGAGGAGCGCCGCGAACGACGCCGCCGGCCCGTAGTCGACCTCGCGCCCGAACGCTCCGATCGAGATGGCGATGGACGGGATGCTCGACAGGAGGCCTTCCATCGCCGCCGCCACCGTCCCGGAGTAGGTGATGTCGTCGCCCAGATTCGCGCCGCGGTTGATCCCGCTCACCACCAGGTCCGGCTTGTGCCGCAGGAATCCGAGCGCGGCAAGGCGTACGCAGTCGGTCGGTGATCCATCGGTCATGTGCGCCGCGTGACCGTTCCGCAGCTTCGTGGAGCGCACCCGCAGCGGCCGGAACAGGGTGATGCTGTGCGACGCGCCGCTCCAGTTGCGCTCCGGAACGATGATCTCGACCGACCCGACCGCGCCGAGCGCGTCGGCGAGCGGCGCCAGCGCATCGGCATCGATGCCGTCGTCATTCGTGATGAGGATGTGCGCCATCAGTTCTCCGGCGACCGGTGCCGTTGTTTCATCAGCTCGCGTCGACCGCCGGCTCTTCATCCTTTGCCGGCCGCCCGGCGACCAGGTCGTACGCGTACTGCAGGAGGGTGTTGAGGATCCCGGCGACGGGCATCGCCAGCACCACGCCCCAGAATCCGGCGACCTTCGCGCCGAGGAGCAGCGAGAAGAACACGAAGATCGGATGGATCCCGATGCTCTTTGACATGATCCGGGGGCTGATGACGTTGAGCGCGACCTGCTGCAGCACGACGGTGACGATGAATACCCAGAGCAGCCGATCGCCGGCCGCGACCGCGGTGACGCCGAGCACGGGGATCATCGCGATGATCGGGCCGAAGAACGGGATGATCACCGTGAGCCCGGACACGATCGCGAGGACACCCGAGAACGGCACGGCGAATATCACGAGATACGCGAACGTCGCGATGCCGTAGATCGTGCCGAGCAGCAGCGAGCCCCGCAGGAAACCGCCGAAGGAGCGGTCCGTGCTCTCACGGAGCAGCTCGGCCTCGCGCCGGCGCTTCGGTGGCAGGCGTAGGAGGAAGCGGCGCCACATCGCGTCGCCGTCGATGAGCATGATGAACGCGATGATTAGGATGAGCGTCAGGTTGAAGAAGGCGCCCGCGGTCGCCGAGACCACGCCGAGGATGTCGGCGGCATAGGCGCTCGCGACCGCGCCGATGCGCTGAGGGAGCGTGCCGTACAGCTCCGCGAGGTCGACGTGTATGCCGAGGTTCTGCAGGGAGGTCTGCGCGTTCAGCACGGCCTGCGCGGCGAGCGTGCCGTATTCCGGCGCGCGAGCGGTGAAGTCGGACAGCTGCTGTGACAGCGGGGCGATGACCAGCGACAGGATCGCGACGACGACGGTGGCCAGGCCGATGTAGACGATGACCACCGAGAACGTGCGAGCGAGTGGTGTGGCCTCATCGACGCGACTCACGATGGGCGAGAGCAGGTACGACAGGGCCCACGCCGCGACGAAGATGAGGAGGACGTCGGCGATCGCGCCGATGGCCTGCCAGAGCTGCGCGAACACCTGCAGGCCGAGGTAGACGGCGAGGAGCACCGCGACGATCCGCAGCAGTTGTCGATCGCTGTCACCGAGGCGCATCGACTCCACATGCTAGGGCGCGGGTAACATCCCCGCGTGCCCCCACGAGCCACGCTCATCGACCGCTATGCGACCCTGCTCCCGGTGACCGCGCGCACGCCGCGCATCACCCTCGGTGAGGGCGACACACCCCTGATCCGCAGCCGCTGGCTCGAGCAGGAGCTGGCGATCGACGAGGTGTGGCTCAAGTGCGAGGGCGCGAATCCGACCGGATCGTTCAAGGACCGCGGCATGGTCGTGGCGGTCGCGAAGGCGCTCGAAGAGGGATCGCGCGCCGTCCTGTGCGCCTCGACGGGTAACACCGCCGCGTCGGCCGCCGCCTACGCCGCGCGCGCGGGGCTCCGATGCACCGTGGTGCTGCCCGCCGGACACGTCGCACTCGGCAAGCTCGTGCAGGCCATCGCCTTCGGCGCGCGCATCGTCGCGGTCAGGGGCTCATTCGATGCCGCTCTCGCGGTGGTGCGCGAGCTCGGCGCGTCGGGCGAGGCCACGCTCGTGAACAGCATCAATCCGTACCGCATCGAGGGTCAGAAGACCGCGGCCTTCGAGATCTGCGAATCGCTCGGTGACGCGCCCGACGCGCTCTTCATCCCGGTCGGCAATGCCGGGAACATCACGGCGTACTGGCGCGGCTTCACCCAGGCGACGGACGCCGGCCTGTCGCGCACACGCCCGCGCCTCTTTGGCTTCCAAGCCGAGGGCGCGGCGCCGATCGTGCGCGGCGCCCCGGTCGCGGATCCGCAGACGCTGGCAACGGCCATCCGCATCGGGAATCCCGCCTCCTGGCAGGGCGCCGTCCGGGCCCGCGACGAGTCGGGCGGCGCGATCGAGGCGGTCAGCGACGAGCAGATCACGGACGCGTACCGCGACCTCGCGCGGCGCGAGGGCGTGTTCGCCGAGCCGGCCTCCGCGGCCTCGGTCGCAGGGCTGCGCATGCGCGCGATGGCCGGTGGCACGGCGGGGTTGCGGCGCGTGGTCTGCGTGCTCACGGGGAATGGGCTCAAGGATCCGGACATGGCGCGTTCCCTGGCCGGCCCGCTGACCGAGGTCGACGCGACGGCGGAGGCCGTCCGCCGCGTGCTCGCGACCTCATGAGGATCCGCGTGCCGGCCTCGAGCGCGAATCTCGGTCCGGGCTTCGATTCGTTCGCGATCGCGCTTCCGCTGCTGGCGGAATTCGAGCTGCGCCCGGCGCGCGCCTGGTCCGTCGACGCGAATGGCGAAGGCATCCCGCAGGGCGAGGAGAACCTCTTCGTCGTCGCGGCGCGCGCCGTCGGCAAGGTCGCGCGCGAGAATGTGCCGGCGCAGCACGTCGAGCAGCGCTCGGCCATCCCGATCGCCCGCGGACTCGGCTCGAGCGCGGCCGCGATCGTGGGCGGGGCCGTCGCGGCGAACGCGCTGCTCGGGGAGCCGCTCGACCGGCGAACGCTGCTGCGCGTCGCGTCCGAGGTCGAGGGTCACGCTGACAACGTGGCCGCGGCGCTCTACGGCGCCTTCACCATCGCGCTCCCCGAGGAGGGCGGTCCGGTCGCGACGCGCATCGCGTTCCCGCGCACCTGGCGAATTTGCATCTACGTCCCAAATGCGACGCTCAAGACCGATGAGGCGAGAGCCGTCCTTGCGCCCGTCGTCTCGCGCGAGGACGCGATCTTCAACCTCGCCCACGCCGCGGCGCTCGTCGCGGCGGTGCTCCGCTCCGACGGCGCGTTGCTCTCGCTCGCGATGGCCGATCGGCTCCATCAGCCCGCGCGCACCAGCCTCGTGCCCGCGCTCGCCGAGATCATCGGCGCCTCGCGCGGCGCCGGTGCGTTCGGCGCGGCGCTGTCGGGCGCCGGTCCGAGCGTGCTCGCGATCGCGCCGGCGCGGCTCGCACCGCGGGTCGTGTCGGCGATGGAGGAGACGGCCGAGATGAACGGCGTCGGCGGACGCGGACGCGTGCTCCGCGTGCGCGCGGCTGGAGCGCAGATCACATCGACCGAGAACCGCTAGCGTTGCGAGCGATGAGGGGACCGCTGCTCGCCGCGTGCCTCGTGCTCGCGGCCTGCGGTGGTGGGGTGAGCGGTGTGTCGCCAAGCCCGAGCGCGTCCCAGACCAACGGTTCCCCCAGCGCCAGCCCGACCGCATCGCCGTCACCCGTCCCGTCGGCGACGACGCTGAGCTCGGCCCGTGGCTTCATAACCGTCTCCCGGCCCCTTGCGAACGCGCGGGTGACCTCACCGCTGACGATCGCCGGCGATGCCAGCGTCTTCGAGGCGACATTGCAATGGCGCCTCACCGACAGCGCCGGCCGCGTGCTCGCGCAGGGGATCGCCACCGCGACCGCCGGTGCGCCGGCCCGCGGCACGTACACCGCCGTCGCGACGTTCGTGCCGCCGGCGACCGACACCATCGGCATCGTCGAGGTCTTCGAGCGCAGCCCACGGGACGGCTCGATCGACGAGATCGTGCGCGTCCCCGTCGTCGTCGTCGCGCGCTAGCGGTGCCGCGCCTCGCGCTGCTCGCGCATGCCGCCGTCCGTTCCGCCTTCGCGCGCGAGCTCGGACGCGACATCGAGTACCACGAGCGCATCGACTCGACGCAAACGCGCGCGCGCGAGCTCGCGGCACAGGGCGCGACGCGCGGTATCGTCGTCGCGAACGAGCAGATCAAGGGCGAGGGCACCCACGGGCGGCCGTGGCACGCGTCCGCCGGCTCGAGCCTTCTGGCGTCGTGGATCACGCGTCCCGCGCCACGATCACCGGCGTTGTTCGCGGCGCTCGCTGGCGTGGCCGTAGCGCGCACGCTCGACGCGCTCGGCTGCGAAGGGTCACGCCTAAAATGGCCCAACGACGTCGAGCTCGAGGGCAGGAAGGTCGCGGGCGCGCTGGCCCACGCGACGTCCGACGGCGGGGGAGGAGTGCTCGTGCTGGGTATCGGCATCAACGTGCATCAGCAGCAGCGCGATCTCCCCGACGAGATCGCCCGGACCGCGACGTCGCTGACGATCGCCGGACGGCCTGTCGATCGCCTCGCGCTCCTCGCTCAGCTCACGCGCCAGCTCGACCGGCTCGAAGACGACGGCGAGCTCGCGCGAGCGCAGGCCGAGTGGAGCGAACGCTCCTCGGTGCTCGGTCGCGGTGTCGTGGTGCGCGTCGAAGGCCGCACGGTGGCAGGGACCGCGACCGCGATCGATGATGAGGGCGCGCTTCTCGTGCACACCGCCACGGGCGTCGAGCGCATCGTGACCGGCGACGTGCGCCTGGCATGAGCGAGAAGTTCGCGATCGTCGTCGATGGGACGGCGTGCCTCCCGCAGGAGGTCGAGCGGGAGTTCGACATCCGCTGGCTGCCCCTGCACGTCGACATCGGCAAGGAGACCTTCACCGCGAACGTCGACCTCACCGCCGCGGAGTTCTACGCCAAGATCGCGGCGCCCGGGGTCCTCACCGGGACGTCGCAGCCGTCGATGGGCGAGTGCCGCGATGTCTATGACGCGATCGTGCGCGAGGGAACGACGAAGGTCCTCGTCCTGACGATCGCGACCGAACTCTCCGGGACCTTCTCCGTGGCGACGACCACCGCCCAGGCGATGGCCACCGCCGAGATCGAGGTCATCGATACGCGCTCGCTCGCGGGCGGCATCTCGCTGATCGCGACCGCGGTCGGCCGTCTCCGTCGCTCGGGCGGGTCGTTCACGGATGCCGTCGCTCTCGCGAAGAAGATGTCCGGCACGATCCCCGTCCTCGCGGTCGCCGACACGCTCGAGTACCTGAAACGGTCGGGCCGCGTGACCGGTGCCGCAGCGCTCTTCGGCTCGATGCTCCAGGTGAAGCCCATCCTCGACATCGCCAACGGCGTCGTGCATCCGGTCGACCGGGTGCGCACGCGGGAGAAAGCCGTGGCGCGCATGAAGGAGATCGTGCTCGAGCGTGTGCCCGCCGGCACGCGCATCCACGCGTGCACCCTCCATACCAACGACCCGGACCGCGCCCGCGATGTCGCGGAGTGGGTGCAGGAGCAGTTCCACTGCGTCGAGCATTGGCTGGCGGAGGCCGGTCCGGTGATCGGCGCGCGCGCGGGCCCCGGTGTCGTGGGTCTCTGCTGGTACCGCGAGGATCAGCACCCATGAGGCTGCGGATGCCCTTCGGCCGCAGGCCGAAGGAGTTTCCGGATCACCTCTGGACCAAGTGCCCGAACTGCGGCGAGATGCTCTTCAACAAGCAGCTTGCCCGCAATCACAACGTGTGCATGAAGTGCGAGCACCACTTCCGTCTCGGCGCGCGCGAGCGGATCGAGCTCCTCGTGGACAAGGGCACGTTCGCCGAGCAGGACGCCGCGCTCTCCTCCGGCGATCCGCTCGGATTCACCGACAGCAAGCCGTATCCCGAGCGCATCGCCGCGGCGCAGGCGAAGAGCGGCGAAAAGGACGCGGCCATCGCCGGGACCGCGCAGATCGGCGGCAATCCCGTCGAGCTCGTGGTCATGGACTTCGAGTTCATGGGCGGATCGATGGGCAGCGTGGTCGGGGAGAAGATCACCCGCGCGGCCGAGCGCGCCCTGACCTTTCAGCGCGCGCTCCTGGTGGTGTCGGCCTCCGGCGGCGCGCGCATGCAGGAAGGGACGCTCGCCCTCATGCAGATGGGGAAGATCGTGTCCGCCCTCGCGCGCCTCGACGAGGCGGGCGTGCCATTCGTCAGCGTCATCACCGACCCGACCACCGGCGGCGTCCTTGCCTCGTACGCGTCGCTCGGTGATCTCATCGTCGCGGAGCCCGGCGCGCTCATCCGCTTCTCGGGCGAGCGCGTGACCAGCGGCACCGTGGGCGAGAAGCTGCCGGTCGGCTTCGGCCGGTCGGAGTTCCTCCTCGAAAAGGGCTTCCTCGACCAGATCGTGCCGCGCGCGCAGCTCCGCGATCGCATCGCATTCTTCCTCACCTCGTTCCGCGCGGCGTCCCACGACATGCGCTGGAGCCTTTAGGTGTCCATGCTCGACCGCATCGTCGGCGCGAAGAAGGTCGACGCGAACGGCCACCTGCCCACCGACGCCGATCTCATCACCGACTCGACGCAGCTCGGCTCACGCGGCACGGCGTGGGATGCGGTGCAGGCCGCGCGCAACATCAAGCGGCCGCACACGCTCGACGTCATCACCCGCGTGTTCGATCGCTTTCAGGAGCTGCACGGCGACCGTGGCTTCCGCGACGACCCGGCGATCGTCGGCGGCCTCGCGGAGCTCGATGGGCGCCCGGTCGTCGTCGTCGGTGAGCAGAAGGGCGCGTCGACCGAGGAGAACATCCAGCGCAACTTCGGCATGCCGCACCCCGAGGGTTACCGCAAGGCCATCCGCCTCTACCGGCTGGCGGAGAAGTTCCACCTCCCGCTCATCACGTTCGTCGACACGCCGGGCGCATACCCCGGTCCGGAGGGCGAGGAGCGCGGGCAGGCCGAGGCGATCGCGCGCGCCATCTTCACCATGACGCGGCTCGAGACGCCCATCGTCGTGGTCATCCTCGGCGAGGGCGGCTCGGGTGGCGCGCTCGCGCTCGCGATCGGCGACGTCGTGCTCGCGATGCAGAACGCGATCTACTCGGTCATCTCGCCCGAGGGGTCGGCGGCCATCCTGTGGCGGAGCCCGGCGGAGGCCGAGCGCGCGGCGAAGGCCATGCGCCTGGCCGGCCCCGATCTGCTCGACCTCGGCGTCGTCGACGCGCTCATCCCGGAGCCGCCCGGCGGCGCCCACACCGATCACGAGGCCACCGCGAAGTCGGTGAAGACCGCGCTGGTCGCGCAGCTCGCGAAGCTCGAGCGCGTCGCCATCGCCGACCTCCTGTCGTCGCGCTACGAGCGCTTCCGTGCGTTCGGCGCGTACGCCGAGCCCGGCACGGCCGTCGCGCCGCCGCCGGCCGCGCCGTGGTGGCGCAGACTTCCGAAGATGCTCGGACGGCCAAAGGCATGAGCGAGACGGACCACGTCCTCGGACTGCTCGACGACCTCACGCGCCTGCTCGCGGATTCTCCGGCGGCGTCGATCGAGGTCGAGGCCG
>JBGQFO010000078.1:0-9343 GCA_041496945.1 Candidatus Limnocylindria bacterium | reverse complement strand
TGACTACACGCTAAGTCTTTGGCCGATTGACTTTGATGAGACGGAAGCTGAGCGCCAAGAGATGATGGTGCACGTTCACTTCGACGCGAAGTATCGAGTCGAGGAACTTGTCGGTCTCTTCGGCCAGGAACCGATCGATCCCGCAGACGTCAGCGGTGAGCTAGACGCGGAGCAGGAGGCGTTCCGAACGGGAACGAATCCGAAGCGGGCGGACTTGCTGAAGATGCACGCGTATCGGGACGCGATCCGGCGCTCGGGTGGCGCATACGTCATTTTTCCCGGCTCAGATGCGAATCAGATCCGTGAATGGAGAGCCTTCACTGAACTCCTGCCCGGCCTGGGGGCGTTCGCGGTGCGGCCTGGCGCCGAGGAGACCAGCCTCGATCTTCTCCGAACATTCATACAGGACGTCGCTGACTTTGCGGGAGATGACTCCAGACGATTGGAGCAGCAGACATACCACATCTTCCGCATCCAAGAGCCATCCGGAGCGTATCGGGCGCGGATGGACTTGCCGCGCCATGATGGCAGGAATCGCAAGCTGCGGCGCCGCCCAACCTCGGAGTCGTAGCGGACGTCGATTGTTGGTGGTCAGCGAGATCGCTGTCGACCCTTGGCATGGAGCCCGACCGCGTCGAAAGGAGTCGCGAGCGCGGGTCAAGTGAGTCGGCCGCACCTTTATCCCGGACAATCAACCTCACTGCCCGTCGCCGACCCCGAGCGATTGAGCCCTGCGCCGACAGAGGTATTAAGGATCCCATAGTCACTGTGAGAACAGCCGCGTTGAGTTCCGTGGACCCGCGTCGGGGGCCGGAGCTAGCGAACCAAACGAACCTTGATCGAGCCGATCTTCGCGAGACCCTCGTCGCGCGTGTACAACGTGAGATCGTGAGTTAGCGCGGTCGCGGCGACGAGCACATCCATGGCTCGCGGCCGACGCCCCCGATCGCGTTCGGCCGCAACGATCGCGGCATAGGCACGAGCGACGTCGTCGTCGACGGGAATCGGGCTGTAGAGGCGCTCCAGCTGCGTGACCAGTTCAAGCCGAGCCGCGCGCTCCGTTGCGCTTGGCGCAACCAGGACTCCGAGCCGCAATTCGGCCATCGTGATGACAGAGATCGCTGCTTCGTGTGGTAAGTCAGTGGGCCGAGCTCCCAGGACGACCGATGTATCGAGGAGGCCGATCATGCTTCTTGAGTAGCAACGGCGTCGATCTGCGCGCGGAACTTCCGGAAGTCGATCGGGGCATGCGCGAAGAGCCGCACGAATTCGCTGCGAGGAACGAACGTACGGGGCGTCTGCGGAGCGGCGCCCACGCTCCGCTTGTAGCGCTCAGCCCACTTGCGACGTTCCTTGGGCGTACGGTCCCGCCGACGGCCGTCTGCTCCGATCGCGCCGCTCTGATGGGCCGCGATGTGGTCTTCGAGCTTGACGAGATGACGCCAGCAGTACGGGCACTTTCTGTAGCCGCGGCGCTCGAGACCCTCGTGACTCCACTGGGTCGGCGCGCGCCGGGCTTGTCGACCGCGAATCGCCATGGGGCCACTCTAATATCTAATTAGAGAACCGTCGACCTCTGCAACGACCAACGGGTCGCCGATCCCTGCGTCGCGGGCACGCACTGGCGATGCTGCCTCTACGGCCGGAACGGCCCGCCGCGTGCGAGTGCGTCGACCAGCTCGTTCGTACTGCGCAGACGTAGGGAGAGTGTGCGCAGCAGATCGGCGGCGATGTCCGGGTATTGGATGAGCACGACCGTGAGCAGCGTGCGGTGGAGCTCGAGCGTCCGAGTCTCTTCGAGCGCCGTGACGGTCGCTGTGCGCGGGCCGCCATCGAGCACGCCCATCTCGCCGACGACATCGTTCGCGCCGAGCTCGGCGAGGACGATTGGCGCCGACCCTGCCCCGGCCGATCGTTCGACGCGCACACGGCCCGAGAGGATCACCTGGAGCACGTCGGCATCGTCACCCTGGCGCATGAGTGTCTCTCCGGCCGAGAACGTGCGGGCACGTCCTCGCTCGGTGAGCGTCCGCCTCGCCTCGGGCGAAGCGGTCCGGAAGAGACCGACGGCATCGAGCGTTACCACCCTCTGAGCCTATCGCCGACCGCCGTACGCGCCGGCCGGCAACAGTGTCGAATTCGTAGCGGCTCGAGGGAACGTCAGCTCAAGTGCTGCAGCGCTTGCCTTCCGATGAGCGCCAGCTGGAGCGCGAGCCGGTCATCTGAGTTCGCGAGGTCGGCACCGGTGAGCTGAGCGATCCGGCGGAGGCGCTGGCGCACGGTGTTGCGGTGCAGGAACAGGTCCCGCGCGACGGCGTTCACGCTGCCGTGCAGGCGAATGAATGCGTCAAGCGTCTTGAGGAGATCTCCGTAGCGCTCCTCGTCCTCGGCCAGCGCGCCGAGCGCGCGGTCGGCCTGCGCTTCGATGTCGCTCTCCGGCTGTCCGAGAACGAAGCGGTAGGCGCCGATGTCCTCGAAATGCGTCGTCTTCCCCTTGCCGCCGTTCCCGCGTTCGATCGCGACGGCCTGCTCGGCCTGCAGCAGCGCGAGGTGCGCGCCGGTGGCCCCGCGCTTGGGGCCACTGACTGCGACGGCGAGGTCGGCGTCGTCCGCCTCTTCCGCGACGATCTTGCGCAGCCGCTCCCCTTCGCTGCGCGCGTCCACGTCCTCGTCGACCTCGAACACCGCGGCCACGACGTCCGATCGTGTCCGAACGACCTTCGCGCCGGCCGGCGCGGCATCGGTCACCGCGGGCCGCAGGTGCCCGTTCGCGCTGCCGCTCGCGAAGGCCACCGCCAGATATCTCGTGTCGCTCACTTCCCTACCTCCTGGAATCGAAAAAGCCTCCCGTTCTCGGGAGGCCTTCTGTGTTGCGCTGGTGTGACTACGCGACTAGCTGCCGCCTCCCGAAACCAAAAGACCCGCCGCACAGACGCAGGTGCAGAGGGTCTTCGCCATGTACATCGGGCACCAGCTGCGCGTCATCAACACGCACGCTAGCGACGCCAAAGCGCACCGTCAATGGTTCTGCGAGCATTGCCTAGGTTCATGACCCGTTCCCACTCCCTCGCCGTCATCGCGGGTGACGGCATCGGCCCTGAGGTGACGCGCGCCGCGCTCCGCGTCCTCGACGCGGCCGAGCGGCGGTTCACTTTTTCCACATCGCGCGAGGAATATCCCTGGTCGTCCGCGCGTTATGTCGAGTCCGGCGCTCGCGTGACCCGCGCCGACATCGAGGGTCTTCGTAAGCACGAGGCCATCCTCTTCGGCGCCGTCGGCGACCCGCGCGCGCCGCGCGGTGTCGTAGAGCGCGAGATCATCTTCGGCCTCCGCCAGGGTCTCGACCTCTTCGTGAACCTCCGCCCGATCGTCCTGTACGACGAGCGCCTCACGCCGCTCAAGGGCAAGCGCCCCGAAGACATCGACATGGTCGTCGTCCGCGAGAACACCGAGGACGTGTACACGCAGACCGGCGCGATCACCGGCAGTGGGATGGACGAGGTCGCCAGCGCGCCGATGCGTTTCACGCGGCCGGGCATCGAGCGCGTGGTGCGCTACGCGTTCGAGCTCGCGCGCTCGCGGCCGCGCAAGCACCTCACGCTCGTGGACAAGTCGAACGCCATCCCGATCATGGAGCTCTGGCGGCGGATCTTCGAGGAGATCGGCGCGGGCTTCCCCGACGTGACGCGCGACGCGATGTACGTCGACGCGGCCTCGATGTGGATGGTGCAGAAGCCGGAGCAGTTCGACGTGATCGTGACGACGAACCTGTTCGGCGACATCCTCACCGACCTCGGCGCGGCCATTGCCGGCGGCCTCGGGATCGCGGCCTCGGGGAACATCCACCCCGGGAAGACCTCGATGTTCGAGCCGATCCACGGCTCGGCGCCGAAGTACGCGGGTCAGGGCGTCGCGTCGCCGCTGGGCGCGATCGGCGCGCTGGCGATGCTGCTGCGACATGTCGGCGAGCGCGAGGCCGGCGACGCGGTCGAGCGCGCGATCCGCGACGGGCTGCGCACCGGGAAGATCAAGGGCGTCGAGGCGGGCGCGCAGCGTACCGATGAGGTCGCGGAGCGCGTCGCGGGAATGGTCGCGGGGGTGACTGCCCGCTAACCTGCTGCCTCACAGCGAAGAAGGACTTCATCCTCACACGCTCTAGGGGACTGCCAGGCCGGCGAGCGTCCGAAACGCCGAGAGGCCACGCTGGCGGGCGTCTTGGCTCAGTGATTGCCACCAGGGCGACGCCGCGACGTCCATTTCGGTCCGACGACGCAACCAACTGCGCTCGCGGCCGACGAGCTCGGCGGCCAGGGCATCTGGCTCCTCCACGAGGCTGAGCAAGAGCGCGAGATCCGCCCGCTGATCGTCCGGGGCGTCGTCGACTCCTACCGCACGCGTCTTGACGAGGATCGCGCCGAGAAGATTCGGTCTCGGTATGTGTCCACGCCGGCGGCCGACACGCACCGCAACGAGCTCCGTGCGCCGCAGCGCTTGCGTTCCACCGGGAACCTCGACCGTGTGCGCGGGCGGTATGGTGATCCGCCGCTCTCTCGAGTTGAGGCCGTCTGGTGCGAGGACGTCGATCTCGACGGGGTCCCGTCGAAAGACGTGACCGAGCCCGAGGGCGGAGGGCTCGTCGAGCTCGTAGCCCATTCGCCGAAGCGCTCGCGAGACGCGCCGTGTGCCGGAGTGGTCGCGCGCGTCAGCGAGCGCGTCCGCGTCGAAGCTGACGCGAGGGACGACCTGCTGGTGTTCGGCGGCGTGCAGCTCGACCATTCGCGCGCCGATCAGCGTCCATCCCTGCACCGCCTCTGCCAGATCCATGAGCGACCACCACATCAAGCGGTCACGGTCATCGACCGGTCGTAACTCGATCACGCAGCTCCTCGGCGAGCTGAACACCCGCGCGCTGTCCACGCTGGTCGGCGGACTCGGCCAGGTCGACCGCGACCACACCGATAGGCGCGACGCTACGGCCCTTCAGTGCCAGGGGGAACGCGCTCACTCTGAGCACGACGTTCGCGAGCTCAGGCTCGATCGGCTCGAGCACCAGTCTGTAGCTGAGTTCTCGAAGCTGAGGCTCGGCGACGTAGCCATCGATCTGTTGTCGTGCGACGATCGACGCACCGTAGTGTGTGGCGGCACTCGCACCTGAGGGAACAAGTGCGGGAGATGCCTGGATCCTCGCGATCGCGTCAGCGCTGGCCCGAAAGTGATGAACGCTGGCCCGCCGACGCAGACGCGGCAGCAGCGCGCGGATGTGACTACGTCTCGCGCGCGCGCGCAGCCGAGAGCGTGAGGCGCGATCGAGCCAGGGCGCATCCTCTCCCGAGAGCAGCAGCAGGAATCCCCACGCTCGCTTGGCACTGAACGGCCGGCCCTCCGCCCGAGCGGATCCTAGGCGACGTCTCGCGCTCGCTTCGTCGACGAGCCAGTGCGCGCCGAGCTTCTGCCCGATGAGCTCCCCCGCGCGCAAGAGCGCACGCACGCGCGTCGGATGGAGTCGAAGACGACGAGCGGCCTCTGCGACCGTGATGTCAGGCATGATGTTGCCTAAACTATATCGAAGACGAGATAGTTCCGTCAACGGCAGAATCAGGGCCATGCGTGTCGTAATTCTCGCTCTCGCGTGCCTGGCCATCGCTTGCAGCGCCTTCGCGCCGCCAGGACCGTCGCCGACGCCGACGATCACCGAGTTCGTCATCCCGACGCCCTCGCCGAAGCCGTCGCCCACGGCGTTCACCGGCCATTACGGCTTCCTCGTCGCCGGACCGAGTGGGCTCATCGTCCGGCGCGAGGACAGCGACGCGTCGCTCGGCGTCATCGACCTCGTCGCCGGCGCGGTGTCGCCCGACGGCGGGCTCTTCGCGGGATGGACGCGCACGACGCCTGCGGAGCTGCGCATCGTCGACGTCACGAAGCCGACCGCGTTCGCGAAAGTGCTCACCCTCCCGGCGGGCGAGCGCGGCGGCGCGATGGCCTGGGCGGTCGACGGCACGGGCATCGTGTTCGCGGCCGAGAGCGCGAACGCGTCGGACACGCAGAACGTCCCGCAGTACAGCGCGCTCCGCACCGTGGCGCTCACGCCGACCGGCACGGCGGCGAGCGCGCCGAGGGAGATCCTGCGCGTCGACGCGCTGCTCCTGCGTCCGGCGCTCTGGGACCCCGTCGGCGGCGATCTCGTCGCCGCGCTCGGTGTCGTCCCCGGATCGGCGCGCGAGTACATCGTCATCCGCGGCGCCGCCGCGCCCGAGCGGCGGGGGCTACCGGACCGGATCTGGCAGGAGACGCCCGCGGCAAGCGGCGATGGGCACTGGGTCGTGCTCGCCGCGACGAACGAGCCGCTGCTGCGCTGGTTCCCGTCGGACGACCCCACCTTCATCCTCGAGACGCACGGCGACATCCCGGGCACCGGCGCGTCGGCGGCCGGGCGGCCGGGGAGCTCGCAGATCGGCGTCGTGGTCGACCGGGGGCTCGTCATCTACGACGGATCGACCGGGCAGCGCACGCGCGTGCCTAGCGAAGACATCTTCGGCATCGTCTGCTTCCGCTTCGACGGGAGCGCCGCGGTGGTGAAGACCGCGTCGGGGCTCGCGACGATCGAGATCGGGAGCTGGAAGGTCACGCCGGTGAGTGGCGAGGTGCGCTTCGGGGTACGGCTGCCCTAGGTCGTCGCGAACGCGAGCGCCTTCTCGAGCGTGGCCTCCATGTCCGCCGGGTACTCGTGGCCCATGGCCGGGCGCAGATCGAGCTGCGCCTTGAGCTTGTGCTTGGTGAACAGAGCCACCAGCGCGGCCCCGCCCGCGCGCGAGGGATCGTTCTCGCCGACGAGCACGTAGGCGCGGAGCATCTTCCCCGCCCCGCCCTCCACCAGCCGCGTGAACTCCACGATCTGCGGGAGCCACGCGCACACCGCGATGAAGCCGCGCGCCTTGATGCGCTTCGTGAGCGTGAGCGCGATCGCCTGCAGCCCGCCCATCGAGAAGCCGGCGATGACGATCCGGCTCGCGTCGATCTGCGTCGCGCGGCCCACGCGCTCGAGCTGCAGGTCAAGCTCGGAAGCGGTGCGCTCGCGGTCGTTCCAGGTGTACGAGTCGGGGCTCGCCCCGATCTCCGTCGACTGCGGCACCGCGACGACCCAGCCCTTGTCGGCCATCGGCGCCCAGTGCGGCGCGGTCTCCTTGGCGTTGCTGTTGTTGCCGTGCAGGACCATGAGGAGCGGGTAGCCGAAGGCGTCGGGCAGCCGGTCGGGCATCGCGAAGGTGAGGTTCGGCTTCGCCGCCGCGGCGGCCTCGTCGTAGCGGGCCGACGCGACGCGCACGATCTCGGCGAACCGGGGCAGCGTCTTCAGTGAGGCGAGCCGCGGATCCTCGGCCAGCCACTCCTTCTTGTAACGGCAGCCCTGCGCGAGCGCGCGCTCGAGCGCAGCGAGCGCCGCGTCCGCCGAGCCCGCCGCGGCGAGCTCGTGCGCGTACATGAGCGACTGCACGCCGAAACGGAGCGGGTCGTCGAGCCTGGGAGCGGGCACGGCCTGATTGTGCCCGCTCACCACTCGACGAGCTTCCAGACCTCCGGCTCGCTCGCCTCGCCGATCTCGGAGAAGAGCCGCACCGCTCGCTTCAGGTGGCGCATCGCCTCGGCCTCGTTGCCCTGCGCCCGGAAGATGTCCGCGAGGTTGTTGTGCAGGGCGGCGGAGCGGTGCCGGTCGCCAAGGGCCTCGCATTCGACGAGCGCCTGGTCCGTCAGCTCGCGCGCGCGGTCGAGCTCGCCGGCGCGGCGGTGCGCGAGCGCGAGATTGTTGAGCGCCGCGACGTGCGCCTCGCGGTCGCCGAGCTCCTTCGCGAGCGACACGCTCGTCTCGAGGTGCGTCTTCGCGCCCGCACTCCCGGCGGCGAGGATCCCGAGGATGTTGTGGGCCTGGGCGAGCGCGCGCCTGTCGCGCGAGCGCTCCGCGAGTCCAAGCGCCTCGGTCGCGAGACGCTTGGCCCGGACGCCGTCACCGGCCCGGTGTGCGGCGAGGCTCCAGTCCGCCTCGATCCGCGCCTGCTCTGCGCCGTTCGCGCTCGCCTTGCGCGCCGCGGCGTAGTGCCGCTCGGCATTCGCCCAGTCGCCGCGGCGGTGGTGGACCTGCGCGAGCTTGTGCTGGATCGCGCCGCGCGCCGCTGCCGGCGCCTTCGCGAGCGCGGCCTGGTAGCTCTCGATCGCGCGGCGGTAGTCGCCGTGCAGCGTATGCACGTCGCCGACGGCCTCAGCCGTCGCGGCGGCGTTCGGCGGCTCGATGCCCGGCGGGGAGCCTGCCTCGATCGCGTCGCGCAGCGCGCGGGTCTCGGCCGCCGGCGCGACGCCGAGCTCGCCGTCGAGCAGGCGCACGCACTCGTGGTACTGGCGCAGCGCCGCCGAGCGATCGCCGGTCTTCGCGTGAAGACGCATGAGCTCGCGGTGCGCGGGCTCGTGCAGCGGATCGAGGACGAGGCGGCGCTTGAGATGAGCGATCGCCGCGGCGTCGTCGCCCGCCGCCGTCGCGGCTGCCGCGAGCTTCGCGAGGGCGTCGCCGTATTCCGTGCGCAGCGCGTCGGCCTGGGCGGCCTGCCAATCGTCGAACGCCGCGCTGTCGCGGAGGGAGAAGCCCTCCAGGAAGCCGCCGCGGTAGAGCGACGCCGCGTCGGCCAGCCGTCCCTCGCGGAGCGTGCGGCGGAACTCGCGCACGTCGATCTGCAGGCCGGTCGCGTCCAGCGCGACCGTCTCGCCGTCGACGTCGAGCCACCGATCGCCGAGCGCGGCCCGCAGCACGGACAGCGTGCGCCGCAACGCACCGCGCGCCCTCTGCTCGTCGGCGTCGGGCCAGAGGAACGCCGCGAGCGTCGCGCGACGCTGGGGCTGGTCGGAGACCGCGAGCAGCGCGAGGAGCGCGGTGGCCTTGCGGGTATCGGTGCGCACGACCTGGCCGCCGATCTCGGCGCGGGGCGCGCCGAGCAGCCAGATGTCCAGGCGCGGATCGCTCAGCCTGGAGCGCGGCCGCTCGGTGCGCTTCGCGCGCGGCCTAGCGCGCTTCGAGCTTTGCGGCGTACTTCTCGAGACCCGCGACGACACCGCGCAACGCTAGCCCGTCTCGCTCGATGCGGGCCGCGAGCCCGGCGGCCTGCCGCAGCCGCTCGGCGAGGAGCGTCCAGGCCGCGTCACGGTGCGGCAGCAGATAGCCCCCGATGTAGAAGAGCTCGAAGGTCGGCCCGGCGGTGCGCCCCGGTGCGCTCGGGCCGAAGGGCAGCGTCGTGAGCAGCTGCCCGAGCGGCTTTATCGCGGCGAACATCAGGCCGACGCCGATGCTCTCGAGCGTGCGGAGCTG